>JBARBI010000257.1:0-36541 GCA_049792875.1 Candidatus Sulfotelmatobacter sp.
GCGTAATGCAGGCCACCGAAGTCATCAAGCTGATCCTCGGTATCGGCGACCCGTTGATCGGGCGCCTGCTCTTGATTGACGCGCTGGGCATGAAGTTCCGCGAACTCAAGCTGCGCAAGAATCCGGACTGCCCGGTGTGCGGCACTCATCCCACGGTGACCAAGCTGATAGACTACAACGAGTTTTGTGGCATTCGCGGGGAGGAAAAACCTGTGGGGAGCGGAGTTCCGGAGATTCAAGTAGAAGAGTTGAAACGGCGTCTGGATGCGAAAGACGGTCTGTTTGTGCTCGACGTGCGCGAGCCGCACGAATACCAGATCTGCAATATTGGCGGATACCTGATTCCGCTGAACGATCTGCCGAAGCGCGTGAATGAACTCGATTCCAGCCGCGACATTGTCGTTCACTGCAAGATGGGCGGCCGCAGCGCGAAAGCGGTCGCATTCCTGCAGCAGGCGGGTTTCACCAAGGTGCACAATCTGGCCGGGGGAATCACCGCGTGGTCCGAGCGCGTGGATCCGAAGGTGCCGAAGTATTGAGAGTCTGAATTCGTTTTGGAGGGAGGCCGTCAGCCCCCAACCACTGCGGAGGCAAGTCAAGATCGAATCCAGCGGTTAGAGTGATGAAAAGGGGAGCATGCACCTGCTCCCCTTTGTTGTCTCTTGATTCCTGTCGTCCTTACTTGCTGGATCCTGCCTGCATCCCATCGCTGGACTCGCCGAGTTCGAGCGCGAATTTCTTGTGCTCGAAGCGAATTCCCGAGAGCGTGCTGGTTCCGTCGTCATTGCGCTTTACAACGGCGGCGTCGTTCTGGGAGGGAGCGTTCAGGTCCACTACTTTCGCCGGAACCTTGGCGAGCACTTTCTTACCTTGCATGATGCTGACTTCCACGTTGGGGCCGCTGCCATCCCACAGGAGATTGTATTCGCCTGGTTTGAGCTGGGCACCGTTGACGGTCGTGGAACTCTGCAACGACAAGGTGGCTTTCGTTGCTGCGAACGCGCTGGAGGCCAGCAGCAGTGCCAACCCCATTACCAGACTCTTTTCAACTGTCGCGAACTTCATAGCTGCTCCTTGTTTTCTTTCCCGAATTCACGTCGAGAAACGGTTGGGGCGGCCCGGTTCGCGACCAGCGCGAGAAAACACTTGAGTTTCCTCACGAATCGCCTACAATGCTGCGGCCGGGGTTGTGCAGACAAGCCACAAGCTTGTGCTGCCGCGATGGGGGTTTTCTCACCTGGGCCGCCAAACCGAGTGTGAGAGAATCCCCAGACCCCGCAGAAAATGTCAGATCCCATCTGACCGGCGTCACCTCTTGCGCCAGCCCTTTACCCACTCTGAGAGACTACGCATTCGCCCCTCTGGAAGTTCCCTTGGGTTGCGATCTCATCGTACTTTCTTGGACGATGGCCACATCGTTCCGGTAGCAAGGAACTCCGGCTAAATCATTCTCGGGAAAGGAACATCGGGCATGTGTTTTGTGAGAAGAAGAGACTGGTGTGGCGCGGGCGCTCCTGCCCGCGAAACGGGTGCAGAATATAAAACACGGGGTTCTAGAAGACTTCACGAGCGAAGTGTGTTTTCCCCGGCCGAACACAGAACTGAAGGGCGCGCTATTTGCTCGTGGTCAGATTTCGCGGGCAAGAGTGCCCGCGCCACACCAGTCTAGTCGGCGTCGCCGTGCTGGCGCTCGACCGACCAAATGTTCGCCTGATCTTTCTCGAACGGGTAGACGTGGACCATCCAGTTGAAGATCACGGGATGGAAAGTTCCGCCGGCGTTCTCGCAGGCCGTCTGCGTGGTGATGGATCCCCGCAGCCCAAACTGGGGATGAGGCGCCAGCATTTCCTTCTTCCGATCCGCCGGAGGGGCGCAGAAATTTACGTGCTCATGCCATTGCGAAACGCTGAGCGGAATGCGTTCATCGAGTTGATCTTCGGTGAATCGCTTGGGCGCGGTATACATGACTCCGATCAACTTATAGTCTTCGCCGTGCTTTTCGTAGAGCAGCGAGGTGGGGTGCTCGGAATTGAAACGGAAGGCCGCCTCCAAAGCGTACCCGTAATGGGTGAAGTGGTACACCTTCTGCGGGACTTCGGGATGGAAAATCTTGTAACCGTCGGCCAAAGCGGTGTGATAGTCCGTGTATTTTTCGGAGGCCTTCCGCGCGTCCTGGGCGACTTGCTGGGCGCGGGCAGTATCGCCCGGCTTGGGCTGCCGTAGGGCGGTCATCTTCATATGCGGGCCCATGTCCATGTGTCCTTCCATGGATTTCATCACGTGAGCGCTGGCATCGCTGTCGTCTTTATCGCTCTCCATCGGCAGGTCTTTCATCGGCATCTTGGACATGTCGTGACCCGACATGCCGGGCATATCCATCCCAGGCATCGACTGCTGGTTGCCGGCTGGGGTGCTGCTCGCAGGAGGATTTTGTGTTTGTCCCCAGGCGATGCTGCACAGCAAGACGCTCACGAAGACCACACTTCGATTTCGCATAATCTGCCCCCACGACCTTAACTGTTATTAACACTGTCGCAGGCGACATGTTTCTGCAAGAAATCGTGGGTCACCCGCGGTTACAGAGGTAACCGTTGTGGGGAAGGGTGAATCAGTTCTTCATGCTCTTGCGCTTATAGTGGATGGGCCACTGCACCTGCCAGGTTTTGCCGCCATCATGGGAGGCTTCCCAACTCCAATCCAGTTCGTTGGCGGCGATGTTCTTCCAGACCATGCGCTGCAGGATTTTCGTGCCATCCTTCCGGATGGCTTCGCGCTGCAGGATCATTGCGCCGTGCTTGAACTCGCCAACGAAATCGAGATAACCACCCTCGTTGTCGACCCAGGTCTGTTTCCACTTACCGGCATTGGCGTCGAAGGTGGAGACACTGGTTCCGCGCAGGTGCATTGCGTTTTGACCGGAAAAGCTTTCCTGCACCACGCAGCCGTCGAGGATGCGTTGGATGCTGTTTGTTCCGTGGTCCACTTCGCCAGCGCGTTCTCCCGGCCAGGTTAAGTCCCACTCGCCGACCCAGAAGTCCAGTTGCTTCTGCTCGGCCGCTGCGCACGGATTTGCCGCAGGCTGCGTTGCGGACTGTTCCGAGAGAAGCGCGGGCGCGGACAGGAGTGAGAGGAGGAGCACGCTTACGAATCGCGACATGTGATTGGCTCACACCTTCAGACGGTGCAGAGCGCAAAAGGTCATGAACATTGGCGGCGCGGCGCAGTTTCTGATACACCTGATTCCTTGACGCTCGAATCCGTCATCTTTCTTTTCTTTGCCGGAGCGCTCGGAGGCGCCCTGAATTCGGTAGCGGGAGGAGGCAGCTTCATCGCCTTTCCGGCGCTGCTGTTCACGGGTGTGCCGCCGATCCCCGCCAATGCCACGAACACGATCGCGCTGTGGACTGCCGCCGCCGCCAGCGGAGGCGCGTATCGCAAGAGACTGGACGTTCCCAGCCGCGTGATGATCCCTCTGCTGGCGGCGAGCTTGACAGGCGGGCTGATCGGGGCTCTCCTGCTGTTGAAGACGCCGGCACAGACGTTCATGCGTGTGCTGCCGTGGCTCACGCTGGGCGCGACTCTGCTGTTTGCTTTCGGCAAGAAGCTGGCGGGCGGGCGCAGGTCCGTGATTGAGCACGAGGCTTCGGCAGGGGCACTCGCGGGGACAACCGTGTTTCAACTGTGCGTCGCCGTGTACGGCGGCTACTTCGGCGGCGGCATGGGCATCGTGATGCTCGCCATGCTGGCCGCACTGGGCATGACGGACATCCATGCCATGAATGCATTGAAGAGCGTGATGGGGTTCGTGATCAATGGAGTCGCAGTGGTTACTTTTGTTGTCGCCGGCGCGGTGTATTGGAAGCACGGCATCGTGATGATCGTCGGCGGAATTATCGGCGGATACCTGGGCGCGCACTATGCGCAGAAGATGCCGCAGGCCTGGATCCGGACGTTCGTTGTGCTGGTAGGCGCTGGGATGACGGTGTACTTCTTCTGGAAGTCGTATTGAAAGTTAAGATCGGCCACGGATTTCACAGATCAACACCAATTTCCAGATTCTAATCCGTGAAGATCGGTGAGATCCGTGGCCGAAGCTCTTACTGCAGCGGCGCGGAGACGTGCTCGTGGACGATGAGCCACTTGCCGTCTTCGTTTTCAAAGATTGCCGTCCAGCGGAAATTACCCATCTCGACCTTTCCCGCTTTGGTGGTCATCTCATCGTGGACCGTGGCCGTGGCCCATACCAGGTCTCCGTGGGGATGTATTGCGGCATCATCATTCACCGTGAACTTCGCGCTCTTGTAGCCGGCGAGGACGCCTTTTACGCCTTTCTCGTATTCATCCCAGCTGTTGTATTTCAGGGGGGCGATGTCGAAGAAAGTGTGCGGTCCCGTAGCGTAGTGCTTGGCGACGTTGGCGGGGTCGAGAGTGGACCATCCGTCCCAGACTTTCTGCAGGTAGGCTTTGTCGGGAGCAGGACCAGCGAGGGGCTTCATCGGTGACTTCTTGGTTTGGGCGAGACCGGACAGGGTCAGGGCGAGCAGACACAGGGAAACGGTCAGAAAGCGCTTGAGCATCAGGGTTTCCTCCAAGGAATCCGGCGGAATTCTCGCATAGAAGGACGGAAACCACAAAGGACACCAGGGTTCACTCAGGAAAACATGAGCGCGAACATCGACCGTCGGCCAATTCCGTTTGACCGATTTCCACAGCGCACGTTAGAATAGTGGAGTTTGCCTGTACTCGCCGACCCGTTCTGGGGACGCCTGTCTTGGCTGCTGAAGCGCCGAGGCGGAAAACACAGCAAGCACAGGAAAATCAGCAGGCCCCTTGGTTGCGCCCGTGTGCGCCCTGGGGTTTCCGTTTTAAGAGATCCGTTTCCATTTTACGGGCTGAATTTCAACGACATTTGACGGAGGCAGACGTATGTACGCGGTTATCCGTGCCGGTGGAAAGCAGTACCGGGTGGCGCCCGGAGATGTGATTCGAATAGAAAAAGTGGGCACCGGCACTGACGGTGTGGTGGAGTTCCCTGTGCTGGCGGTTTCCGGAGAAGAGGGCCAGGTCGGCCAACAGTCGGACGCACGGGTGGTCGGCCAGGTCGTAGAAGAAGGCCGCGGCGCGAAGATCCTGGTGTTCCACTACAAGCGCAAGAAGCAGTACAAGAAACTCCGCGGGCACCGCCAGGCTTATACGGCCGTCCGCATCTCTGAGATCGCTTTTGGCGGGCAGAGCTTCAAGGCTCCCGAGTTGCCTAAGAAGGAAGCGAAGCCGAAGAAGGTGAAGCCGACCGAGGCGGAAGAGCCGGCGGCGGAAGCCGCGGCGAAGAAGAGTTCGGCCAAGAAGAAGGCAGCGCCGAAAAAAGCGGCAAAGAAGTCTTCGAAGAAGAAATAAAACCGGGACGGGCGAAGGCGCCCGTCCCCCCATGGTCTTAACTGAGAACTGACATCCGAGAACTGAGAACCGTCTTATGGCACATAAAAAAGGGCAAGGCACTTCACGAAACGGCCGCGATTCAAACGCGCAGCGGCTTGGATTCAAGGCATTCGGCGGGCAGCTCGTGCCCGGCGGCACCATCATTGTGCGGCAGCGCGGCACCCGTGTGAAACCGGGCCTGAACGTCGGCCGTGGCAAAGACGACACCCTCTTCGCCAAAATCACCGGCCGCATCAAGTTCCTGAATAAGGGCTCGATGGGCAAGTTCGTGATGGTCGAGCCCGTCGAGGTAGAGTAGGGCGACGTCGTCCACTGGGGTCCCGTCCATGTGGGGACAGCCCCCCCCCGGCTAGCTTGCCCTGAGCGACGCCGAAGGGTCGAGCGCAGTTCGACAGCTTTGTCCTAAAACCGGAAGCCAACCGTTACCCTGTAGTTCCGATCATAGACAGCGGACGGTGCGACGAGTACACTGCCCCGTTTAAGTGCTTCCAACCTCTCACAGCACTGCGCGTGGTTTGCAGGCGGCCGGCGTGGCCTGCCTGCTAATCCTCCTTTCGCTTCAGCTGACCCTGTCTGCGCGACGGGAATCGCAGACCTGGGATGAAGCCTGCCACATCTTTGCCGGCTACAACTACTGGACGACGGCAAATTTCGGGGATAACCCTGAGCATCCACCGCTGGTCAAACTGCTGGCGACGCTGCCTCTGTTGCAGCTCCCGCTGAAAGTGCCCGCGCATCCAGGAGTGTTCTCGAAGGAAGAAGACTTCCTGACCGCGACGCAGTTTGTGTTTTCGAACGACGCGGAAGTCATTCTGTTCCGGACGCGGATGGCGGCGGCGCTTCTGACGCTGCTGCTGGGGGCGCTGGTCTTTGCCGTGGCGAAGGAAATGTTCGGAAGCGTTCCGGCTTTCCTGGCTCTCGCGCTGCTGGTGCTTGAACCGAACATTCTTGCCCACGGCGCGGTGGTGACGACCGATGTCGGCATGTCCTGCTTTTTGCTGGCGACCGTGTGGGCGTTCTATCGCTATGTCAAGAAGCCGAGGGCGGGAAGGCTGGCTCTGACGGGGCTGGCGGCCGGGCTTGGCTTGGCGACGAAGCACTCCGCAATCCTGATTTTCCCGATTCTCTTAGGGCTGGCGGTGTGCGAAGTAGCACGGGGGCGCGTTGATGCCGAGCCGGGGGAAAGTAAAGAAAGCAGGGCAAGGCAAGCGATGCGGTTGCTGGGCGCGATTGCGGTCATTGGCATTCTCTCGGTTGTGATTTTGTGGTCGTTCTACGGATTTCATTTCCATCCGCAGGCCGGGGTGGACGCCGGAGCGCGTGTGGTGGAGTATGCCGGAAGGCTGAAGAATCCGGTGCAGGCCAAGATGATTCAAGCCGCGGCGGGCTGGCACTTGCTGCCGCAATCTTACTTGTATGGCCTGGCCGATGTTGGCTTTACCGCCGAGTACAGCCACTCCTACCTGCTGGGCACAGTCTATCCGCACGGCCGCTGGACTTATTTCCCGGTGGCGTTCGTCATCAAGACGACGCTGGGACTGCTCATCCTGCTGGCGCTGGTGCCGTTGTCGCTGGCGCGAGCGCGAATCGAGGACTGGAGAGAGTTGTTGTTTCTCATCGTTCCAGCCGCGGTGTATTTCCTGGTGGCCATGGGATCAGGGATGAACATTGGGGTTCGCCACATTTTGCCGGTCTATCCGTTTCTGATGATTCTGGCGGCGTGGGGCGCGGGGCAACTGATGCAACGCCAGCGGCACTGGGCCTATGTCGTGGCGGTATTGCTTTTGTGGAATGGGGTGTCGTCGGCGCGGACGTACCCGGTTTACCTGGCTTATGCGAACGAAATGTGGGGCGGGCCTTCGCAGACCTACAAGTATCTGAGTGACTCGAACGCCGACTGGGGGCAGCAGCTTAAGGCGACGAAAAAATATCTCGATGCCCACCAGGTGAAGAACTGCTGGTTTGCATACTTCGCCGATGTGGTTGTCGATCCGAAGTATTACGGAGTGTCCTGCAAGCCGCTGACGACGATTGCCACGGTATGGCTGCAGCCTGCGATCGAGGTTCCAGCGAGCGTGGACGGCAAGGTGTTGATCAGCGCTGGCACGCTTTCCGGCTACGAGTTTGGGCCGGGAGATCTGAACCCGTATGACCAGTTTCAGCGGATCCCGCCGACGGCGGTGATCGAGCATGGGCTATTGGTCTTCGATGGTCACTTCGAAATCCCGCTGGCTTCCGCGCTCAACCACGTGACGCGGGCGCAGTTGGCGGTGCAAGCGAATCATCTCGAGGACGCGCTCTCGGAAGCGCAAGCTGCGGCTGCGCTCGCGCCCCGATCGGTGCAGGCGCAGGCCGAACTGGGGGATGTGTTGCGACGTTTGCAGCGTCCCGAAGAATCGCGCCAAGCTTTTCAAAAGGCGCTGGCGGCGGCGCAGACCGTGCATCCCGAGTTCCAGAGCGGCTGGTTGCCGGGGCTGAAGAAGGTCGCCCTCGAAGTCCGTTAGACATCCCACCAATCTTCCGCGATGATAGAAAGACACACGCATGTTTATTGATGAGGCGAAAATTCGGGTTAAGGCCGGAGACGGCGGCAACGGATGCATGGCCTTCCGGCGGGAGAAGTTCGTCCCACGCGGCGGACCTTCGGGCGGCGACGGGGGCAAGGGCGGCGACATTGTGATGGAGTCCAGCGAGCGTCACAACACACTGGTGCATTTCCGCTTTAATCCCGAACACACCGCGGAGCGCGGACGTCACGGCGAAGGTTCGAACAAGACCGGGCGCGATGGCGATGGCATTGTTCTGAAGGTTCCGGTCGGGACGATTGTGTTCGACGACGAGACCGGGGACAAGCTTTTCGAGTTTACGGAACCCGACCAGAGTTTCGTGATTGCCCGCGGCGGGCGCGGTGGGCGCGGCAATGCGCGCTTTGCCACATCGGTGCACCAAGCGCCGCGTGAGCACGAGGCGGGACGCCCCGGCGAGGAACATACCTACCGGCTGGAGCTGAAGCTGCTGGCTGACGTGGGGCTGGTGGGATATCCGAACGTGGGCAAGTCCACGCTGATCTCGCGCATTTCCGCGGCGCGTCCCAAGATTGCCGATTATCCGTTCACTACGCTCGAACCGAACCTGGGAGTGGTCGCCGTGGGCGATGCGAAGAGTGAGGTCAGCTTCGTGGTCGCGGACATTCCGGGATTGATCGAAGGAGCGCACACCGGCGCTGGCCTGGGCACGCAGTTCCTGCGACACATCGAACGCACTCGGCTGCTGGTGCATCTGGTGGATGTCTCTGACTCCAGCGGCCGACCGGATGTGACCAAGGATGTTGAAGTGATTCTGGGCGAACTCGGCAGCTTCGGGGCTCATCTTGAAGAGAAGCCGATGATCATGGCCGCGTCGAAGATTGATGCTGTGAATAAAGACAAGCTGGCCGCGCTGAAGCGCTATTGCAAGAAGCATAAGCTGAAGCTGTACGAGATCTCTGCCGTGACCGGCCAAGGGATGGAGGAGCTGAAGTACGCCATGGCGGAGGAAGTGCAGAAGTTCCGAGAGCGGGAGCTCAGCGGAGCAGTTGAGGAGAAGCATTAGGGATTCCCCAAGCAGAAAGGGTGCCCCGTTTCTCGCGTCCTTTGCGAGAAGCGGGGAAGTTCCCCGACATCGGCAAGAACCAGGAAGGGTACGACGTCAGTCCCGCTGCCCAGGAGCAACCATGTCCCCGGCTTCAGCCCCGGAGGGAAGGCCGGCGGAAAAGATCGTGGGTGGCCCACCGATGCACGGCCACTGAAGCAGCCGAGCTTGGCTCGGCCTGGACCGGTCTGAGAGCCGTCCCCACACAAGCATTCTTAACGTCAAAAAGGCGGCCCGAGGGAGACCGCCTTTCTTCGTCCTGGATGAAGCACCCACAAAACCTGTTACAGCATCACGCCCTTGGCAGCGGGCCATGCTGAAAGTGATACTGCAGGATCCGTGCGGCCAGCGCGGGGCTCAAAGCATCGCCTCGGCGTTCCACGGCGCGCACGACTTCTCCGCGGCATACGACTTGGGTTTCCGAGAGTCCAGCGATCTCTTGCGGCAGCACGAGACTGATCTCCAGTTGCGCTGCAGGTTGCAGGAGTTCGTCCGCCTGGAAAAGCATGCCCGAGCGGCTGATATTCTCGGTTGTGCCTACGTGCCAATCCTTCTCGCCGAGACGGCGATATCGCAGAGGCAAGTGAAGTTGGAATCTTTGCGCGCGCGTGGGCGGAGTTTCTCTTGCCCGCGTGGCTCGGAGCGGTTCATGGGACTGCATCGACATAGCGACCTCCGGGGGAGTTGGTGTTGCATCCAGCACTTCGCGCACTTTGCCTTTCAGGTCGCGAAGGTTAAAGGGCTTCTGCAGCAGGCGTACGCCCGCGTCCAGCATGCCGTTGTGTCCGATCACGTTTTCCGTGTAGCCGGACATGTAGAGGACTTTCACGTTGGGACGAATCTCGGAAATGCGCTGGGCCAATTCCCGGCCGTTCATGCCGGGCATAATGACATCGGTGAGCAGCAGATGGATCGTCGCTTCATGCGCCACAGCAATCTGCATGGCGACGGCGCCGTCGGCCGCCTCGATCACTTTGTAGCCCTGCTTTTCCAGGTACTGGCGCGCAAGATAGCGCAGGTTGGCCTCATCTTCGACCAGCAGGATGGTTTCCGTGCCCGGTTCGACTTTGCGGTACTCGACCGGGGCCGCGACCTGCACCGCGGTTTCGCCGGTGGAGGCCACGCGAGGCAAGTAGATCTTGAATGTCGTTCCCCTGCCCACCTCGCTGTAGACCCAGATGTATCCTCCGCTTTGTTTGACGATGCCGTAGACCGTGGACAAGCCCAGGCCGGTGCCCTTCGTCCCCTTGGTGGTGAAGAAAGGTTCGAAGATGTGCGACTGAGTTTCGCCGTCCATGCCACCTCCGGTGTCGCTAATGGCCACCATGACGTAATCACCGGGGCGCAACGGGGCGTGAAAACGGGCGTAGTCCTCATCCAGGGTGACGTTCGAGGTCTCGATCGTCAGCTTGCCTCCCGAAGGCATGGCGTCCCGAGCGTTGACGGCAAGGTTCATGATGACCTGCTCAATTTGTCCGGCATCGGCGCGCACCGCCCATAGATTCGGGCTGGGAACCATCACCAGGTCGACGTCCTCGCCGATCATGCGGGTCAACATCTTGATGTTTTCGGTCGCCACGTCGTTCAGATTGACGATCCTCGGGGCCAGCATCTGCTTGCGGCTGAAGGCCAGCAACTGGCGGGTCAACGACGAGGCGCGTTCGGCGGCGCTGGCGATCTCCTGGGCCGGGCCGCGCAGGTGAGGCTCTGCTCCTAGACGTTCGAGCAGGAATTCCGAGTAGCCCGAAATCACCATCAACAGATTGTTGAAGTCGTGGGCGATGCCGCCCGCCAGACGGCCCACGGCTTCCATTTTCTGAGACTGGCGCAGCTGTTGCTCCAGGAGGCGGCGTTCGGTCACGTCTTCGGCAAACAGTTCGAACACGAGCTCGCCGTCCCCTCCATTGGCAACCGAGCGGCCGGAAACCCGAACCACGGTGGTGCTGCCATCTTTGCGCTTCCATTCCGCGGCCAGTCCCTTGAAGGGTTCCGAAGAGCGCAGAAAATCGGCCAGATCGAACCACTGGTCGTTGTCAGCATAGAGGCTAAAGATGTGCTGTCCGATCAATTCTTCGGGCGAAGTCTGGCCGAGCAACTCGAGGAAGGCGGGATTCGCGTCGAGAATTTTGCCGGTGGAATCGCAGCGGCAGATGCCATACGGAGCGTTTGTGACCAGCGAGCGGAAATTCAGCTCCGAGCGGCGCAAGTTCTCTTGCGCGGAGCGCAACGCCGCATTCAGCCAGCAGATCAGCATGGCGATAAAAAAGAACAGCGAGAGACGGACGATGGCAATCCGCGACTGGGCCGCGCTATGCTCCCCAGCTAGCGAGAAATAGGCGCTGACCGTCAGGGCGAACGCGGTGGCCACTACGCCGGGCTTCCATCCCCCGTACCAGGCGCTCACCATCACGGCCACGCCGAACAGAGCTAGACGGCTCTCGGACACGTCGGCGAGAAGAATCGTGGGAATCAGCGCTAGGGCTGTGCTGAGCACCGCCACCCCATACCGGAGAATGGGCGCTCGCGCCGGAGGAATGCGGAGTAGGGGGAGGGTTACTCGCATGACATCATCCTAGTACCTTCATGAGACGCCGGATAGTTACAGGAGTTCATTTCTGTTTTGCGAACAGGGCGCGTCAGGGTGGCCGTTGGCCAAGTGGACGACGGCCAGTTGGACAATCGGCCGGATCCGGCTTGCATCTCGGGCCGGGAATCTGGACACTAGGCAGGGCGAATCACATCCCATGAACATTGGACTCTTTGGCGGGACCTTCGATCCGGTTCACCGTGGACATCTGGCGCTGGCGCGGGCGGCGCTGGAGCAAAACAAGCTGCACCGGATTTATTTCGTGCCCGCGAACATTCCTCCCCACAAACAGCGGCAGCCACTTTCGCCGTTCGTTCACCGCTTCGCCATGCTGGTTCTGGCTACCGCGCAGGATAAGGCCTTCATTCCCTCTCTGCTGGAAGCCCCGCAAGAGGGTGTGGTGCCAATCCGAAAAGACCGCCAGGAGAAGCCGAACTACACAATCGACACGATCCGGCGCGTGAAGCAGTCGTTCAAGGCGAGCGACCGGCTGTTC
This sequence comes from Candidatus Sulfotelmatobacter sp., assembly GCA_049792875.1. Classification (GTDB taxonomy): domain Bacteria; phylum Acidobacteriota; class Terriglobia; order Terriglobales; family Acidobacteriaceae; genus Sulfotelmatobacter. Next base: position 12,150 of record JBARBI010000257.1, read on the forward strand.
CTGCTGGTGGGCATGGACGCATTTGCGGACATCGCCAAGTGGCATCAGGCGGAGGCGCTATTCCGGGAGTGCGAGTTCGTGGTAGCCAGCCGTCCCGGGTACTCTTTGGCTGACGTGGCGAATGCGCTGCCGGAGAGCTTGCGTCCGCGGCCGGAGGTGACTCGGCCGTTTCACAAGCAGGCGGCCACGGGAGACTTGATGCTGCCCGGAGTGAGCATCCATTTGCTGGGAGACCTTCATCAACCCTCGTCGGCGAGCGCGATACGCCTGGCGGCGGCGGCAGGTAGGCCGCTCGGCCGCCTTGTGGATGCCCCGGTGGCGGAGTACATCAAGAAAATAGGGCTGTACAAATAGGCGAATGGTTCACGGAATTTCACGAATATCTCCGGACGCAGATATGATGGGTTGAACGCAGTACGACCTCGAATCCCATTCAATTTCTTGGAATCAATCAGGGCAGGCGTCCCAAACCGCCAAGGAAGCAGGAGGCTACATGGCGCAGAATCACTACACGACGAAAACCAAGCGGCGTCCGAAGAACGGCAATCGCAAGGACCCTGCACCGGCCACCATGGCAAAGCTGCGCGAACTGGCGGCGGCAGAGGCGAAAAGATCAGGCAAGTGATCATTAGCGCGATTAGGCGCAGACAGTCGGTGCCGATTGGTCGGTCGACGGTCAGTTACAATGGGTATCGCACGAATTGACTGCGGGCGAACATCCGACAACCGAATGAAGAAGAGCGAGCTCAAACAGCAAGTTGCCGCCGCCATCCAAGCCTGCCTCGAGAAAAAGGCCGAAGAACTCAGTATCCTGGAAATGGAAAAAGGGTCGGGAGCATTCACCGACTACTTTGTGCTGTGCAGCGGGACCAATCCACGGCAAGTGCAGGCCATCGCCGATGAAGTGGAATTGCGTCTGAAGGCCACGGACTTGCGCCCGGCACACGTCGAGGGCTACAAACAGGCGGAATGGGTGTTACTGGACTACGTGGACTTCGTGGTCCACGTGTTCTCCGAGAAGGCGCGAAAGTTCTACGATCTGGAGCGGCTGTGGAAGTCGGCGAAGCGACTGGAACCCGCAGACTTGAAGACCGCTCCGAAGAAACAAAAGGCTGGGATCAAGCTGGCCGCGCCCAAAAAGAAAAAGAAAAAGAAAAAGACAGCCTAGCGCTTCTTCCGGCAGACTGCGCAGCGGCTGAAGCCCACTCTGATTCGGCGGCGCATGCGGCAGAGCTGAAGCGACGGCCTAAGTCGTGAATTCTTGAGCAAACCGCTAGATCCCTGAGGGCTCCCCATGACATCGAAGCCGGATTCCAAGTCGGACTGGGGAAACCAGTATCGACTCGTGGCCTCTGAAAAGTGGAAGGCCAAGTCGGCGGCCATGGGTCAGCCCGTCACCGATGCTCTTGTGGAATACGCGCAACCGAGGCCCGGAATGCACGTGCTGGATTTAGCCAGCGGGACCGGGGAGCCTGCGATCAGCCTGGCGTCTCGGGTGGGATCGGGCGGACAGGTCACGGCTACCGATTTGAGCGCAGGACTGCTGGAGATCGCGGCGCAGCGAGCGCAAGCGCGTGGGCTGAAGAACTTCACAACCCAGCAGGCGGACGCGCACAGCCTGCCGTATCCCGAGAACAGCTTCGATCTGGCAACGTCGCGCTTCGGCGTGATGTTCTTCGGCGATCCGGTTCTCGCTTTGGCGGAATTGCGCCGCGTCTTGCGGCCGGGAGCGCGGGCGTGCTTTCTGGCCTGGGGCTCATTCGACCAGCCGTATTGGCAAAGCATGATGGGCGTGGTGCACCGGCATGGGGGCGGGCCTTTGCTGCAGCCAGACGGGACGGACCCTTTCCGATACGCGCGGCCGGGCACTCTGTCAGCGGTTTTGCAAGGCGCTGGATTCAACGGGGTTGAGGAAGAGAGCCAGACGCTGCCGTGGGTCTGGTCAGGCCCGGTGGAGGAAGTTTGGGAGTATGCGCAGTCGGTCTCCGTTCCTTTTCGTCCGATGCTGGAACGCGTGCCGGCGGAGCAGTGGCCGAAGATTCACGACGAGGTGCATGCCGCGGTGCGGCAATATTCTGACGGCGAGAGGATCGCTTTTGGGGCGTCCGTCGTGCTGGCCTCCGGGAAAAAGTAGGCCGTGGAAAGAACAGTAGAGCTTTGCTCGATCCTTCGGCTTCGCTCAGGGCAAGCTAGCCGAGGGCGGCTGTCCCCACATGGTGTTTCCAGCGACTGACGGGTAACAAGGACTTGGGCCTCGCGTGAAGATCAGGATTGCATGGATCGGGAAGACGAAGGAACCAGCGATTGCATCGCTGACGGAGGAGTATCTCAAGCGAATCTCGCGCTACGCGCAGGTGGAAGGACTCACGCTGCGCGACGAAGCGGCGTTGCTTGAATTGTGCGGCCGGTCGGCGGGGAAGAGCGGGGCGAAGTTTACGCTGGTGCTGGTGGATTCGCGGGGCAAGGAATTCTCATCGGAACAGTTCGCGAAGTTTCTGGAAGACTATCAGGACCGCAATCCCTTGCCGCTTTTCTTCGCCGTTGGCGGGCCCGACGGCTTCAGCGACGCTGCGCGCGGCGGGGCACAGCATACGATCTCGCTCGGAAAGATGACTCTAGCGCACGAAGTGGCGCGGGTGGTCCTGCTGGAGCAGGTTTATCGGGCGTTTACGATTTTGAAGGGGCATCCGTATCATTCGGGGCATTAGATCGGTGATTGTTTTGGGAAATTTCTGTTCTAGCGATTCATCGCTTGCGATATCGCCTGGTCTGGTCAGTGAATGGGACCCGGCGTTTGGAGTTTGGAAGAAACGGTGCGAGCATAGGGCCTTCCGGGTGATGGCGTCCTCCAGATGAACTCGATCAGCCAGGCATTTGAGACCAGTAAAACGCGATCGGTAAGGATCTATCGCTGGGTCACGGCCTGGCTTGGCATAAGCGCGGTGATTGCCCTCCTTTTGCTGGCCAATTCCATTCGAGACTACGGTTTCGTTTCCCGGTTGATCGCCACCGAGCAGGTCCGTCACCAGATGAGTCAACACGCAACTGCTCTCGAACGCCAGTTGCGGCAAGATCCTCTTACAAGGGGATCTGCCGTGAACTCGCTGATGGAGGCGGGAGGCAACCCGGTGTGGATCGAATTGCGCGGCCCTGACGGCAAGGTGCTTGAGCATGCTGGCGGGTCAGCACCACGACTGTTTTCCGAGGACGAAGAACACACTCACGCCCGCAACCACGAGCCACTCTACCGTGTTGTCGCCACTGCCGCTGGCGACGTCGTAGTTGAAGTCTTTGCGATTCGCGCGCCCGCTGCCCCGATACCTGCGAACCCTCCGGCGCAGTCCGGTCCACCCGCACCCATGATGCTGGAAATCGCGACGCCGCTGAGCAGCGTCGATCAGTCCAACTTCTGGCCAATCCGCCGGAATCTTTTGATCAACTGTTCAGGGGCGTTAGCTCTGCTGGTGACGGTGGTGGTGGCAGGGCTCGGGTTCCGCTCCTACGCTCATGGCAAATACCTGGAAGAACAACTGGAGATTGCAGGTCAAGTCCAGTCCGAGCTGTTGCCACCCTTGACGGAGGAATATGTTGGAGTTCTTCTCGCGACGGAGTACACACCGGCCGAAAAGGTTGGCGGCGATTTCTATGATGTCTTCCGCCTTAAGGACGAACGAATTGCGCTGGTCATGGGTGACGTCTCCGGCAAAGGAGTGCCCGCAGCGCTCCTCATGGGTGTGATCCACGGGGCCGTCCGCTCAAGCCTGTGGTCAGAATCACCCTCGCGGCACGAGTCAGAATCGCAGCAATTGAATCGCCTCTTGTGCGAACGGGCTTCCGGGGAGCGATATGCCAGCATGTTCTGGTGCTACCACGATGCAATTGCTCATACCCTTAGCTATGTGAATGCGGGACACTGCCCACCGCTTCTGACGCGGAAGAACGGGAGCAAGGTTGAGATATCCCGCTTGCACGTGGGAGGCCCTGTGCTCGGAGTTTTACCGGACGCCCGGTATGAACAGGCCAAGCTTCAGATATCACCCGGGGATCTTCTCGTAATGTATTCCGATGGCTTGGTCGAAGCCATAAATTCGCATGGCGAGGAATTTGGGGAAGGCAGATTGCGCGAGCTGCTGGCTACACTCACTGAGAAAAGCGCGGACGACATTCGCCGAGCCATTCTAGCTTCGCTAGCCGCGTTCTCAGGCAGCGCAGAGCTGCGAGACGATCTGACGATTGTCGTGGCGCAATTTACATCTACTGACGATTCCCTCCCGAAAGGAAATTCGAACCGGACAGGCGAACCGCGAATGGTCTGAAAACCATCAGTCTCCGTGTGGGAGATCAATCGCCATAACATTTACCAAGGGAATGCGCCTCATTTTTTCGGCGCGTTTTCGATTGTGCTGAGCAGCACCCTCAAAATCTCCCGAGCCAGTTTGTCGGGATCGGCATCTTCCATGTTGGTGAGCACGACGACTCCGTCCCGCCGCAAGGGCGCAAGCAGGAAGGCTGTGCTGGTCCCTTGCTGGCCTCCGGTGTGGCCGACGACTATGATGCCGTTTTCGTCGCCGGCACCCCAGCCCAGGCCGTAGCTGTCCTGCGAGCCGTCAGACGGCTTCAGCGGAGTCCACATCAGATCGCGGGTAGTCCGCCGGATCAGCTTGTCGTTGAGAATGGCCACTTCGAACCGCGCCATGTCTTCCGCCGAGGACAACCAACCGCCGCCGGGAATCTTGTAGCTGGAGTCGAGGAAGTCCGCATTCTGCACCGCGCCGGACGCGGTCTTCTGATAGAAGCGGGTCCGATAGGGGATGATGGCGAAGCGATCATCGGCTTGCGTGTGCTCCATGCCGGCGGGAATGAAAATGTTCTGCCGCATGAAGTCCACGTACTTAGCACCGGACGCCCCTTCCATGACACAGCCGACCAGTGTGTAACCCTGTGTCGAGTAATGAAATTGTTTCCCGGGCTCGGAAACCAGGGAATCATTCTTGAAGAAGTCGAGTCCGGCCTGGATGGTGTTGTCGAAGTGTTTCGTGTTCCCGGCTTCGGGATCGTCTCGCGAGTCGGACTTGTAATGCCGGATGCCTCCCAAGTGTCCCATCACCTGGCGCGTGGTGATCGGCCACGGCTTCTGCGGAAACGACGGGCAGTATTTCTGGATGGGCGCGTCGAGATCGAGTTGTCCGCGCTCCCAGAGTTGCATCGCGGCGGTCGCCGTAAGCGACTTGGAGATAGACGCCAGGCGGAAGAGCGTGTGTTCACTCGCGGGCGCGTTATTTTCCACGTCGGCAAGGCCGAAGCCGCTGGCCCACTCGTACTCTCCGTGCTCGACGACCGCTACCGCGACCCCGGGGGCGTGGGTGGAAGACAGGAATTTCGTAACCACAGCTTCGATTTGAGTGCGCTTTTCCGGGGAGAGCTGCGGCTCCTGCGCCCCTGCGAAGTTCGTGGTTCCGCACAGGAAACATGCAAGCAGGGCGGAGGCAAGCCGCAGGCGGGCAAGGGTGAATGGCGTGGATCTTCCAGAGTCACTCGAGTTCATATTCCCCCAATTTGAATTCGCGACTACGGGACGATTACGAACCGGCGTCCCTGCTGCTCCCGTTGCCATGCGGTCTCGACGTCGGCCAGCAGCACGCGCTCGCTTTCGATGCGGAGTTTACCTTGGGCGACACGGTCCAGCAGTTGCTGCATCGCTTCAAGCCACGTCTCTGGTGCGGTAGGAGCGCTGCCGGTTCCAGCGCCGAGAATTTCGAGGCGAGTACTGCGCAATACCGCGGCGGCTAGTGGGACCGTGCCTCCTGCGCTCTCGCCTACCTGGACCAAGCGGGTTCTGGTCGCGGAGGGTCTCATATCCTGGCGCGTGATGGCGGCTAATAGAGCTTCGGTGGGCGGTCCCCAGACGTAATCGAGGATGACGTCAAACCCAGTCTGGCCCGCTACCCGGGCAAACGCTGCGACCAAGTCGGGATGAGGCTGGTCAAGAGAGATGGTTGCATCGGCGCCCAGATCGTGAAGTGAGGCAAGAATCCGCTGGTTTCTTCCGGCGGCGACGATTCGCTTGGCTCCGAGCAGTTTGGCAGTCTGAATCGCGAGTTTGCCGGTCACCCCGGTCGCCCCCAGAACCAGAACAGTCTCACCCGGAGCAAGCTGGGCGCGCCAGACGAGCGCTCCCCAGGCGGAAAGGCCGGGGTTCAGGACGGCTGCGGCTGTGTCGTCGTCAATCTCCGCGGGCAGTGGAAAGCACCTCGGACGCGCCACCACCGTGCGCTGCGCCATCGCCCCGTAGGGCGCGCGAGGCATCGCGAAGAATACTCGCGTTCCATCTTCCAGCACACCGGCTCCGTCGGTTCCGCACACCACGGGAAGGCTGCGGTAGCTGGCGTAATGCGAGCCGCCCGCCATTTGCTTGTCTACTGGTTTGAGCGCCGCGGCGCGGACTTCGACCAGGACTTCTCCCGCGCCGGGAACAGGATCAGGGAACGGCTCGCAGCGCGGAGGCTGCCCGAGGGTGTGCAGCACGGCGGCATTCATCTGTGGGAGTTCCGGAGAGACACCTTTCAGTGGGATTCTAACTTCCTGGAACAAATTCGCGAAACGTACGGGTTCTATTGCGTAACCGTAGCCTGATAGCTCACGGCCTGCCAGTGCCCTGTCCGGCGGACCCAGACTCGGGTATAGCGATAGGGACCGCTGAAGTCCTCTCCAAGCTGGTGCCCCTTCACGTCCGCCCGAGCGGTTACGACGGCGGTGTCGCCGTAGATGCGCACGACCATGTCACTCACATTGATGGTGTCGTAGCGAAGCTGGCCGCTCTTGCGAGCCGAGACTGTGTCCTGCTTGGTGGTGACCTGGCCCAGAGGCGTGATGGCGACGTAGTCTTCGGCGAGAGTTCGCTGAGAGAAGTCAGCGTCGCGGCGGATGCTGGCTTCTCGCGCCTGGCGTTCCATGTCCACGATCTCGCGAATCGTCGCCTGGTCGGCGGGATCGATCGACGTCCTCGGATGCACCGCGACGTGCTGGGCAGAAAAGGCCGGCAACGCCAGAAGCACGGACCACAATAACACTGCACACTTGTTGAGCACGATGAGACCTCCGCGGTTTGCGAGGGGACAGAGATCCGCCTGACCGAGCTACGCAACCTTGGATGCTGGAGTTCCGTGGAAAAGTTAGCTGCTGGAAAGATTCCCCAAGCCGACTCCCTCCAGCATGCCCCATGTTGCAAAAGAACGTCGATGAAACCTATGACGACGGACGACATCGATTTGTTGCAGTTTTTTTGCTGCGGTCGCCGCGCAGTTGCCGTCTCTTGCAGTTACCGTCTCATATTGACTCACTGATCGGACCCGCAAGCGACTCAATGCCCTGCTTCTAGTAGAATCAGACGTCCGATTAAGCATGGCTGACATCCGTCGTGGTCTGATCATCGTGAACACGGGGCCGGGCAAAGGCAAGACCACCGCCGCCATGGGAACCGCCCTGCGAGCCGTCGGTCAGGGCATGCGGGTTTTGATGCTGCAGTTCCTGAAAGGGTCGTGGCATTACGGCGAACTCGATGCCGTGCAGGCCTTCGGCGACAAGTTTGTCATGAAGCAGATGGGACGGGGCTTCGTGAAAGTCGGCCCCGGGGAACGCGACCCCGAAGACACACGCATGGTCGAAGAGGCCTGGGCCGAGGCAGACCGCGCGATTCAGTCGGGACAGTGGGATCTGGTTATTCTCGATGAGATCAACTATGCCATCAGTTACGGCATGCTGGATCCCGCCAAGGTGGTCGTGAGCCTGGAGAAGAGGCCGGAGATGGTGCACGTTATCTTGACGGGCAGAAACGCGCACCCCACCATTGTCGAGGCTGCCGACACAGTCACCGAGATGCGCCAGGTCAAGCACGCGTATGAAAAAGGTGTGATGGCGCAGAGGGGAATTGAGTACTAACCATTGACGATTTTTGATCGCTGATTGAAGGGCCCAGGGCATGAGGGTTTTCAATCAGCGATAGACAATCACGAAATCAGCAAATTTCTTCCTATGGCTTGGTTTAAACGCGAAACTGGCGAGCTGGATACCTCGGGCGAGAAAAAAGTCCGCACCGAAGGGCTGTGGGTGAAGTGTGAGAACTGCCGCCAGATCATCTGGAAGAAGGATCTGGAAGAGAACATGAACGTCTGTCCGAAGTGCGACAAGCACTTCCGGATCGACGCCCGCACCCGGCTGGCCCAGTTGCTCGACGACAACCAGTACGAGACTTTCGACGGGGACATCGCCTCGACCGATCCGCTGAAGTTCGTGGACCTGAAACCCTACTCGTCTCGACTGAAGCAGGCGCAGCAGGATACGGGTCTCAATGATGCTGTCATTAACGCCCACGGCAAGCTGCTGGGACGGCCGGTCGTCGTCAGCGCGATGGAGTATGCCTTCATTGGCGGCAGCATGGGCGCGGTGGTCGGCGAAGCGATTACGCGGGCGGTGGAGCGGGCGGCGGATACGCGCATGCCGTTGATCATTGTGTCCGCATCGGGGGGAGCCCGCATGATGGAGGGCGTAATCAGCCTGATGCAACTGGCGAAGATTTCGGCGGCGCTGGCCCGGCTGGACCAGGCCAAGGTCCCTTTCATTTCGTTGCTGACGGATCCGACTACCGGCGGCGTCACAGCGTCGTTTGCAATGCTGGGCGATTTGAACATCGCGGAACCGGGCGCCCTGATTGGTTTCGCCGGGCCACGGGTGATTGAGCAGACCATCCGCCAGAAGCTGCCGCCGGGTTTCCAGCGCAGCGAGTTCCTGCTGCAACACGGCATGCTCGATGCTGTGGTTCCCCGCAAACAGCTCAAGCCTTATATCGGGCGGGCCCTGGATTTTATGGTGGCGTAGCTACTAGCTGCTAGCCAAAACTTAGGAGCCCCGTTCCTCTGCGCGGGAGTGATTAAGAATCTGCCCAACGCAATCCCATATCAATTTGATAGGGAAACGCTCCTATCTCTTTGGCATAGGCTAGGAGCTAGAAGCTAGAAGCTGCCCCATGTCGTACGAAACCGCAGTGGCGAGCATGTTTGCGCTGGGGCACGAACTGGCCCATACGCCGTCGAACAAGTTCGACCTGGCCCACATGCGCCTGCTGCTGGGGGCGATGAATCATCCGGAACGAACGTTTCCCAGCGTACTCATCGCCGGGACGAACGGGAAGGGCTCGACTGCGGCGACGCTGGCGTCGATCCTGCGAGCGTCTGGGCTGAAAACCGGCCTTTATACCTCGCCTCACCTCCTGCGAATCAACGAACGCATTCGCGTGAACGGACAAGAACTCGGCGACGACGATTTTGCCGGGTTGCATGGGAAAGTGGATCGCGTCGCCGAGCGACTGGTCGAGCAGGGAGAGTTGCCCTGGCATCCGAGCTTCTTCGAGATGATGACTGCAATTGCGTTCGCCCACTTTGCGCGGGAGCGAGTGGGGATCGCGGTGCTCGAAGTGGGCATGGGCGGGCGACTCGATGCCACCAACGTTGTCGAGCCGCTGGTTAGCGTGATCGCCGACATTTCGCTAGACCATCAGAAATTCCTGGGCAGTACAGTCGGTGAGATTGCGCGCGAAAAGGTGGGGATCATGCGGCCCGGTGGAGTGGTCGTGACCCTGCCGCAGCAGCCCGAGGCGAACGACGTGATCGGCCATACGATCCTTGATCTGGGGGCGCGCGGGGTGAGCGCGGTCGAGTACGTGCCACCGGTGTCACCGGGGAGTAGGGATTACTTCGTGCCGAGTACAGAGAAGGTTAGCGGGGCCGAAGAGCCTTTGACAGCAGAGAACCCTGCAAACCGCGTGAAGGACGCGGAGAACTGCGGACCCCACAACATCTACCGCTATCCGCTGCTGGTGATGGGGAAGCAGATTCTCGTTGAGACGCCTTTGGTGGGGCGGCACCAGCTACGCAATGTGGCGCTGGCTGTGGCTGCGGCGGAGGAGGTGAGCAAGCTGGGACTGACTGGGATCACAGCAGGGTCGATGGAGCGAGGGATCCGAGAGACTCGCTGGCCCGGACGATTTCAGGTGCTTCCTGCCCGAGCCGGTTGGCCGGAGGTTGTGCTTGATGTGGCCCATAATCCGGCGGGAGCGTGGGCCCTCCGCTCCGCCCTTTCGGAGCGCTATGACGACCGTCCGATGATTTTCGTTTTCGGGGCGATGCGCGACAAGGCAATCTCGGAGATGACCGAAATCCTGTTCCCGCTGGCGGATCGCGTTATTGCCACGCGGCCGGAAAATCCACGGTCGGCATCTCCGGAAGAGATTCAGCAGGCCGGAACCCGCACGGGGGCTGAAATTGAGCCGGTCGCCGAAGTTGGGGTAGCTCTGGCGCGAGCCCGCAGCGCTGCGGGGCCTGAGACAGTGATCGTTGTGACGGGCTCGATTTACCTGGTGGGGGAAGCGATGCGTGTGCTCGGAGTTGGGGCCTGAGGAATTATCGGATTTGGGCCTATGCAGGTTCGCATCAAGGCAGCGCTTTGCCAGCAGTTTTCCCCTAGAATGGAAGTGTGCAGGAAGTGAATTCATCGCTTGATCAGGTCGAAGACGGCCAGGTCGAAGGTCGCCCAGTCGAAAGCGGCAGCCCCCGGCCCGTATCTGTCGCGGCTCCGCGGCGCAGCCCCCATGCCATTCCAGGGCTGGAACACGGCTGGCTGAGCCGGCTGCGCTCGTACTTCGTTCTTGATCCATTGATCTGGTTCTACACGCTGGTGATGGGACTGCTCGCGATCCCCGGCGGCTTGTTCGACCGCACCGGGAAACGTCTGCACTGGTTTTCCCACGCGTGGTCATGGCTGATCATGAAGACGATCTTGTCGCCCGTGAAAGTCACGGGCCTCGACAAGATCGACACTTCGAAACCACACGTCTACGCGGTGAATCATGCATCGGCGCTCGACATCCCGGTGCTCTACACCTACCTTCCGTTTCAGTTCCGCATCGCGTTCAAGAAGGAACTTCTTTCGTATCCGGTGGTGGGCTGGCAACTCAGGCGCTCGGGGCAGGTCTGCATCGATCAGCAGAACCCGTCGCATTCGATCAGCAGCATCCGCGCGGCGTTGAAGGGACTGAAGGCGGGACTGCCGCTGGTGATCTATCCAGAAGGCGGGCGTACCTCGGACGGAGAGATAAAGCCCTTCCTGGCGGGAGCGTTCTTTCTGGCGATCAAGGCGCAAGTGGATATTGTGCCAGTGGCGCTGGTGGGGACCTATGAACTCCTGCCGATGAATACCTACCACATTAAGTGCCGCCCGTTGGAGATGCGGGTGGGCCAGCCGATTTCGACCCTGGGGCTGACGATGCGGGATCTGGAGGCGCTGTCGGCGAAGGTGCAGAAGGCAGTGGAAGAGCTTTACTACGCAACGGGCCCGCTTTCCGAATAGCTCGGTTTTCAGCGTAACGTTTTCGTCCTCCCGTCCGTTATCCCTTATGTAAGGCCAAACCGCGGAGAATTCGTTGAAGGCTCTGAAGAAAGAAGCGGACGAGCGGCTTCTGATCGAAGCTGCGCAGAGGGATCCCGCCTGCTTTGCCGAGCTTTATGAAATCAACTTCGAGCGGGTGTACGCCTACGTGGTCCGCAGAGTAGGAAACCGGACGGAAACGGAAGATCTGACCTCGGAGGTCTTTCATCACGCGCTGGCGAACCTGAAGCGATTTGAGTGGCGCGGGATTCCGTTTGCGGCGTGGCTGTTCCGGATCGCCGCAAACCTGATTTCGGACCGCTGGCAGCGGTCCGGGCGGGAAGTGGCGGACGATTCGGGGCAGATCGAAGCGGGGCGGGTGAGTCCGGCGGTGATTGAAGAAGTGGAGCGGCGGGCGACCCTGTTTCGCCTAGTGGACACGCTGCCGGCCGAGCAGCGGCGCGTAGTGGTTCTGCGGTTTGTGGAACAGAAAAGCATTAAGGAAGTGGCGCAAGAGGTCCGCAAGACCGAGGGTGCCGTGAAGCAGCTCCAGTTTCGCGCGCTGAGCAGCCTGCGGGCGCGCATGGAGGGTGCCGATGCCTAAGCGCTCTCTGAACCCGGGAAATGGTGATCAGAAAAAGATCGAGCTGCTCAACAAGGCTGTCGATACGATGCTGGCCCGAACGGACGGCAAGGCTCCCAAAGTGGAGGCCGCCATGAAGCCGCTGGCTCGCATCGCCGCCGATTTGCGCGACCTGCCGCGCGAGAGTTTCAAGGCCCGTTTGAAATCTGAATTGGAAGGGAGAAAGAATATGGCTACCGTTGCTGAGCCCGTTGTGTCCGTTTCCCCGGTTGCATCGCCAAGTTTGACGTTCAAGAATGCCGCCAAGGCCATTGAGTTCTACCAGAGAGCTTTCGGGGCTAAAGAGATTTTCCGGTTCGAGGCAGGAGGGCACATCGCCCACGCCGAGATGACGATCGGTGATTCGGTGATCATGTTGTCGGAAGAGTGGCCTGAGGGCGGTCGGTTCAGCGCCGAGACGCTGGGTAATTCTCCCATCAGCCTGGTGGTGCGGGTCGGTGATGTGGATGCATTCGCGGAGCGCGCGGTTGCTGGAGGGGCGAAGGTCATCCGGCCACTCAAGGATCAGTTCTACGGTCATCGGGACGTGACCTTTGTTGATCCTTTTGGATACAACTGGACCGCGGTGACGGTGACGGAGGAGATGTCGGTTGAGGAAATGCACCGGCGGATGAAGGGCTTGACGACTGGTCCCGAAGGCGGCCAGATGCCCGAACAGAAAAAAGGCGTGAACCCAATTCGTCCCGGGTTCCGCACAGTTACGCCGTATCTGGTGGCGCAAGACGCGAACGGCGTGGTTGACTTTGTGAGAAAGACGTTCGCTGGCGAGGAGATTTTCCGCGCGGTGGGCTCAGCGGGCGGCTACCACTGCGAAGTTCGAGTGGAAGACTCCATGCTGATGATTGGTGGCGGAGGCGAGGGAGTCGCCTGGAAGGGCGACTCGGTGCTGGGCGCGTTTCATGTCTATGTTCGGGACTGCGATGCCGCGTACCAGCGTGCGCTGCAGGCCGGCGGCACGTCGCTCGCGGAGCCGACCGATCAGGACTATGGAGAGCGTTCGGCCAGTGTGATTGATGCGGCCGGTAATCACTGGTACATCGCGACTTATAAGGAGACCGGCTACAAGTCGGAGGGCGCGCCGACCATTCAGCCCTACCTGCATCCGCTGCGGGCGGAGCCGGCAATCACCTTCCTGAAGCGCGCTTTTGGTGCCGAGGAACTAGGCCGGTACACGGCGCCGGACGGCGTGATTCCTCACACCACGATCAAGATCGGCGATTCGCATCTGGAAATGGGCGAGGCCCATGGACCGTACCAGCCGATGAAGTCGATGTTCTACCTGTACGTGCCGGACGCGGATGCGGTCTACCGGCGCGCGGTTGCGGCAGGAGCACAGCCGAAGCATGAGCCAGCGGACCAGCCCTACGGCGACCGCGTGGGCGCGGTGACCGACATCTTCGGCAACCAGTGGTGGATCGCCACGCACGTCAAGGATGTGGATAAGTTCTAGCCCCAGTTCGATCTCCAGACGAAGTATTAGCGAGGCCGCCCTGTGTTCGGCGGCCTTTTCTTGCCTCTACTCGAGGCGTAGCCGTCGGCTGCGCCTTGCTCACATCTGGCGGGCTGTGAAAAACTAGGCGTTACGTTCTTCAATCGACTTTATGGCAGCAAAGAAAACATTATTCGAAAAGATTTGGGAGGCGCACCTGGTGGCGAAGCCGGCAGGGCGGTCGCCCATCCTCTATATCGACTTGCATCTGGTGCATGAGGTGACTTCACCGCAGGCCTTTGATGGGCTACGCGCTGCCGGGAGGAGAGTGCGTCAGCCTGCGCGCACTGTGGCTACCGTAGATCACAACATTCCTACCGAACCGCGTGGTACTCCGATTACCGATCTGATCGCGGCTAAGCAGATTGCGGCGTTGCAGAGCAACTGCAAAGAATTCGGGATCCGGCTGTTTGACATGGATTCGCCGGAGCAGGGCATCGTTCATGTGATTGGTCCGGAGCTGGGGCTGACACAGCCCGGGATGACTATTGTCTGTGGCGACAGCCATACCAGTACGCATGGAGCTTTTGGAGCGCTGGCGTTTGGAATTGGGACGTCGGAAGTCGAGCACGTTCTCGCGACGCAGTGCCTGGCGCAGCAGACGCCGAAGACGATGAAGATCGGCGTGCGGGGGCGCTTGGCCGATGGCGTGACGGCGAAGGATCTGGCGCTGGGGATTATCGGGCAGATCGGGACCGACGGCGCGACCGGGCACGTGATCGAATACGCCGGTCCCGCGGTGCGCGCACTCTCGATGGAAGGGCGCATGACGCTGTGCAATATGAGCATTGAGGCCGGAGCACGCGCCGGGATGGTGGCGCCGGATGAGACGACCATCGCCTATGTGAAGGGGAAGAGATTCGCTCCGCGGGATGCGGAATGGGAGAAGGCGGTGGCGTACTGGCGAAGCCTGCCGACCGATGACGGAGCAGGGTTCGACAAAGTGGTGGAGATTGATGCGGCACAACTTTGTCCATTTGTGACCTGGGGAACCAATCCGGGGATGGTGGCTCCGGTGACGGGGCGCGTGCCGGAAGTGAAAGGATTAGAGGAATCGGACAGGCGGGCCACGGAACTGGCGTTGCAGTACATGGGGCTGGAGCCGGGAGAGAAGATTGAAGATATCGGGATTGACCGGGTGTTCATCGGATCGTGCACGAACTCGCGCATCGAGGATTTGCGGGCAGCGGCGCGCGTGGCCAAGGGGCATCACGTGAGTTCGAAGGTGCGGGCGATGGTGGTGCCGGGATCGCAGACCGTAAAGCGGGCGGCCGAGCAGGAAGGCTTGCACCGGATTTTTCAGGATGCCGGGTTTGAGTGGCGCGAGTCGGGATGCTCGATGTGCCTGGGGATGAATCCAGATATTTTGCAACCGGGGGAACGTTGCGCTTCGACCAGCAACCGGAATTTTGAAGGTCGGCAGGGGCGCGGAGGGCGGACTCACCTCGTGAGCCCGATGATGGCGGCGGCGGCGGCGATTGCGGGACACTTCACGGATATTCGCAACTGGAAGTTTCAATAGCACGATCAGGGTGTCGCGATGAACGATCTGATGCAGTTCTTGCGCAAGCATGGAGCCAAAGACTGAAGTATTGTGAAACAGCTCAAAGTCGCAGCGTGTTCGAAACGAGTTCCCTTATGAAACCTTTTACGGTGCATCGCGGCCGCGTGGCTCCGCTCGATCGGGTCAACGTCGATACCGACCAGATTATCCCCAAGCAGTTTCTGAAGCGGATCGAGCGCACCGGCTTTGGCCAGTTTGTGTTCTATGACTGGCGGTTGGGCGCGGATGGAACCAAGAACCCAGACTTCGTGTTGCACGAGCCGCGCTACGAAGGCGCAAGCATTCTGGTCGCGGGGAAGAATTTTGGGTGCGGCTCGTCGCGCGAGCATGCGGTATGGGCACTGGCCGACTTCGGATTCCGCGCGGTGATCTCGTCTTCTTTCGCGGACATCTTCGCCAATAACAGCACGAAGAATGGGTTCCTCACCGTGCGACTGAGCGAGGACGAAGTTGCGCAACTGATGCTGAGGGCGCGGGAGATTGACGACTACGGCGTCACCATTGACCTAGAGCAATGCGAAGTGCGCGATGAGCAAGGATTCCGTGCGAAGTTTCCCATTGATGAATTCATACGCCATTGCCTGTTGAACGGACTCGACGACATAGGGCTCACCCTGCAGCACGAGGCGGAGATCGTGGCGTACGAGGCGCATCATCCCGCCCCGACCACGCTGAAGGCATGGTGACGCCGAAAGCTTCGACCCCAGAGATCGCTAAGCAAGGGACGCAGAGGAGATCATTCTTGGTTGGCCTTCACGGACTGCGTCGTCTTAGGTCCTTCTGAAATTTTGCGATCAAGGCCTTTGGCTAAAAGAAGGTCAAAGCGAGTAAAGATTTGTAAAACCTTCGCCCCGGTCTTGACCTGTGCCCGGGCCGCCGTTGATCCTAGATAGGCGCGGTTTTGCCATCGCGACTGCAGTCTGGTTCCTACCTGAGCCACTCTCTGGGGGAGGCCCCTCGGCGTAGAAATTTCCTGCCTCAAGGGGTGGAGTTGCCGCAACCGAGCCTACAATGCTTACGTCTAATACTTGTACTTGCTGCCGAGCCTTTGTCGAGAGAGAGCGGCAACGGACTAACCTACATATGACTGATCCTTCTGATCGAAGTCTCCGCGTGACCCTACACGTTTCCCGCGTCACGGCGGTTCTGGCCCTTGTGGCGCTTTGCGCGTTTCTCTTTGCCTGCACCAGCAGCGCCGACTCCAAGCAGCAGAAAGCGCAGGCTGCGGGTCCACGCTCCGTTTCGGTGGCGACCGCGCAAGTACAAAAGCAAGACGTGCCGGTTTACCTGTCGGGCCTGGGAGCGGTAACCGCGTTCAACACCGCCAACATCAAGAGCCGGGTCGACGGGCAGATCATGAAGGTGAACGTGCAGGAAGGACAAAACGTCAGAGAGGGAGAACTGCTGATCGAGATTGACTCTCGTCCTTTCCAGGTGCAACTGGATCAGATGCAGGCGCAGCTATTCCGTGACCAGGCTCAGTTGCATGATGCCCAGCTAAATCTCGAGCGTTACACGGCGCTGATTCCCTCCGGCAGCATCGCACAACAGCAGGTCGACACGCAGAAGGCCCTGGTCGACCAACTCCAAGGCACGGTGCGCACCGATCAGGCGCAGATCGATAACGCCAAGCTGCAGATCATCTACTGCCACATTACCGCGCCGTTCAGCGGGCGCGTCGGATTGCGGCAAGTGGACCCAGGCAACATTGTTCATGCCTCCGACGCGAATCCCATGTTGATTTTGACGCAGCTACAACCGATTGCCGTGATCTTCACCCTTCCTGAGGACGTGTTGCCGACTGTGTCGAAGCACATGAAACAGGGAACGCTTGAAGTCGATGCGTTCAGCCGCGACGATCAAACGAAACTGGCATCGGGCAAGTTGCTGACCATTGACAACCAGATTGATCCGACGACGGGCACGGCTAAGCTCAAGGCCGTCTTCAGCAACTCTGACAACCAGTTGTGGCCGAACCAGTTCGTAAACGCGGATCTGCTATTGGAGACCCGCAAGAACAGCACGGTGGTACCGACCGCAGCCATTCTGCGCGGTCCCCAGGGCACATTCGTTTATGCGGTGAGCCCCGACAAGACGGTGCAGGATCGCGCAGTAACAGTGTCGCTGACCCAGGGAGACACCACGGTAATTACCGGCGGGCTCAATCCGGGTGACATCGTGGTTACCGACGGCCAGGACAAACTGCAACGGGGCAGCCGGATTGAACCACGCAATCCGACGCCAACCAGCGGGCGGGGTCTGTCACCGAATGGCGGTGGGCACGGGCAGGCTACGGGCGGCTCAGCGTCGGGAAGCTCAGCTTCCGGTGCCCCAGCTTCAGGTAACCCAGCTTCATGAGTCCCTCGCGCTTATTCATTCTCCGGCCGGTTGCGACCACGCTGCTTATGGTCGGCGTGCTGCTGGTGGGCTGGGTTGCGTTCATGCAACTGCCCGTCTCGGCGCTGCCGGAGGTGGACTACCCAACAATCCAGGTCGTCACGTTCTATCCCGGGGCCGATCCGGACGTGATGGCGTCGTCGGTGACGTCTCCACTAGAGCGGCAGTTCGGCCAGGTCCCCGGCTTGAGCCAGATGACGTCGACCAGTTCGTTCGGCAGTTCGGTCATTACACTGCAGTTCGGTCTCGATCAGAACATTGACGTGGAAGAGCAGCAGGTGCAGGCTGCGATCAACTCCGGCTCGACGTATTTGCCGGCCGACCTGCCGAATCCTCCGATCTACAACAAAGTGAATCCGGCGGACGCGCCGATTCTCACCTTGGCCTTGACTTCCGATTCTCTGCCTTTGTCGAAGGTGGAGGATCTTGCGGACACTTCGCTGGCGCAGAAAATCTCACAACTGCCCGGCGTAGGGCTGGTTTCCATCAGCGGCGGGCAGAAGCCGGCGGTACGCATCCAGGCGAACCCCACTGCGCTTGCGTCCTACGGGCTGAGTCTAGAGGATCTGCGTGCGGCGCTCGCCCAAGCGAATGTGGATCAAGCCAAGGGCGTGATCGATGGCGCGCGACAGTCCTACACGATCGGCGCCAACGACCAGCTTTTTTCCAGCGATCAGTACAAACCGATCGTCATCGCCTATCGCAACAACGCGCCGGTGCGGCTGAGCGATGTGGCGAACGTCATCGACGGAACGGAGAACAATCGACTCGCCGCGTGGATGAACCTGACACCGGCGGTGATCGTCAACATCCAGCGTCAGCCGGGCGCCAATATTATCAGCGTGGTGGACCGGATCAAGAAGCTTCTGCCCCAGCTGCAGGCGTCGCTGCCCCTGGCCGTGAAAGTGCAGATTCTAACCGACCGCACCACCACGATCCGCGCCTCCGTCAAGGATGTGGAATTTGAGTTGATGCTGTCCATCGTCCTGGTGGTGCTGGTGGTCTTCCTGTTCCTGCGGAATCTTTCTGCGACGGTGATTCCGAGCGTCGCCGTCCCGCTCTCGCTGATTGGAACTTTCGGCGTCATGTACCTGCTTGGCTATAGTCTGAACAATCTCACGCTGATGGCGCTGACGATCTCGACCGGTTTCGTGGTGGATGATGCCATCGTCATGATCGAAAACATCGACCGGTATCTGGAAGCGGGAGACTCCCCGCTGGATGCCGCGTTGAAAGGATCCGGGCAGATCGGGTTCACGATTGTTTCGCTGACGGTTTCACTAATTGCGGTGCTGATCCCATTGCTGTTCATGGGCGACATCGTGGGACGGCTCTTCCGTGAGTTTGCCGTCACGTTGGCGGTGACGATTCTGGTCTCGGCGGGAGTTTCGCTGACCCTGACGCCGATGATGTGCGCCAAGCTCCTCAAACATCGGAAGGAAGGCGAGAGGGGCCGCTTTTACGACGTAACTGAAGACTATTACAACCGGATCATCGCCTTTTACGGGCGCACCGTGAAAGTGGTGCTGAGGCACCAGACCGCGACGCTGCTGGTGACGTTCGGAACTCTAGTGCTTACCCTCTTTCTGTACGTGATCGTGCCCAAGGGATTTTTCCCGGTGCAGGATACGGGAGTAATCCTCGGGGTGTCGGAAGCGCCCGATTTTATTTCCTTTGATGCCTTGGCGAAGCGGCAGCAGGAACTGGCGAAAATCATCTTGCAAGACAAGGCTGTGGACAGCCTGTCCTCGTTCATCGGAGTGGATGGCACCAATACAACGCCGAACCAGGGCCGCATCCAGATCAATCTGAAGCCGCGCGATGAACGCTCCGACGATGCTTCTGCCATCATCCGGCGCCTTCAGCCGGAACTTGCCAAGGTGGACGGCATCACTCTCTATATGCAGCCGGTGCAGGATCTGACGGTGGAAGACCGCGTGAGCCGCACCCAGTTCCAGTATTCGATTGAAGATGCGGACGCAGCGGAGTTGGCCCAATGGACCCCGAAGCTGGTGGCCAAGCTGCAAACGCTGCCTGCGTTGCGCGATGTGGCCACGGACCAACTCAACAACGGGCTCAAGACGAACGTCACGATTGACCGGGACACCGCATCGCGCCTGGGAATTTTCCCGCAGGCCATCGACAACACGCTGTACGATGCCTTCGGTCAGCGTCAGGTTTCGACCATCTTCACGCAGTTGAACCAATACCACGTGATCCTGGAAGTTCTTCCGAGCTTCGCACAGACGCCCGAGGCTCTAAAAGATATTTACATCCGCCCCAGCACGGTGACTCCGAATTCGGGCGCGCCGACGGCGAACGGCGCAGCCGTGACCACGAGCGGAGCGCCGGTTCCGATCTCGACGTTCACCAAGATGCAGTCGAGCAACGCTTCTCTCGCGGTCAATCACCAGGGGCAGTTCCCCGTGGTGACGCTGTCATTCAACCTTGCGCCGGGAGCGTCGCTGGGAGACGCGACCAAGGCGATCCAGCAAGCCGAGAAAGACATTCAGTTGCCCCCCAGCATCCACGCGGCATTTCAGGGGACGGCCGCAGCGTTTCAGAACTCGCTGGCGTCCGAACCGTATTTGATTCTGGCCGCCGTGATCACGGTCTACATTGTGCTCGGCGTTTTGTATGAGAGCTATATCCATCCCGTAACCATTCTTTCCACGCTGCCCTCCGCGGGTGTCGGCGCGATCCTGGCTCTGATGCTCACCGGGAATGACCTGACCGTGGTCGCGTTGATCGGCATCATTCTCCTGATCGGCATTGTGAAGAAGAACGCCATCATGATGATTGACTTCGCGCTCGAGGCCGAACGCGAAGAGCATAAGCCGCCGGAGGAAGCGATCTTTCAGGCGTGCCTGCTGCGTTTCCGGCCCATCATGATGACGACCATGGCGGCTCTGTTGGGCGGACTGCCTTTGGCGCTGGGATCGGGCACCGGCGCGGAACTCCGGCGACCCCTCGGCATCACGATTGTCGGGGGATTGCTGCTCAGCCAGTTGCTCACGTTGTACACGACGCCGGTGGTTTACTTGTGGTTTGACCGTCTGGCCCACAGGTTCTCGAGTTACCAGATCGGCAATCCCATTTCCGAGGAGACCATGTCGGCGGACTAGACACACATGAGTATTTCGGCTCCATTTATCCGGCGTCCGATTGGCACGTCATTGTTGGCGGCGGCGCTCCTGTTGTCGGGAATTCTCGCCTTCAATTTTCTACCCGTGGCTTCCCTGCCGCGGGTAGATTTTCCTGTGATCGGTGTAGGCGCAGGCTTGCCGGGCGCGGACCCGCAGACCATGGCCTCGGCGGTGGCGACCCCGCTGGAAAGACAGTTCGGACGTATCTCGGGCGTGAACCAGATGACATCGTCGAGTCAACTGGGCACGACCAGCATCACACTTCAGTTTGATCTCAACCGGAATATTGATGCCGCCGCGCGCGACGTCCAGGCGTCCATCAATGCGGCGCGCAGCCAACTCCCGGCAAACTTGCCGAGCAATCCTAGCTACCGCAAGGCAAACCCGGCGGACGCGCCCATCCTGATTCTGGCGTTAACGTCAGACACCATGACGGTGCCCCAGATGTACGACGCCGCAGATTCGATTCTGGCGCAGAAACTCGCGCAGGTGGAGGGCGTTGGCCAGGTCTTCGTGGGTGGAGCGGCGCAGCCTGCCGTGCGCGCGGAAGTGAACCCAACCCTTCTGAACAAACTCGGCGTCGGCCTCGATAACGTCCGCAACGCTCTGAATGCGGCCAACGCGAACCGGCCGAAGGGGCAGGTGTCCGACGGCACCACGTCGTACTCTTTCACCGATACGGATCAACTCTTCACCGCGGACCAGTACCGGCCGCTGATCGTGGCCTACCACAACGGAGCGGCGGTTCGGCTGGGGGACGTGGCCGAGGTAACGGACTCGGTTTCCGACCGGCGCAACATCGGCCTGGCCAACGGCAAGCCGGGTGTGCTCATCATCATGTTTCGTCAGCCCGGAGCCAACATCATCGAAACGGTCGACCGGGTACGGGCGCTGATGCCATTTCTGCAGTCCTCGATTTCTCCGGCGATCCACCTGTCGATTGCGATGGACCGCACCGTGACCGTGCGTGCATCGGTCAAGGACATCGAGACCACGCTGATCATCTCGGTCATTCTCGTGATCCTGGTGGTGTTCGCTTTCCTGCGTACCGTGCGGGCGACCATTATTCCCAGCATTGCCGTGCCGCTTTCGCTGGTCGGAACCTTCTCCGGCATGTACCTGCTGGGCTATAGTCTCGACAATCTTTCGTTGATGGCCCTGGCCATTTCCACCGGCTTTGTGGTGGATGACGCGATCGTGGTCCTCGAGAACATCACGCGCTATGTCGAGCACGGCATGGGCGTGCTGCAGGCAGCGTTCAAGGGAGCGTCTGAAATTGGATTTACTGTCGTCTCGATGAGCGTGTCGCTGGTGGCGGTGTTTATTCCGCTGCTGATGATGGGCGGCATTGTGGGCCGGCTGTTCCGCGAGTTTGCGGTGACCTTGAGCATCGCCATCGGCGTATCACTGTTGGTCTCATTGACCACCACGCCTACTATGTGCGCGAAGTTCCTGCGGCCGATCGACAAACAGAAGCACAACGTTTTTTACCGTGCCAGCGAGTGGTTTTTCGACCGGCTGCTGGCCACGTACCGGATAGCATTGAAATGGGTGCTGGCTCATCAACCGGTGACGCTGGTCGTTACCATTCTGGTGGCGTGCCTGAGCGTATTCCTATACATCAAGGTCCCGAAGGGGTTCTTCCCGCAGCAGGATACAGGGCGCATCATGGGCGGCGTGATGGCTGCCCAGGACATCTCGTTTCAGTCCATGAGCGACAAGATGCAGCGCTATGTGGACATCGTGATGAAGGACCCGGCGGTCGACTCGGTGGTTGGCTTTGCCGGCGGAAATACCGCCCAGAACCAGGGTCGGTTCTTCATGATGCTGAAGCCGATGGAACAGCGCAGCAATTGCCAGACCAAACATTTCTGGCAGCGCTGCCCGACTGTGACCGCGGACGATGTGATCAACCGTCTGCGCGGCAAGCTGGCCGTGGTGCCGGGCGCGACCTTGATTTTGCAGTCCGCGCAGGACCTAACCATTGGCGGGCGTTTTGGCAATGCCCAGTACCAATACACCCTGCAGAGCGCCAATCTCGACGACCTGAACAACTGGTCGCCACGTCTGCTGCAGAAACTGAGAAGTCTGCCTGAATTGCGCGACCAGAACTCGGACCAGCAGGACAAAGGCCTGCAGGCCAAACTGGTCATTGATCGCGATACCGCCAGCCGGATGGGGATTACTCCACAGACTTTGGACAACGCTCTCTATGACGCGTTTGGACAGCGGCAAGTCTCGACCATGTACCGGCCGCTCAACCAGTACCACGTGGTCATGGAAGTTGCGCCGCAGTTCCAGCAGACTCCCGAAGCCCTGCAAAACATCTACCTTCGATCCACCAGCGGCACGCCTGTGCCTTTGGCGGCCTTTACGCACTATGAGGCGTCGAATACGCCTCTAGCCATAAATCACCAGGGGCAGGTGCCTTCGGTGACGATTTCGTTCAACCTGGCACCGGGAGTTTCTCTCGGCCAGGCTACGCAAGCGATTGAGAATGCCCAGCGCACGATCGGGTTTCCCCCTACGATCCAAGCCAGTTTTCAAGGCACGGCCGCAGCTTTTCAGGATTCACTTTCGAGCGAGCCGATCCTGATTCTGACCGCGGTGGTCACGGTCTACATCGTGCTTGGCATGCTCTACGAAAGCTACATTCATCCCATCACGATACTCTCGACTCTGCCATCGGCAGGCGTAGGAGCGCTTCTGGCGCTGCTGGTGACACACAATGAACTGAACGTGATTGGCACGATCGGTATCATCTTGCTGATCGGTCTGGTCAAAAAGAACGCCATTATGATGATCGACGTAGCGCTCGACGTAGAACGCACCCAGGGGAAAAAGCCGGTGGAGGCGATCTACGACGCCTGTATCCTGCGTTTCCGGCCCATCATGATGACCACCATGGCGGCACTGCTGGGCGGGCTTCCGCTGGCGTTGGGGACAGGAACTGGTTCCGAATTGCATAGGCCGTTGGGGATCACCATTGTCGGCGGGCTGATCGTAAGCCAGATGCTGACGCTCTTCACCACGCCGGTGGTTTACGTCTATCTCGACCGCCTCAGACTGGCCTTGCGAGGCGGCGAGGAGCACGCTCTGCCCGATACTTCATCGCCCGGCAGCCCGCGTCCCAGCCCCGCTCACTGAGGAGGTTGTGCAACCTCGCCGGAGAACTTCTGCATCGCACAAGTTGGAGAAGTGCGTGCTTGCTGCGCAAGGGACCGCTTGTCCCGTATGATAGGTATTACCCGTTTTACTGCTTGAGAGAGATACCTTGTCCCAGGGGTCTCCGGGAGCCCGGAGATTGATCCAGTTTTTCGTTTTCAACTTCCTTCAGGAGTCACGGATGCTAAAGAAAGCAGCGGCTCTGTTTCTGGTTTGCGCCAGCATGGCCACTTGGATTGGTTGTAGTTCTACCAGCAACAGTTATTTGTACGCGGCGATTCCCGCGTCCAGTGAAATTGTCGTTTATCGGGAAGACCCCAACTCGGGCGTGCTCACGCAACTGACGGGAAGTCCAATTACCGCAGGCCCTGCAGTAGCGTCTATTGCGATCCACCCGTCGAACAAGTTCCTGTATGCCGCAAACTCCGGCGAGGGCGACATATCCTTATTTCAAATTTCCAGCATCGGCGGGCTCAACGAAGTCACGCCACGGACGCCGGTGACCCCGAATGCCACAGTTCCCACCCTGCTGGCCATGGATGCGGCGGGAACCTTCCTCTATGTCGGCAA
>JBARBI010000258.1:0-25370 GCA_049792875.1 Candidatus Sulfotelmatobacter sp.
ATGGGCTGCGGCGTGACCTTCTCACGCTGGATGCCGGCAAGGCGTTCTTTTTGCAAACGCTGGAACTCTTTCTGCGGGAACGCCGGATGCAGAATGAGGTCTGCGTAGATGTCGAGCGACGGGTTCATAGTGCTAGTGAGCGTATTGAGGCTGACAAGGGAAAAGTCGAGATTGGCGCTGGCATTGAAGTTGGCGCTGAGGGATTCCAACTCTTCGCCAATTTTCAGCGAATCGCGCGTCGGGGTACCCTCCTCCAACATGCGTTGCGCAAAGCTGGCCGTTCCGGTTGCGTTGGCCGGATCGGCAGAATATCCGCTCTCCACCAAGAGAGTGAAATTCACCACGGGGGCGGTATGGCGCTCCGCCAGTACGATCTTGAGAGTGTTGCTGAGCGTGGCTTTCTGCAAGGGAGGAAGCTTGAGCGACATAGGGTCGCCCGGCGCAGGCTCGTTTGATCGGTCGAGTTTGGCCTCAGTCTTGAAGGTGGTGGGATACGGGTGCACTTCCAGGAGGTAGTCGCCGTCGCTCAGCCAGTCATTGGCGGCCTTCTTCACCGTGGCCGGAGTGGCAGCCTTCACCCACTTCAGGTAGTCCTTGTAGCAATCGGGATTGCCCCTGTAGGTTTGGCAGCGCGCGAGCAGGTCGCTCTTGCCGCCGAAGCCGCCGATCCGTTCCACGATCCGCGCGTACCTCCCGAGAATTTGCGTCTTGGCCAATTGCAGCTCGACTGCGCTGGGGCCGTTCTTGAGGAAGTTCTGTAATTCTTCGTCCGCGGCTTTTTCCACCCTATTCAAGTCTTCTCCGGGATTCGCGGTGAGCGTGAAATCGAACTGTCCTCCGATCTCATTGGTGTCATTCGACGCGGTCGCGCTGGTCGCGATCTGATCTTTGTAGACCAAGCGCTTGTAGAGGCGCGACGTCTTGCCCTGGCCGAGCACCTCGGCCGCTAAATCCAGCGACGCTTCTTCGGGCGATCCGAATTCGGGCACGTTCCAGATGCGATAGAGGCGAGCCTGGGGGACACGGTCCTGCACCCAACCGCGGTGCGTGCCGGTGCGTTTCGCAATCCACACCTCCTGCTTGGCGATTGGCGGGCCTGCAGGAATGTCGCCGTAATACTTCTCCACCTTCTCACGGGCGACTTCCGGCGTAATGTCGCCGGCGATCACGACGGTGACGTTGTTCGGACCGTAATACGTCTTGAACCACTCCTGCACGTCGCCCATGGAGGCGGCGTCCAGGTCCTTCATGGAGCCGATCACCGTCCATGAATAAGGATGGCCGACCGGGTAAGTGTTTTCCACAATGAGCTCTTCGGTAACGCCATAGGGCTGGTTTTCACCTTGACGCTTCTCGTTTTGCACGACGCCACGTTGCAGGTCGAGCTTCTTCTGGTCGAGCACGCCCAGCAGATGGCCCAGGCGATCACTTTCGGCGAACAGCACGTAATCGAGCATGGAAGTGGGCACGTTTTCGAAGTAATTCGTGCGATCGTTGTTGGTGGTGCCGTTCAGGTTCGTGGCTCCCACCTTTTCCATGGCGTTGATGTAAGTGTGATTGAAGTCGTCGCTGCCGCTGAACATCAGGTGCTCGAAAAGATGGGCGAATCCGGTTTTGCCCGGCTTCTCATTCTTCGAGCCCACGTGGTACCAGGTGTTTACAGCCACGATCGGGGCCTTGTGATCCTCATGCACCAGAACGGTCAATCCGTTGCTGAGAACAAACTTGGTGTATTGGATGTCTGGAATGGGGATGTCAACCGTTGCCACGGGAGGGGGTGTCTTGTGGGCCGGGGCTGGAGTTGGGGCTGGTTGCGACTGTGCCGCGGCCGAGATCGGGCTGCTGATCAGCGACGCGAAGACTGCAAGAATAATCATCACAAAGGATGTCAGTTTGTTTCTCAAGATTGCCTCCACTCCGCTTAGGTCCAGCATTCGGCTGGGCTGTGCCGGACAACACTCTACACAAGGAAGATACCCGTCGTCACTCCCCAAAGACTCGCGAGCCTGGTCCTCGGGAGCTGCGGACGGCCCTTCATGCCGTTCTCCTTTTTGAATCATGCCGAGGGTTCGACTGTACCCGGCAGCGCTTGTATTGGGAAATCTATCGGCGGCCCTCATGAATGACGGCGCTGGTGACTTCTAGCCTCGTGAATTGGATCTCGAGTTGAGCGGCGCTCCGGCCCGGGGCCAAGTATGCGCCGCCAAGCTGCGAAAGACTCCCGAAGGGAGATTCTTAGGACAAAAGATCAGTGTTTTGTTGGGAACGTCGGGCAACTGGCAAATTGGCTCGAATCTTTCGGCGTAACTAGTGAATCCAATGTGATCACTGGGGTTCGAAGGCGGGTCGGGGCCAGTCTATTCCAGTTCCTTGAGACGGGTTCCCCTAGCAGTACCCAAATGAATCTAGGCGGTCCTGCCTTTTTGGGCTTCAAGTACTCTGCTTCTGACCAAGGGGAAGTCATGGCTAAAAGAATGGTTTTGCTGCTGGGCGTGACTGTCGCACTCCTCACGACCTTGGGTTTCGTAAAGTTCAAGCAAATCGAGACGGCCGTTCACGCCTCCGCGTTTCAGCCGCCACCGGAAGCCGTTACCAGCATTGTGACGAAGCGGGAGCAGTGGCCGGCGAACATGAACGCGATCGGCACGGTCGAGGCTGTCCACGGCGTCATGGTGAGCGCTGACCTTCCTGGTACCGTCGCGAAGATCAACTTTGACTCGGGCAAGCCGGTGCGCGAGGGGGAAGTTCTGGTCGAGTTGGATACTCGGCAAGAACGGGCCCAACTGGCTTCTCTTGAGGCGCAGCGCGACCTGGCGCGTGTGAATTTCGGCCGGATGCAGGAACTGGTAAATGCAGGGGTCATCTCTCGGGCGGAGTATGACCAGGCAAGTGCGCAACAGAAGGCGACCGAAGCCAATGTAGCGGAGATCCGAGCTACGATTGAACGAAAGACAATTTGTGCGCCATTTTCTGGAATCCTGGGCATTCGCAAGGTCAATCTCGGACAGTACTTGCCCGCTGGCAGTCCGGTGGTTTCCAACCAATCTCTGAATCCGATTTATGTGAACATCGGCGTGCCGCAGCAGACCGCAGCCCAGGTACGAGTCGGAGGGAAACTGCGCGTCACCGCAGAGGACGTCGCGGGCCAGGTGTTTACGGGCACGGTTACGGCAATTGATTCGGAGGTGGACGCAACCACCCGCAATATCCAGATTCAGGCAACTCTGTCCAATCCAGAAGGCAAGCTGCGCCCTGGAATGTTTGTTCAGGCGGAGTTGCCCCTGGGGGCGAGCCGCCCGGTGATTGCGCTGCCGGCCTCCGCGATTAATTACGCTCCGTACGGTGACTCGGTCTTCATCATCACCGATCTCAAGGACCCTAAGGGCCAGACCTACCGCGGCGTGCGTCAGCAGTTCGTCAAAGTCGAGGGTTCACGAGGAGATCAGGTCGCGGTCATTTCCGGGCTGAACCCCGGCGACGAGGTAGTGACGTCGGGTGTGTTCAAGTTGCGCAATGGAGCAGCCGTCCAGGTCAACAACAAAGTCCAGCCGGGAAATAGTCCCGCTCCCAAGCCTGAGGACAGCTAAATGAAGTTCACGGATCTTTTTGTCAAACGGCCGGTCCTTTCGATCGTGGTCAGCTTAGTGATCGTGATCGCGGGCTTGCAGTCGATTCGTTCGTTGAGTGTGCGGCAGTACCCGCGCAGCGACATCGCGGTGGTGCAGGTCACGACGGTTTATGTCGGAGCGAACGCGGACCTGGTTCGCGGCTTCATCACCACGCCGCTCGAACGCGTCATCGCCAGCGCGGACGGTATCGACTACATGGAATCCTCGAGCGCCCAGGGTCTGAGCACGATCACCGTGCACCTGAAGCTCAATTACGATACCAACGCCGCGCTCACGCAGATCCAGGCAAAGCTGGCCCAGGTGCGAAACGATCTGCCGCCGGAATCCCAGGCGCCGGTCATCGATCTGCAAACGGCCGACACGCAGTTTGCCGCGATGTACCTGGGCTTTTCATCCGCCAGCCTCGATCAGAATCAGATTACGGACTATCTGACTCGCGTCGTTCAGCCCAAGTTGAGCGCGATTAGCGGGGTGCAGCGGGCGGACATCCTCGGGGACCGCACTTTCGCCATGCGAATCTGGCTCAAGCCGGACAAAATGGCGGCACTGGGCATCTCGGCGTCTGCGGTGCGAGACGCGCTCTCCAAGAACAATCACCTCTCCGCGCTGGGGCAGACCAAGGGTTCTATGGTCTCGGTGAACCTGATCGCCAACACAGATCTGCGCACGGCGGACGAATTTCGGCAGCTGGTAGTTAAGGAGGATAAGGGAGTCGTCGTCCGGCTGGGCGAGATTGCGGATGTGGTGCTGGGCGCTCAGAACTATGAGCAGGACGTTCGTTTCAACGGCGAGACGGCGACGTTCATGGGCATATGGGTGCTTCCCACCGCCAACTCACTGGAGGTGATCAAGAAGGTCCGTGCTGCAATACCGGAAATTCAGGCGCAGCTGCCGCCCGGAATGAAGGTAGGCATTCCCTATGATTCGACGGCTTACATTCAGGACGCGATCAACGAAGTGCTGAGTACGCTCACTGAGACGCTGCTCATCGTCGTCGTGGTGATCTTCCTCTTTCTGGGTTCGTTCCGTTCCGTGCTCATACCCGTCGTTGCTATCCCGATTTCCCTGGTTGGCGCCGTCTTTCTGATGCTGCTGGCCGGCTTCACGATCAACCTGCTGACGCTCTTGGCGATCGTGCTCTCCGTTGGCTTGGTGGTGGATGACGCAATCGTGATGGTCGAAAACGTGGAGCGCCACCTGCATATGGGTAAGCCTCCTTTGCAGGCGGCCATGGATGCGGCTCGTGAGTTGGTAGGACCGATCATTGCCATGACCATCACGCTTGCCGCAGTGTACGCGCCAGTCGGTATTCAGGGAGGGCTGACAGGCGCGCTCTTCCGGGAGTTCGCTTTCACTCTTGCCGGGGCTGTGATCGTGTCTGGTGTGGTGGCGCTGACCCTATCACCGATGATGGGTTCGAAGCTGCTGCGGGCTGGAGACACCGAACGGGGCTTCGCGGGGATGATCAATCGGCGCTTTGAGAAGATCCGTGGTCTCTATTCGCGAACGCTCGCCGGGACACTCCAATACAGGCCGGTAGTCTTCGTCCTGTGGGGGATCGTTGTCCTGTTAATTGTGCCGTTTTACATGTTCTCTCAACGTGAGCTCGCGCCTGCTGAAGACCAGGGAGTCGTGTTCGGGGTTATCCAGAGCTCGGCAAACTCCACGATCGATCAGACTAACCTGTTCACATCCCAAGTTTATGACGTTTACCACTCCTTCCCCGAGAGTGAGAGTATCTTTCAGATCACGTCACCGAGCGGGGGCTTTGGTGGGATGGTAACCAAGCCGTGGAGCCAGCGGAAAAAGACTGCTCAACAACTCTTGGTTGAATCGGTCGGGCCGCTGTCGAAAATCCCCGGCATCCGTGTGATTCCATTGACGCCACCGCCTTTGCCCGGAGGTGGAAATTTCCCGGTTGAGTTCGTGATTACCTCGGCGATGGAGCCGAGGCAACTCGACGCGTTCGCCAAACAGCTGGTCGGTAAGGCGTTCGCGAGCGGCATGTTCATTTTCGCCGACTCCGATTTGAAGTTTGACCAGCCGCAGGCCGAGGTCGTCTTTGATCGTGACAAGGTCCGCTCTCAGGGAGTGGACCTGACCCAGGCCGGTCAGGACCTTTCCACCATGCTCGGCGGGGATTATGTAAATCGCTTTAGCATCCAGGGCCGGAGCTATAAGGTAATTCCGCAAATCAAGCGGGCGGAGCGTTTGACTCCCGAACAACTGGAACAGATCTACGTCAAGGGATCCGACGACAAGCTGGTCCCGCTGTCGACCTTCGCCACGTTGAAGACCACGACTGAGCCGCGCGACCTGAAAAAATTCCAGCAGCTCAACGCTGTGACCATTCAAGGAGTCATCCCGCCGAATGTGCCACTCGATAAAGCCCTGGGCTTCCTGGAGGACCAGGCCAAGGCCATCCTACCGCAGGGCTTCACGGTCGACTACGCTGGCGAGTCGCGCCAGCTTCGGGTGGAGGGCAGCAAGTTTCTCGGAACGTTCTTGTTGTCGGGAATCCTGATCTACCTTGTCCTGGCGGCCCAGTTTGAGAGCTTCCGCGATCCGTTCATTATTCTGGTGGGCTCGGTGCCGTTGGCGATCTCAGGTGCTTTGATGTTTTCGTTCCTTGGTCTCACGACGCTCAACATCTACAGCCAGGTTGGGCTGATTACGCTGGTCGGACTGGTTTCGAAGAACGGCATCCTGATCGTGGAGTTTGCCAACCATCTTCAAGAGACGGGAAAAGGCAAGCTGGCTGCCGTGATCGGAGCGGCTGAGACGCGATTGCGGCCGATCCTGATGACGACTGCCGCAACCGTAATGGGTCACTTCCCGCTCGTATTCGCTAAGGGGCCGGGAGCTGGAGCCCGCAACAGCATCGGCATCATGCTGGTGAGCGGAATGATCATCGGGACAGCCTTCACGTTGTTCGTTGTGCCTTCCATTTACATGCTGGTGGCGACAACACACGTGCACGCGTCCGATGAGCTCTCTGAGGTGTCTGAAGTCGGTGAGGAAGCGGAAGCTGTGGCGTAGCGTTCCGCTGCGGTGACTCAACGTGAAGAAGGTGGCGCAGTAGGAACGCCCGGTTGGCGCTGCCACGGCCATGGTGACCAGGTGAGCGGCATCCTGCCAACTGCTTCGACGGTACGGGCAAACAATCTTGGCGTGTTGCCTTACGCCTCCACGGCCCTGCGAGCAAACGCAGAAGCGTACTCAAGAGAACTCTCACCGAATTGAGCGTGCTTAGTGCCCGCCACTGGTCTTGGTTTCTGGCGGAGCGGCTGGCGCAAGGTTGTTCTCCGACTTCTCCACGTACGTGGGAATGACCCCGTGAGCCGTAGCGAGTACCTCGTTCTCTTTGCTGTGGCGTTTGACTTGCAGTGTGCGCAGGAAGTGGACCAGGTCCCACGCATCGTTCGGTTGAATCACGTCGGCGAACGACGGCATCGGAGTTCCATCTACACCGGTGATGAAAATCTTGTAGATGTCGGCGTTCGTCGAGCCGCACTTGAAGCGCGAATGGTCTCCGCCGTCCGCAAAGTTGTAAGGGCGAATCGGCTGATCCTTGCTATCGGTCAGAGTTGCCGCGGAGGGGCCGTCCCCCCTCCCTTGCGGACCATGACACTTCCAGCAGTCCAGCTTGATGAACAGGGCCTTGCCGTGAGAGATGCTCTCGATCGTGACCGGAGTCTCGGGTGGAATCTTGATCGGATCGCCCGCCTTTTCTTTTTCCCAGCGCGGCGAGAATGTCTTGATGTAGGCCACCAGATCCGCCCGTTGCTGCTTGGTGAACGTGTTCCAGATCGGCATGTTGGAGTTGGTTAGGCCACGCGCAAGGGTGTCGTAGAGGTCTTCGTCGGTGGGCAGCGTGCCGGTCACGGTGGAACGGCACTTGAATATGGCCGTCGTGAAGTCGCGCGGCTTGGGATCGAGCCACACGGCATTCTCCCCATTGCCGTCGCCCAGTTCACCATGACAGCCAGCGCAATATCGCCGGTAGTCTAGTTTGGCGTTCGCCGAATGGCCGCTGATAGTTCCGATGTGACTCTCCATCGGCTTCACCGGCACTGGCGGATGGGGCCCCACATCAGGTGCATCCTGCGCCCCGACCAGGGTGGATGCGGCTGCGAGAAAGAAGCTCAGAATCGCGCTGAAAAAATGCACTCGCTTCAAGTTATTCATAGGCATCCTCAATACGAATTCCAAGCGGGCGAATCAGGTTCGCCCGCGTTCTCTCTAGAAGTCGAAGTCAAATCCGGTCAGCAGTTCGCTGGTGTTCACGTTGGTGGAGTTCAGACCGATCATGGGTCCGGTGCCATCCTGATGCAGCCAGTTGTATTCGTTGTGCCAGGCAAAACCGGCCCGGCTGGTCATGAACGGGTTGTAGCGGAAGCCCAGCGTGTAGGTGGAGATATTGCCCAGATTGGAAGCCGATGCATTGGCTGAACCGGGTCCATTCGCCTGCCGCGACATGCGAATCGTTTCGTAGCGCCCGATGAAGATCAGTTGCGGGCTGTACACGTAGTGCGGTTCGAACAGAATCCCGTTCCAGGTCGGCGCTTGCGCTCCGGCCGGAAGAGTCGTACCCGGTACGTTGTTGCCCGTGACCGTGCCCCCGATCAGGTCTCCGTAGCCCTGACCGAACCAGGCATTGTCCCAACCGTGCTGCGTGACCACCTGCAAATCAACGTGCTGGCCGAAGTAGAACTGCCCCACGAAGCCTTCGCGGTGGAAGGACTTGTTACTGATCCCGGAACCCGCGAGCGGCGTGCCCGTCTGCGTGAGGTAGTAGGTCGGTGCTTCTCCGATCATGAAATAACCGCCTACGCGATCCACCCCAAGCTTGCCGGCGTCGAAGGCCTGGCTGAAGGTAAAGAAGCCGGTGTAGGCGCTGCCATAGGGCAGACCCACATTTCCGTCGGTAGAACTGATCAGCGATGCCGAATATCGCGTCCGGTCATTGTAGGAGTGCCCCATCATTTCAGCCCCCAACTGGTTGTCTCCGATCTGGCCGAAGATGTTGCCGTCGCCGACCGGAATGAAGTGATAGGTCTGGTAGATGCCGCCGTTGCCGGTCAGCGTCAGAATGCGCTTTTCCGAAAGCAGGTTGTCGAGTTCGAATTTCCCCAGCTTGAGGTTGAGCCAGGGGCTGCCGAACAGGTTGTCCAGCCGCGCCATCACGGTTTCGAAGTGGAAAGAACCCGTACTATCGGAAGAGGGCAGCACGTAAAACGAGAAATTCTTTTCCAGCGTGCCCCCGGTATGGAAGTCCAACCCGCTCAGGTCAAAGCCGTTGGTCGTAACCCGCTGGATCGTGGATCCCCCCGTGGCTACGCCTCCGGAGTAAGTGTCGACCTCAACTTTGCCGGTACTCACCCGATGCCAGATCGGGATGATGCGGAACGTGACCGGCCAGTACGACGGGTTCTGCCAGATCGGCGAATCCCGGTCGTTCATCAACTGGTAGCCGTTGTCTTTGAATTTCTGGCCAAAATAATTCAGCATCGGCCAGGATTCATGGCAGGCCGAGCAGCGCAACCCGTACTTCCGGGCGAACGCCGGCAGGGCATTCGCGTTTTGGCTGCCACTCAGAATCATGAGCACCAGCAATGCAATAGCGGTCGCAGAAGTTTCCCGCAAGACTTTCCCAACAAGAGACGGCGTCCACACCCGCATGCAACCCTCCGACGAGGTTTCATTTATCACCGAACCACGGCATAGGGTAATTGCGGAACGTCAAGGTACATGTAAGGTACTTGTAAGTTTCTTGTAACTTCTTAGCACGAAAGGCACCCTCTGCGCACCATTTGTTGCCGCGCAAACAAGAGAGCGAAATCCGCTACTAAGATTGCCCCACGCATATCGCGGGCCATGTGAACCTCAGATTCACGAATCAGGAGTGAGCACTGTGAATAGCCCCACTTCGCCAAGCGAGAAGCTTGCATTGGTTCAGAGATTGACGCTGTTCTCAGAGGTTTCTCCGGACGCCTGCGCCACCATTGTTTCCGCCGCCTACGAAAAGCGCCTGTGCCGTCGCCAGACTATCTTCTCTGAGGGGGATCCCGTCCAGGAGGTGATGATGTTGCTTTCTGGCGGCGTTAAGATCACGCTGCTGGGCGCGAGTGGCAATGAAGTGATCGTCAGACTCAGCGGGACTGGTGAGATGGTCGGCGACTTCCATCCTTCCCCCAATTGCAGACATTTCTCGGCCGCGCAGACGGTTCAACCTTCGGTCGCTCTCGTGTGGCAGGCAGCGAGCCTCGAAACGCTCCTGGATCGTTTTCCGACATTCCGGCGCAATACGGTTCGCGCCCTTGAAGAACGCCTGCGTGAGATGGAGCAGCGTTTTCGCGAAGTGTCGACGGAAAATGTTGCGCCACGCCTGAGCAGTGAACTGATCCGCCTATCGAACCGCTTTGGGCGCCTCGTAAACGGTCCTAAGGAAATCCCCCTCTCCCGCGGAGAATTGGCGCAATTGACTGGGACGACCCTGTCCACGGTGAGCCGCTTGCTTTGCCAATGGCAAAGGTTAGGGATCGTCAACCTCGGACGGGACGTAGTGCAGGTTTGCGACTTTGCTGCACTTACGCAGCTTACCCTCAGCGAATGATTAAGTGAATGGTGAGGAGACAGTCAGCCATGGCAGCACCTTTGCCAAGCGACAATAGCAAGTTCTGCCCGCGACTCGGAGTCGACCGGCTCCCCGCACCCGGGGAAGTTGCTATTGCCTTGATGTTGCAGAACCCGGCGGTGACTGGCGCCATCGCGGGTATGCGCAATTCGAAGGTGGTTGCAGGCGTGGGTGGGACTGGCACAACCAAGCCGTGAAGAATATCCTGAGCTACTACGAGAAGGATCACGAACCGATCGACCAACTTGTCCGGCGCTTCAGGGTGTGATGGCAATGACCCGAAGGGGACTACCGGAGCCACCGACAATTTTCAGTGGCGCGGCGATGACGATGGCGCCGGTTGGCGGAAGCTGATCAAGGTTGGAAAGACTCGCGAGCCCAAACTTGCCGCTGCCGTGCATCAGGTAGTGGTTCGGGAATGGGGGATCAAAGGTGGCGGCCTGACCGGCATCGGTTCCGACGGTTTCCACACCGACGCCTAGCACATCCCGCTCCTCGGCGAGGAGGGCAGAACTCTCCTTGGCCAATCCGGGAGTGTGAGGTCCATTTTCCTTGAGGTTGATGTAGTCGTTGGGGTCTGTCCGCTTCGACCAGTCTGTACGCAAGAGAACCCATGCGCCCGCCGGAATAAGGCCGTGCTGTTCTTCCCACTGGCGGATACGCTCTGGTGTCAGCAAATAGTTTGGATTTCTTGCCACATCTGAACTGACGTTGATCACACAGGCGGGCCCGACGAATTTGTTCGGCGGAATGCGATCCACGGTGTTGTCCGTAAGGTCTTTCCCAGAGACCCAATGGACTGGTGCGTCAAAATGAGTGCCGGTGTGCTCGCCGGTCTCGAACGCATTCCAGTACCAGCCGGGGCCGCGCTCATCGTAGCGCGACAGCTCCCAGATCTTGAAGGCGGGCGTGTTGTTCCACTGTGTCGGCAGAGGCAACAAAGGCGTCTGCGGACTCAAGGGCTGGGTCAGATCCACGACCCTCAGGCGGCCAGCAGCAAGTTCCTCGAGCAGTTTAGCCAGAATGAGAGACATGTGCTATCCTCACAAACTTTGCGTTCGACACTTCGCCGGCTCTGGGGGAGCGGTATCGATGTTCACCTTCGCTTAAGCGATTGGATATGCCGGCGGAATTGAAACCGATTCTCAAGCAACGACAGGTCGGTGACATAGGCGGCGGGTCCCTTTGTTTCGACCTTGGCGATGATGGTTGTCAGTTCGCTGCCTTGCATGGCTTCGGTCACGGCAGCCTTAAAACTCTCCACACTACGGACCGTGGTCACCTGGGGAATGCCGGAGGATCGGGCGACACCTTCCAGATCCGTACCTGTGCTCGTCGCTGTGGGAAAACCTCCGACCGAGAGCAAACTTTCGTTATCGAAAACGACGTGCACCAGCTTCTTGGGGCGATAACGTGCGATGGTGCTGAGACTGCCAAGGTTCATCAAGAGCGATCCGTCGCCATCGAAAACCATCACTCTCTGCTCGGGCAGACACAGAGCCAGGCCCAATCCCGTCGAGGACGCCAGTCCCATCGCATGTTGCAGATAGAAGAAATTGGGACGGTGTCCCAGGGATTGCAGCTCAGCCGCGACCGCTCCCATGATGGTGACGACGAGACAGTTTTCCAGTTCCGAATAAATCGACCGAAGACAGTCAAGGCGCAGCATCATTCCTCCCACATCAGGTCGCGTGTCAACAGAAGCGCAACCGGCTGCAGACTGCTTTCAGCGAGGGTCTGCGCTTGGCGGATCCGCTTGTTGACGGCCTCCGGCGCGTCCAGGAAAAAATAAGGAATGTCCAATGCCCGTAAGAGTGGCTCGGTGACTTTGCCGCCTTGCGTCTGCCACGGGTCACGCTCCCCAATTGAGCCCCGGTAGCTGATCAGCATCAAGAGAGGAATCTTGTATAGATGCGCGAAAGAAACAATGCCGTTGATGGACGCCAGAAAGCCGTGGTTCTGCATCAGCATGGCCGACTTGACTCCCGCAAAGTGTGCTCCGGCCGAAATGCCGACGCCTTCCTCCTCTTTGGCCAGTCGCACCAGAATCATCTCTGGATCTTCGTCCGTCAACCGGATGAGATGTACCAACCAGGTCTCCGGCAGAGCTGAGACCAAGCGGATGTCGCATTCCTTCAAAGCGTCGTAGATCAGCTTGGAACTGATCGCGGATACCGGCATATATGTTTGCTTTCAGGTTGACGAGTGTTGCAGCGGAGTATAGGTTTGGCGCTGCTCATTTTGCAAGAGTTCAGGGCTGACCTCAGGGAGGTAACGAGGAGCACAGGCTTGGAAGCACAATCCAAGAGCGTACCCAATTCCGAAATTCCGTCCCCATGGAATGCGAACTTTCCCCTGGCAACCGTTCGTGCAGCCTTTCCTGCACTAACCAGGACTCCGGGATTCGTCTTTTTTGACAACGCGGCAGGCGCGCAGGTTCCCCAGATCGTGCTGGACGCGGTGAATCATCATCTGCTCGAGTGCAATGTGCAGCGAGGGGGACGGTACGCGAAAAGTCGCGAAGTGGACGAGGCGATTGTGCGTGCACGGCACAGCGTCGCTGATCTTGTGAATGCGCGCGACGCAAGCGAAATCGCGTTTGGCATGAACGCCACCTCCTTTATCCGGCTGATGAGTTTAGCGATCGGACAAACGCTTGGGAAGCGGAACGAGATTGTGGTAACCGATCTGGACCACGAAGCTAATGTCGCCACCTGGCTGGCGTTGGAGCGGGATGGAGCAAGACTCCTTTGGTGGAAGATGAGGGAGGATGGAAATCTGCATGTTGACGACCTTGTTCCTCTGGTGTCCTTGAAGACGCGCCTTGTGGCCTGCACGCTCACTTCGAACGCCATCGGTTCGATTGTGGATGTGGCGGCGGCAGCAAAAGTGGCGCACGCAACCGGATCCGAAATCTTTCTCGATGCCGTGCATTACGGCCCTCATGGGCTGATCGACGTGCAAGCCTTGGATTGCGATTACCTCGTGTGTTCGGGCTACAAGATTTTTGCTCCCCACATGGGATTTCTTTGGGGACGCCGCGAGCTGCTTCAAGAACTCCCCACGTTCCGTGAGGACTTCATTCCCGATGAGCCGCCCGGCAAAATTGAAGCCGGCACTTTCATTTACGAGAATGTCGCCGGAATGGAGGCTGCAGTACGCTACCTGGAGACTCTGGGTAGGGGTATCACTGGGGATGATGAGACGCAGAAACCGGAATCGAGGCGGGCCGCTCTCGAACGTGCGTTTCAGGCAATCAGGGCCTACGAGGAATCGCTGTCGCAGGAGATGCTTCGCGTGCTGCATGATTGCGGCGCGTCCGTCTACGGCCTAGCTGACAGAGGCAGGATCCGTGAACGAGTGCCAACCTTGTGCTTCAACTTGTCGAATATGCCTCCGGCAAGAGTCGCCGGAGAGTTCGCGAAACGAAATATCGGACTGCGCGACGGCCACATGTATTCACCGCGGCTGATGAGCCGGTTGGGGCTAAGCAGAGAGAGTGGCGCAGTCAGAGCGTCGTTGGTGCACTACAATACCGTCGAAGAGGTGCGCAGATTCGGCATGGTGCTGGCTGAGATGAAAGAGTCATGCTGACCGACATGCAAATCCGGGAGATTCGCTCTCGTTTCAACATCTTCAAACGCAAAATCTACCTCAACAGTTGCTCCCAAGGGCCCCTGTCAGATGCGGTGCAGGCCGGCTTGGAGGAGTTCATCGCAAGTTGGCACGATCAAGGTTCTCCGTGGGAGACCTGGGTGAATCGCTACGAAGCGGCGCGAATCGCCTTTGCGCAATTCATTAACGCTAGCCCGGACGAAGTTGCCATCGTGACCAGCGTCTCGGCAGGCATTAATGGCGTCGCAAGCGCGTTGAATTTCAAAGAACGAAAGAAAGTTGTAATGGGCGAGTTCGAATTTCCTACCATGGGCCATGTCTGGCTCGGGCACCGGGTTCGAGGCGCTGAGGTGCATTTCGTCAAGGCCGAGGCTAACTGCATTCCGACTGTCAATTACGAAGCAATGGTAGACCGCAATACGCTCATCGTGCCGCTTACCCGCGTCTGTTTCAAGAACGGGTTTCGTTCCGAGGTAAATGCCATCACGCATATCGCACATCACGCCGGAGCTCTAGTAATGCTCGATGATTACCAGGATTGCGGGACCCGCCCGGTTGACGTGAAAGCCTTGGATGTGGACTTTTTTGTAACCGGAACCCTCAAGTATCTGCTTGGCCCTCCTGGCCTCGCATTCTTGTACGTGCGCAAAGATCTTATTTCATCGCTGGTTCCTACGGTCACCGGATGGTTCGCGCAGAGGAATCCTTTCGCCTATGACCCCCAGCTCTTCGATCTATCTCCCACCACGCGGAGATTCGAGTCGGGTTCCCCGTCCGTGCCCAATGTGTACGCGGCGCTACCCGGATTCCAGTTGTTGCAAGAGATCGGGATGGAGAATGTGGCGGGTCACATCAAGAAACTGGCGCAAAGTTTGTTGAGTTGCGCCCGCAATCTTGGCATTCGCGCCAAAACGCCCGCGGATAGCGCCGGGCCACTGGTGGTCTTGCAAAGCAAAGATTCAACCTTGCTGGTGCAGAAACTCGCCGAAAGCGGCATCGTCGCCTCGAATCGTCACGACGGTTTGCGGATATCGTTCCACGTGTACAACACGGTGGACGATGTGAAGGCAGTCGTGGAAATTCTCAAAAACAACATCGATCTTATGGTTTCTGATCCTGCCAGTGTCGGCAGCCATGACTGATCAACAACGTTCAGAGGTGGGGGCCACACTCGCCGGTGAAACATCTCCGATGCAGGCAGTGGAAGGCCTTCATCGCGGATTGGGCCAACGGCAACTCACCATGATGGCCATTGGCGGCGCCATCGGTGTCGGTTTGTTTCTGGGAAGCAGTGTCACGATTCGCCTCGCTGGACCCGCCGTCATTCTCTCGTATCTTCTGGGAGCGGGCATTGCCCTGATCATGTCCTATGCGCTGGCGGAGATGGCAGTCGTCCATCCGGTCGCCGGCGCATTCGGGGTGTACGCGGAGAAATACCTGAATCCCTGGGCAGGTTTTTCAGTTCGAGCCACTTACGGAGTCGCACAGGTTATTGCGATCGGGGCCGAAGTCACAGCCGCAGGCATCTACATTTCTTTTTGGCTGCCGAATGTCCCCCAATGGATTTGGGTGGTGTTGGTTTCATCCGCTCTGGTGGCGCTCAATTCCATGCGGGTCAACCGCCTGGGTGAATTTGAATATTGGTTCGCGATGATCAAGGTTGCGGCCATCGTTGGCTTCATCATGGTGGGACTGTCTTTGATTTGCGGGGTTAGCTCCCGGGGCGCGATTGGCCTGGCAAACTTGACCCAGCATGGAGGGTTCTTGCCGATGGGATGGAAAGGGGTCTGGCTCTCGCTCACCATAACCGTCACCAGTTATATGGGAGTGGAGATTATCGCTGTCACTGCGGGGGAGGCCGAGCATCCGGAGGTTACCATTCCGCACGCCATGCGGAGTATCGTTTGGCGGCTTATTTTGTTCTATGTGCTGGCGGTTGCGATTATGGTAACGATGGTTCCCTGGAACCAAGCCGGCAGTTCGTCCACTCTCTCGGGCAGCCCTTTTGTGACTGCATTCGCTGCGGCGCATATACCGTTCGCGGCTGCGATCATGAACTTCGTGGTGCTCACCGCCGCATTATCGAGCGTAAATACCAACCTTTACCTGTCAACTCGAATGTTTTTCTCTCTGGGACGAGGCGGCTATGCCCCGGAATGGATGGGCAAAGTGAGCCGCAACGGGGTACCGCATCGCGCGCTTCTGGCTTCCACCGCGGGGATTATCGCAGCCATTCTGCTGTCGATCTTTGCTCCCAGAGATGCCTTCCTCTTGCTCTATGGCACCGCAGTAGCCGGAATGATCTTCGTCTGGCTGGTGATTCTCAATACGCACCTCCGTTTTCGCAAGGCCATTACGCGCGACCGGCTCTTGAATTTGCCCATGCGCCTGAGGGCCCACCCTTTGTTCACGGTGATCGGTATCCTGTTACTTCTTGCCATCTCGGCTACAACCTTTTTCGTGGAGGGATTGCGATGGTCGGTTCCAGCATTTTCTGTTTTCTTGGGTCTCATCTCGCTCTTGTACCTGCGTCGCCGGTGCTGGAAGGTTTAGAAGAAGATTCTGCAAGGAAAGCACGCCATGGAAGCCAGCGAAGAAGTTTACCGGTCGCTCCACCGGCGATTCAAAGGTGATTTGGTGCGTCCGGGCGATGGCGGATACGAAGAAGCGCGCGTCGTTTGGAATGGCATGGTAGCTCGGGCGCCAGCTCTTATCGCGCGCTGCGCAGATGTAAGCGATGTGCAAAACGCAGTCCGCGCCGCCTCGGAGACAGGAATTCCTACTGCGGTCCGTTGTGGAGGGCATAGCCTCGCAGGCTTCAGTACATGTGATCGTGGCTTGGTGATTGACCTGTCGAGGATGCGCCAGGTCAGGGTTGATTCCGAGACGCGCCGGGCTCGGTTCGCAGGGGGTTGTCTGTTGGGTTCGATTGACGCGATAACGCAAAAAGCAGGACTGGTGTTTCCATCCGGCGTCGTCTCTCACACCGGGGCAGGCGGGCTTATTTTGGGCGGAGGTACCGGATGGCTCACCCGGCGGTTTGGACTGTCCTGCGATAACGTCGAGGGGTTTGCTCTCGTAACTGCCGATAGTTCGGTTGTACGCTGCAACGCAAAGGAGAATCCGGATCTGTTTTGGGCCCTCCGGGGCGGTGGCGGTAACTTCGGAGTGGTAACAGAATTCGAGGTGAAGCTCCATCCACTTGCGGCTGTTGTGCTTGCTGAAGGCTTATCTCCCGAGTCCGATATTCGGGGGCTCCTTGCATGCTGGAGAGACATCATGGCCGAGGCGCCAATCGACTTGAAGTGGAATATCGATCTTCGCCTTGCCGCGCATACAAAAAAGGTACCGGTTGGACTCCGCGGGCGCCCCGTGGCCAGCAGTTCTTTGATTTGGACGGGCGACCCGGAAGCCGGGCGCCCCTATCTGCAGCGCGCGCTTTCCATGTGCAGCCCGGATTCCGCGCGCAGCAAGATTGTGTCGTTCATGAACCTGCAAACCATGGCAGATTCCGATTTTCCACATGGCCGGCGCTACTACACCAAGTCGGGTTATTTCACGTATCTTGATGACAGCAGTATTGATCGCCTGGTGGAGGCGGTCGCCACGATTCCGTCATCGGAAACCCAGATTGAACTGGCCTATCTCGGCGGTGCGGCAGCCCGGATTGCTGCGGACGAGACCGCCTTCGGCGATCGCAGTGCTCCTTTCATCCTGAATTTGCTGGCCAACTGGGCGGAACCGTCCGATGACGCCGGCAATATTGCCTGGATTCGCGGAATCTTCAACAAACTTCGGCCAGCAATGAAACCGGGTGTTTACATAAACTTCATGAGCGGCGATGAACAGGACCGCGTTCCTGAGGCTTATCACGAACGGTGGGACCGCGTTGTAGCGGTCAAGTCGCACTATGATCCCAACAACTTCTTCCGGCTGAATCAGAACGTTCCACCGCGAAAATCCTAGAAAAGAGCTCGCAGCTGAACCGCCGCCAAAGGCGCGCGAGTTGAGAGATGTTAGCGGAGCGTCGCGAAACCTCAGGGAAATACAGCCTCAGTGAACACCTGAAAAGCGGCCATATATGAACAGTTCAACACCTGGCCATACGTTGGGAGGGTCCAAGACTAAGTTTGTTCTATCCTGCCGCTTGCTGTGGTGGCAAGCCTGTTTTTGTGCGGGCCAACTGCGTGGGGCGCGTTTCAAAACGTGCCCATGATGCAGCAGGCGATCGAGCATGGCGGTAACCGCTGCGCTCTCGCCCAACACTACTACCGAGGCCCTTGCAAACCGGATGGGCCCATATATGCCCCCTGCTTTCGTTCACCTAAGAATACGACACCTCTGTCCCATTTCAACGGCCTCAAACATCGTGGCGGATCAGAACAACCGCAGCCTAGACCTGCTGACGGAGGTTCGGACGCAGTGTGAGCGAGCCGTCATCGTTCAGCTTCTGGTGACAAGCCCACTGCACGGGATAGCGCAGTCCCTTTACCTCAAGCTCTGCTCTAAGTTTCAATCCTTTCCAATCTGTGACGTTCGGAAGCACGAACTGTGCCTGCCGAATTTTGCCCGGCAACGGGTAGCCGGCGTCCAGACAACCGCTCTTGAGCACCTTTCCGTCCGAGCTCTCCACGGTCACCCTCAATACGCCCGGCACACCCGCGACGCCGTCATTGGCGAAGCCGACAATGAGCCCCAGGTAACCAGTGTCCTGATAGCTCCAGATGAAAGACGGCCTCACGCGATAGCCAATTCGGCGGTTGATCCGGTCGAACGCTGCCGGATAAGCCTGGTAGTAGCTCATCAGATTCTTTGCGCTGATCTGGTGAAAGTTCCAGAGCGACCAGTAGTTCGCCCCGACGTCAATCACGTGGGCGATCATGTTCTCTGCCGGGGATATGCCTTCATAGGCGACGCTTGGATCGGGAGGTTTGCCCGGAAGCCCTTGTTCGAGCAAGGCCGCGATCCAGGGAGGGCGATTGCTAAGCGCTTCAATCTGCTCGTTCTCAATAAAGATAGTATCGCTCCGAATCCAATTGTTGCTGCGGACCGTGCGGTCTACCAGTTCTGAATTACCCACCCGGCTATAGTCTGGTTGAGTATTGGTCAGCAGAGGAGTCTTCGAAAAGTGCTCGAGCTGGACTTCGAGCATATTGGTCCAGGTGCGCTCTGCTGTCTGGTAATCAGGGAAAGGATTATTGCCGAATGGCCAAGTGTGCCCTTCACCCCAAAAGCCGTACATGAATGTATCGATGAATTCGATGAGCGGATTGCCGTCGAATTCCGCTGCCAACAGGCCAACCAATTCTTTGAATGCCTGCTGGAAGAAAGGATGGTCGTACCGGGGCTGATAACGCGAGTGCGGGTTCTCCAAGAATCTCTTTCCTGAGGCGGCACTCTCCTGATCGCTCAGCACCAGATCAACTTTCGGCACTTTCTCGAGCACAAAGTCCGGGAGCGCTGCTTCGTGGGTATAGTCCGGAGCGCACATCTGAATTCGCAATCCGACCCGCTTATTGTTTTTCTTCGCCAACTCAAAGACGAGCTTCACGTAGTCGGGCAACTCCAGGCGTCCGGGCCGCGGCTGCACTTCCCTCCAGGTCGGACGGATATAAAGCTGCTGGCCCAAGGGAAATCGAACCAAGTCTTCGATCGCCTGGGGAATATTGTCTGACTTGATTTCCTCCGTGCCACTGTCTGCGGTGATATAGGTGACCAGCCCCTTGCCATAGTTCGGCACGACGTCTTCCGAAGCAGTAGTGGTCATCACCACGTCGTCCGTGGGAATGACGGCATCCGGCGGGTATTGAGGGAACGGGCCCTGATTGAGGCGATCGGCCACGTGGGGACCGGAACCGAAGTCGTAGTTTGCCCAGTTGTGGGCGGGAACCTTCGCCTGCGCTTTACCCATTCCAAGTTCTGCAGCTACGGCAACAGCGACAGTACTTTTTAGAAAATCTCTACGGTGCATCGGAATTATCTCCTCCTTAATCCTTACGATTACACTGCGGCCGAGTCGGCTAGAACTCCAACTTCTGGGCAAATTGAATCTGACGCTGCGGTAGCACGGTCGAAGTGATCACCGCGGC
Source organism: Candidatus Sulfotelmatobacter sp. (assembly GCA_049792875.1). Taxonomy (GTDB): domain Bacteria; phylum Acidobacteriota; class Terriglobia; order Terriglobales; family Acidobacteriaceae; genus Sulfotelmatobacter. The sequence goes on from JBARBI010000258.1 coordinate 19,971, forward strand.
AGCGCCGGGACCGTCTGCAATAGACGGATCTGGTTGAGCAAGAGAGGGGACGGATCGGCGGTTTTTCCCCCAGGGCCATCGCGATGTCAAATTGAAGCATGCACTCGCCAGGTAGGCATGTTCCTCAGACGCGGAGTAAAGCGCTAACGACTATCGAACTGTTACTATTTATATCGTTTGATTTCGTTTGTCCAGCGCAACATGACAAATACTTCATGTGTCGGCGCCGATCAGGAAGATGCTCCATGTTTTCAACTAAGGTTTTGCGATCTGACGGCAATCTCCTTCGCAAGCTGCGTGCCATGATTGCGATCAGGTCTTGGATCGTTTTCAGCACTGTGCTTACGGCTTATTCACTCGCAGCCGCTGCGGACATCCCTACCGGCAAGCCTCAAATTCAGGGCGGCAATGTGCGCATTGAATTTGATAACCGCCTTCAGAGCCGGGTGGTTGCCTGTTTCGACAAAACGGAGACGGTGATGGGGCCGTTTACTGCCTCTGAGACGGTGACAACCGCCGACAAGCTCTGGACCGGATTCCTCCTGACCTCGCATAAACACGGGCGCACAAAAGACGCTTTCGGGGAGGGTGAACGGCTCACCGTCGAAGGAAAGGCGGGAACGCTCACAAAGGTGGTCTCCGTCACGGTATACGACGACTTTCCCGCGATGGCTTTTTTCGAGGTCCAGTACACCAATGCCGGAACATCCAAGCTCGCGATCAAAAGTTGGACGAACAACGCGTACGAACTGAACGCGCAACGCAATGTTGACACTCCAGCTTTCTGGTCTTACCAGAGTGGCTCCTACGAGAAACGTCCCAATTGGGTCCTGCCGCTGCACACTAAGTTTCAGCAAGAGAATTATCAAGGCATGAATGCCGACGATTATGGCGGCGGCACGCCGATTATCGACGTCTGGCGGCGTGACGTTGGAATGGCGGTGGGACACGTCGAGCCGCGGCCGAAGCTGGTTTCCCTCCCTGTATCCATGCCCGATGCTGCACACGCCAGAATCGCGGTACGCTTCACCAAAGACATCTCCTTAAGCCCCGGTGAGAGTTTTCATACGTTTCGCACCTTCGTCGCCGTCCACCGGGGAGACTACTTCCGCACGCTCGCCGACTACCGGCGCTTCATGATGAAGCAAGGCTTCCAGACAGCCACCGCTCCCGATGACGCTTTCGGCGCCATCTGGTGCGCGTGGGGATATGGCCGATCGGTGCAGCCTCAGCAGGTATATGACACGCTTCCGACGGTAAAACGCCTGGGATTTGTGTGGGTCACGCTCGACGACGGTTGGCAGAACAATGTGGGCGATTGGGCGCTTGATCCCAAGAAATTCCCCCACGGAGACGCTGACATGAAGGCCCTGGTTGACCGCATTCACCAGGAAGGATTCAAGGCCCAGCTCTGGTGGTCACCGCTCAGCGCAGTGCCGGACTCGGAACTGCTCCGGGATCATCCCGACTACGAGTTGTTGAACCAAGATGGTTCGACGAGAAAGGTTTCCTGGTGGGATTCCTATTATTTGTGCCCAGCCGACCGCCGCGTCGTGGAGTACCACAAGGCCTTGGTGCGAAAGATTTTGGTGGACTGGGGATTTGATGGGCTGAAGCTTGATGGCCAGCACATGAACGGAGTTCCAGCCTGCTACAACCCGGCTCACCATCACCCACAGCCCGAGGATTCGGTCGAAGCTCTGCCGGATTTCTTCAAGGCAATTTACGACACCGCACAGTCTGTCAAGCCTGGGACGATGGTGGAGTTCTGCCCTTGCGGCACGGCGTTCTCCTTTTTCACCATGCCGCACTTCAATATGTCCGTGGCTTCCGACCCGAGAGGTTCGTTTCAAGTTCGTTCCAAGGCGAAAACCTTGAAGGCTCTGATGGGAGACACCATTCCATTCTTCGGCGATCACGTCGAACTGAGCGACGGGGGTAACGACTTTGCGTCCACCGTGGGCGTGGGAGGTGTCGTGGGAACGCAGTTTGTTCTTCCGTCTTTAGTCACAAAGCACGGTAAATCAGATCTGACTCCGGCGCGGGAGAAGGAATTCGAAAAGTGGCTTCAGATCTATCGCGACAAGATGCTGTCAAAAGGACAATATCTCGGGCAGCTCTATGACATCGGCTTCGATGTGCCGGAGACTCATGCAGTCCGCAAGGACCAGACCATGTACTACGCCTTTTTTGCAAAGCAGTGGAGGGGGACTGTCGAACTGCGCGGCCTCGAAGACCGCAATTACAGTGTCGTGGACTACGTCACAGGAAAAAGCCTGGGGACGGTGTCAGGACACAGTGCACATCTGCCGGTTGAGTTCGCTGGAAATCTGCTTGTGGAAGTGCGACCACAATGAACAGTGTTTGAAATCTAGCAGGGTTCTTTTTAGGAGGACGAGCGTGAAATCTTTGTTTCTTGTTGGGTTGTTGATGTGCGTCTCCGCGGCCTTTGGCCAGCCCAACTCCTCTTTCTACGTGTCGACCACCGGGGCTGATTCGAATCCCGGCACCGAAACGGCACCTTGGCGCACCGTTCAACATGCTGCAGACACTGTGCGGGCGGGTAGTACCGTCAACGTGCGGGGTGGAGTCTACGAAGAGCTGGTGAGCATCCCGGCATCCGGCAACGCGACCGATGGATACATCACTCTTCGCAGCTATCCCGGCGAGACAGCCGTCCTCGACGCAGGGCATCTTGTTCCGAATGGCAGAAGCGGCATACTGACCATTCATGACAAGAGCTACGTGAGAATTGAGGGCTTTGAAATTCGCAACCTCCGCACTGCCGAGCATCGACTCACTCCATTGGGCATAAGCATTATGGGGGCCGGCTCCCATATCGAGTTGCTGAAGAACAACGTCCATCATATTGAGCAGACTTTTAACGGACGGGATGGTCCGGGACATGGTGCCAACGGGTTTGGCATAGCTGTATACGGTACCGACTCCAAGACTCCGATCAGCGAACTGGTGATTGACGGCAATGAGGTGCATCATCTCCAAACCGGTTCGAGCGAGTCTCTGGTGGTGAACGGCAACGTTACGAACTTCCGCATTACGCACAATGTGGTCCACGACAACAACAACATCGGAATTGACGTCATCGGCTTTGAGCGCACGGCACCCGACCCCGCCGTCGACCAGGCTCGCGACGGAGTGGTAAGCGGTAATTTGGTGTACAACATAACCTCGCGCGGCAATCCGGCTTACGGTAACGAGCAAAATTCCGACGGTATTTACGTGGATGGTGGCACCAGGATTCTGATCGAACAGAACGTCATGCATGATGTGGACTTTGGAATCGAGCTGGCCAGCGAGCACAAGGACCGCGCCACCAGCTACATCACTGCGCGGAATAACCTTATCTATCACTGCCACACCGCGGGTGTTTCCATCGGGGGCTATGCGCCGGAGCGAGGGCACACCGATCACAGCACGGTGGTCAACAATACGCTCTACGAAAACGATACGTCGGCAACAGGCTCGGGTGAGTTCCAGATGCAGTGGAACATGGCGGACGATATCTTTGCGAACAACATCGTCTACGCGGGCCCCCGGTGCCTTATCACGGTGAACAAATCTCAGGTCGAAAAAGGCCAGCCGCTGCCCGTGACGATCGATCACAACCTGTATTACTGTGCCACTGGAGCGAACGCGAGCACCTGGGCGGGAGCTTCTGTCACCCTGACGGGATTCGACAAGTATGTTCAGTCTACGGGGAGTGACCGTCATTCCCGTTTTCTGGACCCGCGTTTTGTTGACACTGCCACGGGCGACTTTCATCTGCGATCAGATTCTCCCGCGATCGCTGCTGGCACGACTAACGCAATGCCGGTCGGAGAACTGGACCTGGAAGGGTCACCGCGAGTCAAATCCGGAAACCTAGACATCGGCTGCTACCAAAGAAAATAGGAGTAGTCCATGTTGAAACTGGACGTCAATCGGCGCGAATTCCTGAAGATCTCCGCCGGGGCGGGCGCCGCCTTGGCCATGCCAACTTCAGCTCACGCTGCTGTCTCCTCCAAGATGATCGGCATCCAGGTGGGCGCAGTTTCGTTTGTGGATGAAGGCACCGAGAAAGTCCTCGATGTGCTTCAGGAACGCGCCTGCGTGAATACTCTGTTTCTTGCGGTATTTACTTACGGTCGAGGTATCGCCGGAAGACAGATTCCGGGGCAACCCCTACCCGATCACGGCAAGCAGGAATACGATCTCAATTTTCACGGCGGGAACTTCGCCACCCCTCATCCCCAGTACTACAAAAACACGGTTCTCAAGGACACACGTGCGCCCGACCACGGCGAGCTGGACATCCTGGCCGAAGTTCTCCCCGCGGCCAAAAAGCGCGGCATGAAGGTCATCTGCTGGCTCGAGGACGTGTTTCGAACCGACTTGCCGAACATCGAGAAACTTCAGGAGCGAGATCTGTACGGGCGGAATGCCGAGACGCTATGCGTCAACAATCCGGACTATCGGAACTTCCTGACCGGCTTGGTCGAGGACTACACCCGTTCCTATGACATCGACGGCATCATGTGGGGATCGGAACGGCAGGGTGCACTCTGCGACAGCCTGGGCGCCACGCATGACACGCCGCCGGTCGATCCCGACAACGTGACCTGCTTCTGCGAATTTTGCCAGAACAAAGCACGAGAACGCGGCATCAACGTCGAGCGCACCCGGCAGGGATTTCTGGAGCTGGAAAAATTCGTTCGCTCGGCACGGGGAGGCAAGCGCCCCGTGGACGGCTACTACGTTCAATTCTGGCGGATTCTCTTGCGGTATCCCGAACTCGCCGCCTGGGAAATGCTCTGGACTGAAAGCCTTCGCGAGACTTACGCCGCAATCTACAAAACGGTAAAGACCGCGAAGCCGACCGTGCCGGTAGGTTGGCACATCTGGCACAACAATTCCTTCAATCCGATCTACCGCGCGGAGCAGGACCTTCACGAGCTCTCGAATTATTCCGATTTCATCAAGGTCGTTATGTATAACAACTGCGGCGGCGAGCGGATGGCGATGTATGCAGACAATATCGGCGCGACACTCTATGGAGATCTCTCGAAACAGAGCCTGATCGATCTTAACTATGCGCTGATGGGATTCAAGGAGGGCAGCTACGATCAGATTCCTCGCACTGGGCTTTCATCTGATTACGTCTACCGCGAGACGAAACGCGCGCTGGAGGGTGTTGCTGGCACGAGGACTTTGATCTGGCCGGGCATTGATATCGATATCCCGACCGAACCCAATCACAGCAAGTGTACGCCGCCAAGCGTTAAGGCAGCCGTCCTGGCGGCTCTCCGCGCTGGCGCGCCAGGTGTGATCCTATCTCGCAAGTATTCGGAGATGCGGCTCACGGACCTCAGCGGCGCCGGGGACGCGATTCGCGAGTTGAAG
>JBARBI010000259.1:0-2014 GCA_049792875.1 Candidatus Sulfotelmatobacter sp.
AGCGATGGCGCACGTCTCTTCTTCGTAGAAGGACAGGGCAGCGGCAACTACGGGGTTGGCGAAGTTTCAGTCACCGGAGGCGACACTTCGATGGTGCCGTCAGGCTTTACTAACGCCGCCCCGCTCAGCATCTCACCTAGCGGTTCTGACTTGCTCATCTATACGTGGAATTCCGATGAGATTGAAGTCCCACTGTGGGTGGTGCCAGTGCTTGGAGGATCGCCGCGACGAGTGGGCAGTATTACTGCACAAGACGCAACTTGGTCGTCCGAAGGCCAACGGATGGCGTATTGCACGCTCCATGAATTGATCGTTAGCAATAACGACGGAAGCGAATCCCATAGGCTCTTGACCACAGCGGGACTACCGGGTTGGCCGAGGTGGTCGCCACACGAGCAGGTTTTGCGCTTCTCGTCTTACGATCCAAAGACGGATACTAGTTCGCTGTGGGAGACATCAAGCGATGGCTCCGGAACTCATCCGCTGTTCCCTCATTGGGAGAAGCATTCCGTCGAGTGCTGTGGCAATTGGACCAGTGATGGCAAGTACTTCGTCTTTCAATCCACGCGCAATGGCGGGACCGATCTTTGGATAACACACGAGAAGCGGCACTGGTGGGATCGAGCTTCGGCTGGCCCGATTCAGCTTACTGCGGGTCCGCTGAGCTTCTCATTGCCGCTGCCCAGCAAAGATGGTACGAAGCTGTTCGCTTTAGGAACACAGCTAAAAGGAGAGTTGGTTCGCCTCGATGCGAAGAGTGGACAGTTTCTTCCTTACATGGGCGGGATATCGGCATCGGGCGTGTCATTCTCACGCGACGGCGGTTGGGCGAGCTGGGTGTCATTTCCGGAGCGCGTCCTCTGGCGCAGCAGAGTTGACGGAACCGACAAGCTGCAGCTGACCTTCCCACCTATGGAGGCGAACTTGCCGCGCTGGTCTCCGGACGGCAGGCAGCTTGTGTTCATGGGGCGGGAACCGGGAAAAAGCTGGCACATTTACATTCTTCCGGCTGAGGGAGCGAGTGCCCCAAAACGGATCACGCCAGGTGAAGTCAGTCAGGCGTCTCCGGACTGGTCGCCGGACGGGCGCAGCATCGTGTTCGGCGGATTCCCGGAAGTCTTATCCGGGGATCCAAAATCGACCGCCCTTTCACTCCTGGACGTTGCCACAGGACAAGTCGCAAAGATGGATGGAGCCGAGGGGCTGTACTGTCCGCGTTGGTCTCCGGACGGCCGCTATCTTTCGGCCTCAACGACCAATGCACGTAAGCTGATGCTGTGGGACTCAACGACCAAGGCATGGACGGGAATCACGGATTTGTCTGGCGGCTGTGCGATGTGGTCGCGGGATGGCCGCTATCTTTACTTTCAAACCTATGACGTGCCTGATCCGGCAGTGTACCGAGTCCAGCTTGCTAACAAAGTGAAGGAAAAATTGGCAGCGATCCGATTGCAACGTGCTGTTGCTGGGATAGAATTCCTCACTTGGAACGGTTTGTCCCTCGACGACGAGCCCCTAGTACTGCGCGATCAGAGTACCCAGGAGATTTATGCGCTTGACTGGGATCTGCCTTAGCAGTTCGCTTCGGCTTCATCAAATGCAGAGGAGCAAAGCTTGGTCACAGGGACGTGAGGAGGCCATGAGATTGTACGGTGCGTCTGTCAATTGATGAAATCAGATGGCCTTTACGCTCAAAACCCCCTCGACGGGGTCGGTGAGCGTTATGGCGATATTAGTGCGCCGGGCTAAACCGGCTTGAAGCAGAGAATGGAAAATTCTTACGAGAAAGGACTCGCGATCTGCTCGGCCCCGAGTCTTGCACTGGGTATCGCGAGGTACACAGCGAAGCGTAGACAGGGGATAGGCGGGGTGGGCAATTGAGCTGCGAAAACATACAACCCGGGCGCCGACGTCATTAATATGCGCGGAAGGCAACATGAATAGGGGCGATAGCGCGAGCCTCTACTCAGCCCGGCGTAGTCGAAGACCCCAGACACGCCTAGAGACTTCAAGC
>JBARBI010000260.1:0-29647 GCA_049792875.1 Candidatus Sulfotelmatobacter sp.
ACGTGTTACTCACCCGGTCGCCACTTTACTCATGGATTGCTCCACTTTCTCGTTCGACTTGCATGTGTTAGGCACGCCGCCAGCGTTGATTCTGAGCCAGGATCAAACTCTCGTTTGAAACCTGATGTCTGCCGACGGGTAGTTGGCAGACTGCCATCGCCACGTATCCAATGCAGCTTGCAAAAACTGCTCTGGTTTCAACAACGCGGGATGGCGCCACCGTTCAGCCTCCACTCGCATCCAGAAGATGCGAAAGAAGTTCACGGTGGTCTATCTTGTGAGATCGTTTCGGACTTATGCCCGAATCCGCTCTCTCACGACTGGCACGTTCAACCGAGTTGTCAAAGACCGAATCGCCTTCCGCCTGAGCGGCGCGCCTTCAGTTCTAGGCGAACTCACTACTAGAGTGAATCCGACTGTCCTCGAAACCTTTTAACCATATCGTCCGCGCGACACCCTGTCAACCTGCACATCCCACAGCATTTACACATGTTTTCCACATGCGTAATCTGCCTCGGAATGAGGCTGTTGGGAGCTAGGGGTCCTTGTGGGGACAGCCGCCCTCGGCTGCCCGGTCGAGCGAAAGCTCGACAGGCCGTTAAGCTCAGAAGCGCGCAACAGTATGGCCTTCCGCTCTGGATACACAAAGCACCGAATAATCGGCGCAGGGCTTTTTAGACCAGCCAAGGCGGAAGACAGAAAATTGAGAAAAGATCCTAAATGGAGGTCCTTGCTTTGAAGGTACCCTTCAGAAACCTACTGGTGTTTCCGAATCAAGTCCCGTGGCCGGGACGATTGAGAACTCTGCATTCTCTGAAAACTTAGATGCCGGACGGACACGAGAGATTCAAACAAACTACGACCGGCTGCCACACATCTGCTCTCGGTGAATTGTTTATACCAGATGATTGAGAAAAATTGCAAGGGGCAATTTGAAAAAATGCGCAGGTTTACTGATTTGGTGCGGGCGGCTTGGGGTTCCGCTCGTGTAGGGTGCTCGAGTGGGGCGGGCACTCGCTTCGATAAACTCGGGCAAGCTCTGCCCGCCAATGCCGGCACCCAGCACCGCCGATGTGGGGACATTCGTCAGCCTAAACGTAGAATCGACGGGATGACTCTCGGGGACGCTGAACGATATCAACTGGGGATTCGGCACTTTAATGCGCGGGAGTTTTATGACGCGCACGAGGTTTGGGAAGACGTGTGGCGCGAGTCGCATGGGATGGAGAAGCGGTTTCTGCAGGGGCTGATTCAGGCGGCGGTGGCGTTGCATCATCATTCGACGGGGAATGTGGTGGGGGCTTGTTCGCTGATGGCGCGGGCACGCAAGAATCTCGCGGGGTGTCCGGGGGACTTTGGGGAGATCCGTGTGGGGGAGTTGCTGGAGGCATTGGGGGAGTGGCGGGCGGCGATCGTTCGCGGCGAGGCGGCGCCGGTATGTCCGGTGATCGCCGCGGTGGAGTAGGCTCGTCGGGCGGCGATCGACGGGACGGACGAATGCGTCCGTCCCCACACGTGCATCCACACTTATACAGAGTCTCTTCGCTAGTGAAATTCTAGGGTTACGAATTTGGCTGGGGTTTTGGCAACGTTGGTGAGGGAGCTGGAGTAGTCGCCGGGGAACCAGTCGACTTGTCCGGCCATGCAGTGGCCAAGATCGGGCGGCGGGTGAACGTCATTGAGATGACTCTCTCGTAAATCCAAATCGGTTACGGCGACCAGGAGATGTGGATCGGCGTGGTGGCGCATGGGGACGACGCCTCCGGGTTGGAGCTCGAATTCGGAGACACGGACGCCGTCTTTCACGAAAAGGATCTCTTTGGTGCCGGCTTGGAGAATTTCGAGGCCGCGATCGTCTTCTGGATGCGCGGGGTCCCAGTGGACGGGGGAGTGGCGGAGTTTGTTGTCCTCCAGAAGTTCGACGGTCACGTTGTGGAAGGGTTGAGCGGAAAGATTGCGGAAGATGTGGGCGAAGGGGCCGGGCAGGAATCCGGCTTGGCCGTCTTGCAACTTGAGGGTGACGGGATCTTTGCCTGGAACCGCGTTGACGACCTCGGAGTTGCCGAGCGTGACGTAGATGTAGTCGTGGCGGTGCCAGTGCAGGAGCGTCTCGGAGTGCGGCGGGACATCGACCGTGAAGACGTGTACTTGATCGTTGGCGAAGGCGAGGTGGTGGTGGGGTTCGGCGGTGATTTCGAATTCGGGGGCGGATTGCGCAGCGAGGATGGCCGTCAGGAACAGGAGGAGGGCGCAACGTTGCATGGGCGGGATTGTAGCATCGGGCGTTGCCTCGTCGAGCTTCGCTCGACGGGACAGCCGAGGGCGGCTGTCCCCACATGAAGTTTTCCCACTTGAATCAAGAACAAGAACAACAACAAAGGCAGCGGACAGAGCCCTGCCCTGAGCTTGTCGAAGGGAGGGTCCGCTCCACGCCGCATCCTCTCCACACTAGAGGGCGAAGTAGGTTTTTTTGTGCAGCAAGCTGTTCTCGTCACCGATCACCAGCTTGTCGGGCCACTGCGGCGTAGCGTGGATCAGCAGGCGCAGGCCGGTGGCGTCTTTAGGAATATTGAATTCGAGTTGCGTGGTGTAGGAGTCGGCGGGCCTGAGGGGGGTTCGCAACGGAGTGCCAGCGGTGGAAACGGGAGCGTACTGGTGTCCGGCGCTGTCGATGAGGCGAATCTCGCGCGGGGAGGGAGTCAAGGGTGCATCCTTGGGGCGATCGGGCGACGTGGTGGTCTCGTCGAAGCGGGTGCGGAGAGTGATGACTTCGTGGCCCTCGGGTTGGGCCTTGACGTCGACGACGGAGTAAGCAAGGTGGCAGTCGATCTCGCAGAAATATTTCTCCTGTCCGTGAGCAAGCACGGTTTCGTGGCTACCTGCGGAGAAGCCGAACAGGAGAGCGCAGTAGGCGACCGCACCGGCTCCGATGGCGAGGGCGGCGATGCGGGCAAACTTCGGTTTGCGGGCGAACCAGAAAATGAGGGCCGAGGCCAGGGCTAGAAAAAGACCGAGGGATGCGGCGAGGAGTCCGACGACGGCCAACGGGGCGGGGAAATTCATGTTGCTGGCGAAGGCGGCGGACGACATAGGGTTGGTTCCTCCAAAGAGACTGGCAGGGGGGTGGTTGGCGTAAGGATAGATTTCGTCAGCGATCCAGTAGTTTTCCAGGACAATGGCGAAGAGCGTTCCTAGACCAAAGAGAAGCTGGCGGAGGCGGCGCCAGTAGGCGCTGGGCAGAAGGGCCTGCAGGAAGAATTCTGCGAGGTAGGCGGCGCTGTAACAGAGATTGGCGGCCAGACCGAGGACGATGAAGGCTTCGAGAGATCCGAGGGTTAAGCCTGGGCGGAAATGCGGCCACGTGAGGATGAGCCAGAGCAGGACGATGGCGGTGAGAATGGCGTTGTAGACGAGGCGGCGGGGCTCCCAGAAGCGGGCGGCTTCGAGAGGCGCGGAGGGGGAGGCGGAATGGGCGTCGGGTGTCATCGGCGTTATGTGGGCTTCGCTGGGTATCTTCAGGTCTTGACCCCTCGTCGAGCTGCGCTCGACGGGACGGACGAATGCGTCCGGCCCCACGGGTTCACGCGCAATGTTCTTTGCATTGCAAAGCATCGGGACCCAAAAATAATGACGCTTACTCTTCGCGGGTCACGCGAATCCATTCCTCCATCTGATCGAGATACTCGGCGAGGGCGCGGCGGCCGGCCGGGGTCAGACGATATTCGGTGCGGGGGACGCGTCCTTCAAAGAACTTCACGCAAGAAACGTACTGGGCTTCTTCGAGCTTACGGGCGTGGACGCTGAGGTTGCCGTCAGTGGTCTTGAGCACGCGCTTGAGGTCGTTGAAACTCAACGATTCGTTGGTGGCGAGAGCGCTGACGATGCCGAGGCGGATGCGCTCGTGAATGAGGCGATCGAGTTCGGGGAGTTCCGGAGCGCGGGCGGAAGGGTGCTCGCGCGCGTGTTCTCGAGCCGGTTTATGCGCTTTTGTATGCACCCCGGGCTCGGGCTTGGCGTGCTTGCGGTGCGATGGAAGGGGCCTAGCCACCGTGCCTCCTGGCGATGAGAAGTCCGAAGACGATGTGGAGGCCGCCGAAGCCAGCGGCAAGAAACCAGTTGCCCCATGCCGCCGGACCAAGTACGGCGAGGCCACCGAGGAGCATGAAGCAGAGACCCATCACCGGGACGATGGGGACGGAGAACGCGCCTCCGGTTATGATGCCGGCGCCATAGAGCAACAGCCAAGTGGGGGGCAGGGCGGATTGCAAGCCGGCGCGGAACAGGAGAAAGGTGAGGAAGACGCCGGCGAAAAGGGGCGGAGCGAGTCCGAGGGCGACTTTGCGGGCAGGCCCGGAAAACAATGGCAGGCCGCGGCGATTCGCTTTCCAGGTGCAGGCGAGCAATCCGATGGCGGCGGCGAGAAGGCTTTCGGCGAGCCAGACACGCAACCAGGCGAACGGGGAAATCTGTTGAGCGGCGAGCCACGCGGCGAAGGTTGCAGTGACACCGAGCAGAACCTGTCCCCAGCCGGACACGGCGGTAAAGGCGGCGGAGCGCTCCATGGTGTCGCGAATGAAGCGCAGGTCTTCGAACAAATCAGGCGCGGGTCGGGCAGAGGCTTGCTTGGGCGAACCGGGCTCCGCTGAACGATGGAAACGCCGGATGCGGTGCGGCCGCGGGTCAAACATGCGGATAGAGTAGCGCGGCGAGTAGCATGTGTCAAGTACTTTGTGATGCAAAGACAAATCGATCTCAGAGGGTGTTTTGTGGCTTTGCGCTCTCGCCGAAATGAACGCGGCAAGGATAGACACGCGCTGACCACGTCTGCCTCGAACGTCAAAATTCCCACCCTCTCGCAGAGAGCGCGAGAAGGGTGGGGTAGGCGGTCTTCAATTTTCGGCCGAATTTTTCCCTATTCGTCACTGCAGCAAGTGTTGCCAGTTGAGGGCTAGATCGAGCGGGGACGCGCTGTGGCGGCCGACGGCGCGGGTCACCAGGATGCGCTTCCCGTCGGGCAGAATGGACATCACGCCCAGGTCGGCGGGAATGGTCATGAATCCTTTGGGCGCCGAGAACTCTGGTTTTCCGGCGCCAGTGCGGACTTCTACCGTGAAAACTTTGTCACCCTGCTGGTAGCGCAGAGCCTTCCCATCGGCGGACCAGTCCACGACGCTGAAATCTCCGGACTGGGTGACGCCACCATTGGAGACCTGCCACTTAGGTCCCCCGCCGGGAAAGGGAGTCACGTAGAGTTCGCGGCCGCCGTTTTCATCGGAGCTATAGACGAGCCACTTGTTGTCGGGGGAAAGCTTGGCATCGAACTCCTGGTACGCACTGTTGAGCACAGGGACCAGCTTGCGATCTCCCGCAAGGTCCATGACATAGATATCGAAACCGGTCTTGGCATCTTGTTCGGAAAAGAATACGTACCGTCCATCGAAGGACTGGCTCACGACATACACGGCACCATCGAGGTCGAGCAGCTTTTCCTCTCTCCCGGAAGAGGTGAGCGAGCGTTGCATCACGACGCTGTGGTAGCCGCTGGTGGCGGAAGTGACTACACTCTTTCCATCGGCCGACACGACACCGGTCTGCTCCAGTTCCGAATCTGGAGTGAGGCGAGTGATGGTCTTGCGCTCGGTGTCGGCCAACCACAGGCTGCTTCCGTGTCCGTCGGGGTTGGAACGGGGGAGAACGGCCAAGTGACTGCTGGGAGTGAACGTGCCGCCCTTGTAGGTGGTGGGCTCACCCCAGTGATCCAATTCCTTGCCGGTCGAGTCGAGCCACGCTAAGTCACGATTGTCGAGGGCAGCCCGCCGATATACAAGGGCGTTCTGAGATACGGAGAAATATCCCACGTCGCGCGGGTTGTAGTACTCGATCGATTCGGCGATGGATGTGGGCTTGCCTTTGAGGCTGAGTCCGGACGCATCGAACGGCTGCGCCATGAGCGTTCCGTCCTTCAAGTAAAACAGGGTGCCGTTGGTATAGGCGACGTTGGATCCGACGGGCAGAATCCGCTTGAGTTCGCCTCCGTCGAGGGATCCGGCGTAGACGCTACCGACAGAGTCTTTTCCGCCGCGTTGGATGAACAGAAAATGCTTTCCATCGGGCAGGAAGAAGGGGTTGCGATTGGTGAACTGGCTGTCGTCTTGGCGGACGGGAGTTACCGCCTCGGGAGTACCGCCGCCATCCGACACCTTCTGCAGGGAGCCAGCAATTCTCGGTGCGAAAAGGATTGTGCCCTGTTCGTTCCAGGCGCCACCTCGACCGTCGGGCGCGTCACAAAGGGCTTGCACGGGACCGCCGGTGGCTAGGATTTTCTTCAGCTTGCCATTGGCAAAGAAGCCGATGTATTTGCCGTCAGGAGACCAGAAGGGAAAGATACCTTCTTCGGTGGCGGCCAGTGGCTCCGCTTTGCCGGTACTTAGACGCTGGACGAAGATGGTGTTCTTGTTGTCTTTCGAGGCTACAAACGCAATCTGTTGTCCGTCGGGAGACATGCCGGGCGCGCCATACATGACAAACGCGAAATCGTAGGCGCCGGGACGCTCGATCTGGGCGCGCACTAGTTGCTGCGCGGAAGTCAAGCGATTGGCGTAGGTCACCGACAAGGTCAGCGCAACCACGGCAGCCAACCATCCTACGATCATCGCGGCGGCCATGATCTTCTGGCGGCCCTTGCGTTGCGACACCACCACCGCTGGCGCGCCGAGCTGGCTGCCGCCAGCCGTAATCCATTGCAACTGGAGTTTGAGATCGTGGGCGCTCTGAAAACGCTGGTCCGGCTCTTTGGCCAGGCAGATGCGCACCAAGTGCTCGAGGGCGGGAGGGGTGAGGGGCTGCACAACCGAGATCGGGTCAGGGTCCTTCTCGAGGACGGCGCTGGCCACCGAGAGCTGGCTCTTGCCAGCGAAGGCGCGCTTGCCGGTCAGCATCTCGTAGAGCAAGGCGCCGAAGGCAAAGATGTCGCTGCGCACGTCGGCCTCTTTGCCTTGAATCTGCTCAGGACTCATGTACTGCATGGTGCCGACCAAGGTGCCGGCGACTGTGACTGGGGAGGCCATGCTGGCAACGGTGGCGACAGCGGAGAAGGCGGGCGCTGACGACGGCGCGCTGGAGGCGAACGACTGCAGCTTGGCTAGTCCAAAGTCGAGCAGCTTGGCGCCAGACTTGGTGAGCATGACATTGCCGGGCTTCAGGTCGCGGTGGACGATCCCGCTGCGGTGCGCTTTGTCGAGGGCGTCGGCGATTTCGATTGCGACGTGCAGAGTTTCGTCGGGGGTCAGCGCTTTGCGGGCGATTCGGGCGGACAACGTTTCACCCTCGAGGTACTCCATCACCAGGAAATCTGCGCCGTCCTGGCGGCCGACGTCGTAGAGCACACAAATGTTGGGATGCTGCAAGCCGGAGATGGTCTTTGCCTCGCGCTCGAAGCGGGCGCGGAACTCAGGGTTCTCGCTCAGGTGCGAAGGAAGCACTTTGATGGCGACCTCGCGGTCGAGGCGAGGGTCGCGGGCGCGGTAAACTTCTCCCATGCCACCGGCACCGAGGGGCGATTGCACTTCGTACGGGCCGAGTTTTGTGCCAGAGGTAAGGACCATGGGTGCGGGTCATTATAGCCTGAGCAGCAACCCGGGGATTTGCGCTGATTCTGGAGCGGATGGGACGGTTGGTAGACTTCGAGAGGAGCTTAAGAATATGACGGATCTGGGTAGACTGTTGATCCTCCTCGGGGCGGTGTTGGTGGTGGCGGGAGCTGTGCTGACGGTGCTGGGGCGGGCGAATTTGCCGCTGGGGCGACTGCCGGGGGATATCGTTTATCGGGGGAAGAACACGACGTTTTATTTTCCGCTGGCGACTTCGGTGGTGGTGAGCGTGGTGCTGTCGATTGTGTTGTATGTGGTGGGGCGGTGGAGGCGGTGAGGGATTGCCTTTTTCTTTCGCCCCTCCGGAGCTAGTTCCCCTTTTTTCGACACCCCCCACGGCTCACGCCGTGGACTGCATTCTTTCGCCGCTTCGTGGCTGAGTTGGCGGCACTCGAACCTATCTGGCTCCGCACCAAATGACGTTTGACTTCGGCACCAATCTCATTTGACTTCGGCATGCGCAGCCGATAGATTGCTGGGCACGGTTGTTTCTGTTCTTTGTCATGGGTTCGGAACGCGCGTCTTTGCCGCTCGGCGAAGACAGGGAAGCGGGTGGAAATCCCGCGCTGCCGCGCAACTGTAAGCGAGGAAACTGCCATCGGCCACTGGGAAGAGTCCCGGGAAGGCCGAGGGCGTTACCGGATGTGGTTCGTCCTTACTCGCGAAGCCAGGAGACCGGCGCGATCCGTCTTGTTCAACCTCTTTCGCGTGCAAAGGAGGAAGGTATGCGCGTTTTCGTCGGCGTCTTTCTTGGACTGATTCTCTCCGCGGCTGCTTCGGCCGCTGATCTCAAAATCAAGGTGATGGACCCGCAATCTGCAGCCGTGGCCGGCGCGCAGGTGTCACTGATCGGCGGGAGCGATGGCAAAGTTTTGGCCACACAGAGCACGTCGGCCGAAGGATCTG
Organism: Candidatus Sulfotelmatobacter sp.; assembly: GCA_049792875.1. Lineage (GTDB taxonomy): Bacteria > Acidobacteriota > Terriglobia > Terriglobales > Acidobacteriaceae > Sulfotelmatobacter. The sequence goes on from JBARBI010000260.1 coordinate 8,556, forward strand.
CGTTATTTCTCCTGCCTGGCCAGGGGGCGTATCAGATACAGGTTCTGGCGCCGGGATTTGCGGCAGAGACGGTGGAGGTTTCATCGCATACGGAGATCACCGTGAATCTGCGGCTGGCGACTGCTTCGGAAACGGTGGTGGTGAGCGGGATGCGCACTCCCGTGCCGGCGGAGGCCTCCGGAGCCGATGTGGACTCTCTCAGCGCGGCGCAGTTAGCAACGATGCAGCCGATCGCGGCCAGCGATGCGATCCGCTTTCTTCCCGGCGCGATCGTCAATAATGCAGGGCAGCGGGGAGGATTGACGTCCCTGTTCGTACGGGGTGGGGATTCACGATACAACAAGGTGATCGTGGATGGGGTCACCATCAACGAACCAGGGGGAACGTTCGACTTCGGCACGTTGCGACTGGACCAGGCCGACCGGATGGAGTTTGCCCGCGGGGCGCAGAGCACGCTGTATGGCTCTGACGCGATGACCAGCGTGGTGCAGGTATGGACGCGCGCCGGCAGTACTCCGGTGCCGGAGTTTACGTTTGGCGCGGACGGGGGGAATTTCGGGACGGCGCGCGGATACGGGGCACTGGCCGGGGCGCGCGGGCGCTTCGATTACAACCTGTTCGGGAGCCAACTCAATACCAGCGGCGAGGGCATCAACAACGCCTACTCTGATTCGCTGGAGGGCGCGAATGTGGGGGCGGTGCTCAACCAGCGGACTTCCCTGCGGGTGCGGGTTCGTCATTCGAATAGTCACACGGGGGTTCCGGGCGAGTGGGAATTTAACGGCGCGGCGCTTCAGCCGCCCGATCCCGGCGACTGGTCGCAGCTGAACAACTTGCTGGGCAGCGCGGAACTGGCGGTGACTGGGCCCTCGGGGTGGCAGCATCACCTCACGGGATTCGATTATCTTTATAGCTACAACGAGCAGAACCTGAATGGCGATCCGGATCGGGAGTTTGACTTTCCTTCACACGAAGTGGACCACATCAATCGTGCAGGGTTTGAGTACCAAGGCGACTATCTGGAGAGGAGCTGGGCACAAACGACGTTTGGATATCGCCTGGAGAACGAGAACGGGTTTGTAGGCAACCTGGCGTACGGGTCGCAGACCCATGGGCAGCGGCTGAGCAACGACATCTACGCGCAACAGCAGGTGACTTGGAGAAGGCTGTCGGCGATCGCGGGCGGCCGATTTGTTCACAATAGTGCGTTCGGCAACGTTGGGGTGCCGCGGGTGGCGCTGACGTGGCAGGCCTTGCAGGGGAACGAAGTGTTTTCGGGGACGCGATTGCGCTTTTCCTATGCGACCGCGTTTAAAGAACCGCGGCTGGAAGAAACGTTTAATGGGATCCCGCCGAACCTTTACAACATTCCGAATCCGGGGCTGAAGCCGGAGCACACCCGGGCGTTCGAGGCGGGCATCCAGCAGGACCTGATGCAGGGGAAGTATGTGTTCACTGCGACCTACTTTAATAATCTGTTCCGTGACCAGATCAATTATGTAACGGTGGAACCGGTCAACTTTGTCGGGGAGTATTCAAACGTGAACCAAGCCCTGGCGCACGGGGCCGAGGCTGGTGTGCAGGCCAAGCTGCGGGCTCGACTGCTGTTGAACGCAGCTTATACGTACACATCCACGCAGATTCTCGAGAACCCTGCTCCGATCAATGCGCTGTACAACCCGGGACAGCCTCTGCTGCGCAGGCCGAAGAATTCGGCAACCGCGCTGTTGTCATACCTGGGGACGCGGTGGGGAGGAAGTCTTGCGGGAAGCTTTGTGGGGCCGCGGCCGGACTCTGATTTTCTGGGCTTTGGCATTGATCACGCGCCGGGATACCTACGCGTGGATTTTGGAGGATGGTACGCGGTGCGTCCGCGCATTACCGCCTACGCGAACGTGGAGAATGGATTGGACCGGCGGTATAACGAAGTGGTTGGGTATCCGGCTCTGCCGATTAATTTCCGGGCGGGGGTGAGGTTCCGGATCGGCGGGGAGTAGGTGGTAACCGAGAAAAGAAGCCTCCGGTTCAGTCCGGCGGTGATCAGAACTCCCTCGAACGCCGCTGCCGGGACAGGATTGTACGGGGTCCTTCGCTGTGCTCAGAGTCTGTGACTTTTTAAAGTCGTCGAAAATCGACGCTGCAAACAAACCAGTTATGACGACAAAATGGCCGAAAAATCAAAAAGTCACAAACTCTCAGGATGACAAAACAAGTTGTCTGCGAAGCAAAGCAGGCTTAGCTGACTTTTTGCGGGGCTCGCGGCAGGGGCATTGACGCGGCGATTTTTGCACCGAAATACTTCGTGCGGGCCAGGAGAAGCTTTTCGATTTCGACGGCCTGCAGGGGTTGCTGGCGTCCAAGCAAGTGGGTAACTAGGGCGATCTGGGCGAAGTGCTCGACAGTTTCCATCTTCATGTAGGCGTGTTCGAGAGTATCGCCGTAGCTGACGACGCCGTGGTTCGACATGAGGATGGCATCGTAAGCGGGAACGTAGGGCTCGAGCGTCTGGGCTAACTCGGACGTGCCGGGCGTGCCATAGCGGGCCAGTGGAATGCATCCCAAGCCCATGACAACCTCGCAAACGAGGGGTTCGGTCAGGGGAATGCCGGCGGCGGCAAAGCCGGTCGCAGTCGGGGGATGAGCGTGGACAATGGCCTGGATATCGGGCCGCATGCGATAGATCAGCAGATGCATGCCGATTTCGCTGGTTACGCTGCGGCGGCCGGCCACCTGCTGACCGTCTAAATCGACGATGACCATGTCCGCGGGACGCATAGCGCCTTTGCTGACGCAGGTGGGAGTCACCAGGACGCGGTCACCCTTGAGCCGCACCGAGAGATTCCCGTCCATGGCAGCCACGAACCCGTGTTCGTGGAGCATGCGTCCGTAGCGGACGATTTCTTCCCTATGTTTGCGTTCCGAAGGCATGGTTACCCTTGGGGAGAATGACAAAAAGCGGGCCGCAGCTCGACTTTTGGATAATATCAGCACGCGCTGGCAGAGACAATCCAAATTTCGAGGAAAATCGCACGATCGCGCTAAGGCTTTAGTTAAAAACTACGAAAGGGACCTCGACGGCTAAAACCCTTTAGGAAGCGAGGCTTAAGGACCGCTGGAAGCGCGCGCCACCCAAAATCTGCCTCCCAAAAAATCGCCCCTCGCACCCGAGTCTCCTGCGCCGAAATCACCTGGGTCCAAGTGGCGATTCTTTCGGGAAAACTGGTGACGGTACGAGGGCGCTGACTGGGATGAAGTCCCTATAATCGGAAGGCGTGCTGGTTTCCGAATTCCACTACGAACTTCCGGAGGAATTGATCGCGCAGGAGCCGCTGGCGAACCGCGCTGCATCGCGTTTGCTGCATGTGGGCTCGGGCGACCGATTAGAGGACCGGCAGTTTCCCGATTTTCCGGAGCTTTTGCGGCCGGACGACTTGGTCGTGTTCAACAACACTCGGGTGTTTCCTGCTCGGCTTTACGGACGGAGGGGCGGGGTGAGGGCGCAAGCGGTGAGCGCGCGCAATCCTGCGGCACGGGACTTTCTGCAGGGTAGGATTGAGGTTCTGCTCACGCGGCAAGTGCAACAGGAGCCCAATGAATGGGAATGCCTGGTGCGGCCGGGGCGGAAGATCGGCGTGGGGGAACGGCTGTTCTTTGGCCAGCAGGATGAGTTGCAAGCTGAGGTGATTGCGCGGGGGAGCTTTGGCGAGAGGCGGATTCGGTTTGCGCCGACGCCGCCGGGCGTTGCCCGGCCGGACGGCCCCTTCGATTGCGCTCAGGGCAGGCTTGGGCGGCTGTCCCCACATGAGTCCACTGGGCTGGATGACTTTTTTGGAATTGTGGAGAGGATTGGGCACATCCCGCTGCCGCCTTATATTGCCCGGCCGGAATCCTCGGGCGATCGGGAGCGGTACCAAACGGTATATGCACGCGAACGCGGGTCCGTGGCGGCTCCGACGGCTGGGCTTCACTTCACGCCAGAGATTCTGACAGGGATGCGGGAGCGCGGCATTGAGAGCGCCGAAATAACGCTGCACGTCGGGCTGGGAACTTTTCAGCCGGTGCGGACGCAGCGGGTGGAGGAGCATCAGCTGCATTCGGAGCGGTATTCTATTTCGGCCGAGGCTGCCGAGAACATCAATCGGGCGCGGAGGGACTCGCGGAGGATTGTCGCCGTTGGGACTACCACCGTGCGCACTCTGGAGTATGCGGCGCTGCAGGGGACGGGCGAAATACGGGCAGCTTCGGGGGAAGCGGATCTGTTTATTTATCCGGGGTACAAGTTTCAGCTGGTGCGGGCGCTGCTGACCAATTTTCATTTGCCACAGTCCACGCTGCTGATGCTGGTGTGCGCACTGGGCGGGAAGGAGAAGGTGATGCGAGCATACGAGCATGCGGTCGCGCAGCGGTACCGGTTCTATTCGTATGGGGATTGCATGTTCGTAGAATAGGCGCGTGGTCGACTGCGTGCGGGCTGTCAGTTTTGTCAGTTATCGCGGCGGCGCTCGCGCTCATAGACTAATCTGTATTCACGGGTATGCCCGGTCACGGGACGTGAAGCCGGTGAGGTCCATTGCTCCGATTGAAAATCGCATCGAGAGCGTGAACCAGATGACCCGGGAACGAAATATTAGGCCTTCGGCCCGATCGACAAGATATGGGGGAGCAATGGCATTCACGGAAAACTACGGCAGAGAGCAGTCCCGCTTGGCACTTCGACCAAATGACCGATTGACGCTCGGATTGATCGGGGTGGGTGTGATATTCGCTTCGCTAGGTCTGGGCGAAGCCGTGTATCGAGTCGCATTCCTCGATTTCGATGGAGCAACCGATCGTCTTCCCATCGAGATGTTGTTCGGGCTAGCCTTCGCCTGGATCGCTACGAAACTGGCAAAAAGGATTTACCGACACCGCATGGAGACCTCCGCCAGAATCAGTTTGATCCGGGATCGTAACTACAAGATTCGTCACGCGCTAGAAGCTATCAAACCCGTGCCCTATTCCAGAAATCAGCAAGCGATCCGAGTGATTCGGGAGGAGGTGGATCGGATAGAGTGGGCGTTGACCGAGATCGCACCTCGTTAGGCGCGATTGCTCCCCATTGACCGGGACCGCCCATTCTCATTGCGCTAACGCCTGACTTCACCACTTGAGGTTGTCTTATCCTGAGCCTGCGCGTCGGTAGCAGGGGCTGGTGCTCCGGCATACCGAAAACCCAGCGCGAGATTCCCTGCATGGGGAGTAGAGCATTGAGAAAAGTGTGTGGTCTTGGTCTCGTTGCGATGCTGATTGCCGCATTCACCCCACAGGTGTGTGGTCAGAACGGTTCGGCCCCTCCGAGCCCAGTTCCGCTTGTTTTGACTGGAACGGTTCCCTTGCCGAACGTAAAGGGGCGAATTGATCATTTCGGTTTCGATCCGACACACAACAGGCTTTTTGTTTCCGCCCTCGGCAACAATACGGAAGAGATTATTGGCATCGGCGCACAGACCGTGATTCATACGATTTCTGGAGTGCCGGCCCCGCAAGGAGTTGCGTATTCGCCGGAGACGAACAAGCTGTTTGTGGGAAGCGGCGAGGGAAGGCTGTACATCTACGATGGCAGCACCTTCGATCTGATCACGTCCATCGATTTTGGGGATGACGTAGATAACCTTCGATATGATGCAGCGGAAAAGCGATTGTACGTGGGCTACGGCGATGAAAAGACCGGCGCCATCGGGATGGTCGATGCTGCAGCCAATAAGCGGATGGACGAATACAAACTGGGAGCGCATCCGGAATCATTTCAGTTTTCAGCCGCAGGTCCAAACATATATGTGAACTTGCCAGACCTCAAAGAGATCGCCGTCGTCAATCGCAGCACGCACTCCATTGCTCACTGGCCGTTGACCTTCGAGAGCAACTTTCCCATGGCGTTGGATGAGCCCGACCACAGGCTGTTCGTCGCCACGCGAACTCCGCCTCAACTGGCTGTGTTTGACACCGGCTCAGGTCGCCTGGTTGCTACGCTTCCGACCGTCCAAGACTCGGACGATCTGTATTACGATTCCGTCCGCAAGCGCGTCTATATCCCGGGAGGAGAAGGCTACATCAGCGTGTTCCAGCAAGACGATGCCGATCACTACAAACTTCTCGCCAAGGTTCAGACGGCTGTTGGGGCGCGCACCGCCGGGTATTTCGGAAAGGGCAAGAAAGGCTTCGACCGTTTCTATCTTGCCGTCCCGGCTCGCGCGGACCATGGCGCAGAGCTGTGGATCTATACGGTGCAGGACTAGCACACTCCTTCGGCTTAGCGAATTGACTTGCCCAGCGTGGCAACAGTTTGGGCAGGACTGAGGCGTACGGCAAACTTGTCCTCGTTTCCGCAGCTGATCACCGTGATCTGGCCGGGGTATTCTCGTACCCAAATCACCCGTTCGGGATTCACAAAGACTTCCATGCCGTCCACATTTTCAAACATGACAAACTCCACGTTGCCTCCTTTGGTAATTCCTACTCGCCATTTTGCGGAATGATAAAACCAGTGCACCGTCCGGTCTGAACGGTGCCGAACTGTCACGGCACACGGCCTTGGGGATGGTTTACTTGATGGCCATGGTGATCGGGTAATACTTCTGGATCATTCGTCCGGTCATGAGGCCGCCTTCGTATTCGGGGATGATAACCTCATCGGCGCCCGAACTGCGGATCGCGTTGGCGTAACGCTGCTGTCCGGCGCGGGTGATGATCTTGATCCTGGGGTTGAGCGAGCGGGCAGTCACCGTGATGTAGAGGTTGTCGGCGTCGTTGTCGATAACGATGCAGATGCCGCGAGCACGGTCGAGTCCGGCCTGAAGCAGGACGTCGTGGCGCTTGGCGTCGCCTTGAATGACGGGGGTCTTGTCATTGAGCAATTCGCGGTAAAGACCTTCGTTAGTCTCGATGAGCACGAAGGGGATCTCGAAGCGGCGCAGCTGGTCGACGACCGTGCGGCCTACCTGGCCGTAGCCGCAAATAATGAAGTGGTCGTTCAGGCGATTGACGTTGACCTCGTTGACCATGGTTCTCCATGCCTCCACGCCGTGACGGCTGAAAATGGTAAGCAGAACGCGCTCGGCGATCCAGATCTGCAGCGCGAAAACTCCCGCGTACACGAACATTGAGAAGATCTTGGTGGACTTGTGGACTGCCCGGAATTCAATGGAGTGGGGATGAATCACCCAGAACAGGGCGTCCAGCGGACGCAGTCCTTCGACGCGCATGTAGAAGACGACGCACACTCCGAGGAAGCCCGCCAGCACCAGCAGGGGGAGCCACAAACGCCGGAGGAATACCAGGAAGATGCGTCCCATGAGGTTCCCGTTCCCTACCCTTTGGAAAAAGGCGACAAGTATATCAAAAGCTATGGAAGGAACAGGGACAAGGACAGAAACAGGGACAGGAAATTGCCCGTCCGCGCTGGCGGGACACCCTTGCGACAATCTCGGGGCAAGGCCCTGCTACGGCCGCCGGGACGGCGGCGCTGATTTGCTGCAGAAAAACAAACGGGCATCCTTGCGCATGCCCGCTGCTGAAGAACGACCAAACTTTCGTGAAGCAAAACTTATGCCCGGGCGCCGACGGCTGCGGGCTCCGCGGCCGGAACTGACTTGTCCTCGCCGTTGGCCTTCTGCTGCTGGGGCTGTCCGCCTTTGCGGATGTCGATGCCACCCTTGAAGAAGGCGCCGTCTTCGATGGAGATGCGAGCGGCGATGACGTCGCCGGTGAGCGAACCGTCGCTACGGATGTCGACGCGATCGCTGGCGGTAAGGTTGCCGCGGACTTTGCCAAGGACCACGATCTCACGGGCGTTGATATTGGCGGCAACGACGCCATTGCGGCCGACCGTCACGCGATTGCCCGACAGATTGATCGAACCTTCCACGCGGCCGTCGATGTAGAGCGACTCGGAGCCGGTAACCTCGCCCTTGATGACAAGCGACTTGCCGATGGTGGCCTGGTCCGCGGTCGTCGTGGTGATCGGCCGGGGAGCGGCGGGTTCAGCGGACGCCATCGCTGGTGTGTTGGGGGCAGACGTAGTCGGGCGCTCCGGCACGGCAGGTTGGGCAGGAGTCTGAGGCTGATTGGTCGGCTTCCACATGGGGTAAAAGATCCTTTCCTAGTTGGGATTAGGGGTCACTGGCCGCACTTTCGTGACCAATGCGAATTGTACTCCCGTGTCTCAAATTGAGCCCTGTGGAAATCCTTTATTTTCAACTGGGAGTTCCTAGGAGGGTACTTCGCCCGGGAAAGCCGAGGTAACAGGGCGAGCAGGGGTTGGCTCAGGTATTTTCTGCCGGGCCGGTGTAACGATTCCCGGAAAAAACGCCGGGTGGCTGCCGTTCCACCACGCCCCGGAGTATGCTCGTGGGGTCGAAGATTTATCGAAAGCGGAGTCTGGGCTCGAGCGTCTAATTCTTCAGGATCCGGCCCGGGCAATTCATTCGAAATTGGAGCAACAGCATGTCAGAACCAGCCCTTCATAGTCCTGCCGCGTTGGCCATCGCTCGACCCGAACCAGGCGAGTATGCACCGTTTTATCACCGCTACATTTCGCTTGTCGCGGGGTCCGACATCCTGATGACGCTCGACGCACAAAGGCGACAGACGATGCTGTTGCTTTCGGGGCGCGACGAAAGCGATGGAGATTTTCGGTATGCGCCCGATAAGTGGAATGCGAAGGAGGTGCTGGGGCACGTCTGCGACACGGAGCGCATCTTTGCGTATCGCGCGCTGCGGATTGCGCGGGGCGACCAGACGCCGATCGAGGGCTTCGAGCAGGACGATTACGTGCGGAATGGTCCTTTCGCGCGGGCGCCGCTGGCGGAGATCATTGAAGACTACATCGCGGTGCGGCGGGCTACGATCACGCTGCTGCGCAATCTGGATGAGGCTGCGTGGGCGCGGCGGGGCGTAGCGAACAACAATGAAGTGAGCGTGCGCGCTTTGGCCTACATTATTGCGGGACACGAGTTGCATCATCGGAGGATTCTGGAGGAGAAATATTTTGCGGGGCGGTAGGCACTTGCCGGCTTGTTGGCCCACGGATTCACCCGGATGAACACGGGTTATTGAGGGTGATCTGAGCGATGTGTCATTCTGAGCGAAGCGAAGAACCCATGCAATTTGCCGCGGGCGAGAAGAATGCATAGGTCCTTTGCTTTGCTCAGGATGACAAGGCTATTCTCTTCTCCATGTCCCAGCGCGCACTGACTGAACTGCTTCGCGGAAAGGGCGCGCACGTCGATCCGCTGGCGTGCGTGGAAGATATTTCTGCGGACCTCGCGGCGCGGCAAGCGGCGGGATTTACCCACTCGGTCGGCCAACTCGTCTTCCACATGAATTACTGGATGGAATACGAACTGGGGCGCATTCGGGGAGAGAGACCAGCGTATCCAGAGCACAGCGCGGAGAGCTTCCCGGCCGCCTCGGCACCCGCCGATGCGCAGGAATGGGATCGTCTCCGGACACAGATGGGGAAGTTTCTCGCCGAGTTTGGCGAGTTGGCGAAGTCGCCGGCGCAGGAACTGCAGCGCGAAATCGAGAGCGGGCACGCGGGCGACAAGAGACTTGCTGGAACCCTCGAGGCCGTGCTCTGGCAGATGGTGGCGCACAACAGCTATCACGTGGGGCAGATCGCGATGGTGCGGCGCGCACTGGGAGCGTGGCCTCCGCGCGGGGGCGGAGATTCATGGTAGGGCAGATTTGTCATCCTGAGGTCCGCGTCTTTTGCGGACCGAAGGACCTATGCAACTTGCCGCGGAGTGCACAACTCCTTCGCTTCGCTCATTCAGGATGACAAAACTGTTCGTGCGGTATGCTGAGAGCTGATCGCTGACAGCTTTCTCCTATGCTTCCTGAATCCACAATCCTGAAACATATTGCGAAACAACCCAAGCGGGCAGCGGGGTTCAAGCAACTCGTGCGGGAACTTGGGGTACGCGGGGACGAACGGCGTGAGCTTGATGCGCTGCTGCAGAAGATGGTGGCGCGGGGCACGCTGCTTTCTGTCGATTCTGATCGCTACGCGCTGCCTGCGGCGGCTGCGGACAAGAATCTCGTCGCGGGACGGCTCAGCATGCACCGGGATGGCTTTGGATTTGTCATTCCGGGCGCCAAGTCCCTTTCGCCATCGCTTAAGGCGCGACTGACGGGCGACATCTTCATTGCGCCGCATCTGATTGGGAACGCGATGCACGGGGACCTCGTGCTGGTCGACGTCAGTAATGTGCGGCCGGATGGTCGTGCCGAGGGGCGGATTGTGCGGCCAGTGATGCGGGCCCATCCGACGGTGGTCGGGATTTTTCATTACGGGAGCCGCGGGGGGTATGTAAAACCGATCGACAGCAAGATAACGCAGGAGATTTTGATTCCGGCGGGGATGGAGACTCCGGAACCTTCCACCGCGTCACCAAAGGAAAACAAAACAACATCTGAACCACAGAGGACGCGGGCGACACAGAGGAAACGAAAAACCGTGGATCGAGTGCTTGGGGACGAGGTGGCGCGGCGGGCTGAGTGGGACGATCTGGACGGGGTCGTGGTTGACGTTGAGATCACCGACTGGCCATCGCCGACGCAGAATCCGCGGGGACGGGTGGTTGAAATTCTGGGTCGTGAGGATGATTTCGGCGTGGACGTGGAAATCATGATCCGGAAGTATCATCTGCCGCATCATTTTCCGGCGACGGCGCTTGCGGAGGCACAGGATGCACCCGCCGTAATCCCGGCGCGGGAACTGGAGGGGCGGAGGGATTTTCGTGGGCTGCCGATTGTGACGATTGACGGGGAAACAGCGCGCGATTTTGATGATGCTGTGTACGTGCACATGCTTCCGAACGGCAATTTTGAACTGCAGGTGCATATTGCCGATGTGGCGCAGTACGTGACGCCGGGGACTGCCCTTGATCAGGAAGCCCGACTGCGCGGTACCAGCGTTTATTTTCCCGACCGCGCGGTTCCCATGTTGCCGCTGGAACTCTCGACCGACATCTGCAGTTTGCGGCCGCAGGTAGAACGGCTGGTGCTGTCGTGCGTGATGGAGATGGACCATCGCGGCGAGATCGTCGGGTATGAGTTGAGCGAGAGTGTGATCCGGTCGGCGGAGCGCATGACGTATACCGCGGTGAACGCGGTGCTGGAAGGAGATGCCGCAGCACGCGAGCGCTACACGCCACTGGTGGCGACCTTTGAGCTGATGCGCGAGCTGGCGCTGATTCTGAACCGCAAGCGGCAGAGGCGCGGATCGATTGACTTCGACCTGCCAGAGCCGGTGATCGAGTTCGACGAGTTTGGACTGATGAAGAGTATTGCGCGGTCGGAACGCAACGTCGCGCACCGGCTGATCGAGGAATTCATGCTGTCAGCCAACGAATGCGTGGCGCACCATCTGGAGTCGAAGCACATTGCGTCCCTGTACCGGGTTCACGAAAAGCCGGATGCGAAGCGCGTTTATGATTTTGAAGTGATTGCGGCGACGTTCGGGTATTCGCTGGGGGTGGGGGCGCTGCCGATTCATCGCGTGCAGATGAAAGCCGACCGGCGAGCGGCTTACGGGACGGGGAAGCGGGTGCGCGAAATCGAGGTACCGAAGGAAGTGCACATCACGCCGCGGATGTATCAAAAGCTCACCGAAAAGATTGCGGGGAAGCCGGAGGAGCGCATTCTGAGCTACCTGATGCTGCGGTCGCTGAAGCAGGCGCGTTATTCGGAGGAGAATTTGGGGCACTTTGCACTGGCGGCGACCAGCTACACGCATTTCACGTCGCCGATCCGGAGGTACCCGGATTTGATTGTGCACCGGATATTGAAGGACGTGTTGAGTCAAAATACCCACCTCTCGCAAAGAGCGCGAGAAGTGGGGCACGCGCTGCCGGGTGACGAGAAGGCTTCGCCGTGGTCGAAGCGTCGACTGGTAACCGACGGGACGCGGTCAGGGGCGCCCGCGCCACATGAGGCTTGGGGAGGGCCGATTGGGCTGGAGGAACTGCATGAGATTGCGGAGGAGTCGAGCCAGTCGGAGAGGCGGGCGGATGATGCCGAGCGTGAACTGATGGAGGGGAAGAAAGTGAAGTTCATGCAGGACCGGGTGGGTGAGGACTTTGACGGACTGGTCACCAGCGTGACGAAGTTTGGGTTTTTCGTGGAGCTGACCGATTTGTTTGTCGAAGGCTTGGTGCCGCTGAACACCTTAACGGACGACCGGTATACCTATCACGAGAACACGCGGGAGATTATCGGGCAGCGGTCACGGAAGAGGTATCATCTGGGGCAAAAGATTCGCGTGCTGGTGGACCGGATTGATCCGGTAGAGAAGAAGATTCAGTTTGCAGTGGTTGAGGAAGAACCGGTGCCGGCATCGGGCCAGCGGCGGAAGAGGAAATAGGTCGGAAACCGTGCCCGGGGGTCTCGGGCCGATTTCGATTTACAGAGTCCCGAAAAGCCCACTTCTCGCAAATGACGCGAGAAATGGGGCAGCGGCAGCCGGGGGTGGCGACCCCACATAATGCACTCCTATACCCCGAGCGCCGATTGAATCTCAGCGGCGATTCCGGCGGTCAGGGAGCGCATCTTTTCTTCGGACTCGGCTTCGACCATGACGCGGGCCAGCGCTTCGGTGCCGGAGTAGCGGACCACGACGCGGCCGTTGCCGCCGAGTTCCCGCTCGGCGGCGTCAATGGCAGCCTGGACTGCCGGGATCTGCGCGAAAGGGATCTTTTCGCGGACGCGGACGTTTTGAATTTTCTGGGGAAAAACCTTCAGATCGCCAATCAACTCGGCCAGCGGCTTGCCGGCGCGGACCAGGATATCCATTAGCCGGAGGGCTGTGAGCAGGCCGTCGCCCGTGGTTGCGCCGCCGTCGCGAAAAATGATGTGGCCGGACTGCTCGCCGCCGAGGGTGGCGCCGGTCTTGAGCATCTCTTCCAGCACATACTTGTCGCCGACGTTGGCGCGCAGCATGCGGATGCCTGACTCCTTCAGCGCGATCTCGAGCCCCATGTTCGACATGGTGGTGGAGACTATGATGTCCGCCTTTAACTTGCCTTGCGCGTGCAGGTCGCGGGCAGCGGCCAGCAGCACGCCATCGCCATTGACCACGCGGCCACCGGCATCACAAAAAAGCGCGCGATCGGCGTCGCCGTCGAAGGTGACGCCGAGATCGAACTTGCCGGGGGACTCTGCCACCATCTTTCCCAAAGTCTCGGGGTGTAACGCTCCACACCCTTCGTTGATATTCCTGCCGTCGGGCGAAACATGGATAAAAGTGGCCTGAATGCCGAGGTCGCGAAATAACTCCGGCGCTTCGGCCGTAGCCGCGCCGTTGGCACAATCCACCAGCACGCGCAACCTGCTCAGATCGGACGACACGCCTTCTGCCAGCGACCGAACGTAGGCCTGGCGCAGTTCGGCCTCACCGGGCAGAGACGGTTTCGGAACTTTGAGAGCGGTGTCGTCGACAGAGGCCGCGTTCTGCAGCTGGCCGAAAATTTCCTTTTCAATCGCCAGCTCGCGAGTGTCGGTGAGTTTGAAGCCATCGCCGGAGAACACCTTGATCCCGTTATCGGTCCAGGGATTGTGCGACGCGGAGATGACGACGCCTGCAGCCAGGGCTCGCGAGCGTGCAAGGAACGCGACTCCGGGAGTCGTAATCACGCCGGCGCTGTGCACCTCGACGCCCACGGCCGCCAGACCTTCGGCGACGCGGTCGGCAATCCAGCGGCTCGACTGGCGCGTGTCCTGGCCAATCACAGCCTGGGCATTCCGCGTCGAGCGAACAAGATCGTGGCCCAGAGCGCGGCCGATCAGATACGTGCTTTGTTTCGTGAGCGGAAATTCTCCTGCGACACCACGAATACCGTCGGTCCCGAACAACTGCCTTTGCTGGCTCATAGGAAAGAGGGGTAGGACTAGAAATGATAAATGAGGACGGAGGATAGCGCTTGATCTCGAGTTAGACAGGCTGGATTTCAGTCCCACGCGAGATCCGTCGCTTCGCCTGAGAAACGGCTCCGCTCGGGATGACGCCGTAGAAGAGCGGCAACTCAGTGGGTGATGGCGCTGCCTACTTTCTGCACGAGGACAGTCACGCGGATTGAGGTCGTCTGGACGACCTGCACCAGCGGGTCGGCGACATAGACGTTGGTGGTGAAGACCGCACTGCCGCGTGTTCCCGTGGCGTCGATGGGATCGGTTGTGGCAGCATCTATTTTTTCGACATGATGACGCGGACCGGTGATGGTAATGCGTTGGGGGTCGGCATCGACTTTGACAATCTGTTCGCCGTCGGCAAAGCTTCCTGTGACCCGGGGATGAATCTCGACCTCACGGGTCAGCCGGGTATCAAAGGCCAGGTGCAACTGGCTGGGTACGACCTGCACCACGGTGACGTCGCGCGGGTGACGCACCTGCTGCGACGTCAGATCGAAAGTGCGGTCGCCCGCCTTGGCGTCTACCAGTTCGATCTCCGCGTGAATCTCGTTCGCCTGGAGTTGCCGGATGACGCGCTCAGGTCCGCGGACTCGGATCTGCGCCTCGGGAATCATCTCGGAACTGATCTCGAGCTGCGAGGGAACGTGTTGAAAGACGATGGGGGCGCGCAGGGCCACTTCCGCGGGCTGCTCGTCGGGCGAGATCAGAAACCACAGTCCTGTCGCCAGCACCAGGGACAGTACTTTTAAGCCGAAGTTGTGCAGCACGTAGCGCTGGAACAATCCGATCATAACTGTGACTCCGATTCCGGACCGGACTCGGATTTCCGCTGCGACGCCGGATCGCGCAGCGGGGAGTCCAGCAGCGCGTCGGACTCGTCGTCGCCGGGGGCGATCGATGTTGGGAGGGTTACCGGCGACATGAAGCGCCGCAGCTCGCTGCCCAAGCGCTCGCGCAGTTGCTCGACCGTCAGATCGCGTTCGATCTTGCCGCCAATGGCAAGGCTGATCGCCCCGGTCTCTTCGGAACAGATGACGGCAATCGCGTCGGTTTCTTCCGTGATGCCGATGCCGGCGCGATGCCGCGTGCCCAATTGGGTGGAGAGCAGAGGGTTCATGGAAAGCGGAAGAAAACAGGCGGCGGCAGCGATACGGTCTTTCTGAACGATCACGGCGCCGTCATGCAAAGGCGCGCTGGGACGGAAGATCGTGGCCAGCAAGTCATAGGAGAGACGCGCGTCGAGGGGCACACCGCTTTCGATGTGGGTGCGCAGTCCGATCTCGCGTTCAATCACGATCAGGGCGCCCGTCTGGTGCTGGGAGAAAAGATTCGCGGCCAGCACGATGTCGTCGTAGGAATCGCTTTCGGCGGACGAACCGCGCAGAAAACTCAACCTCCGGCCCAGGTCGGCGAGCACATGCCGGATCTCCGACTGAAAAACCACGATCAGCGCAAACACCAGGTAGGGCAGCACGTTGCTCACCACCCAGTTCAGCGTGGTCAGTTCGCCGATGCGCGCCAGGTAGAAGGTTACGGCTACGACCAAAAGTCCCACGAGCATGGGAGCGGCGCGCGTGCCGCGGATCATGACCAGCACCTGGTAAATGAGAAGTGCCACGAGGAGAATATCGAGCGCGATCCATGCGCCTTGCGCCCACGACGTGATGACTGGCGGAGTCACTCGAATCGCTCCTGGTGTAGGTCTGAAGCCGAGCCCATTGTAAATGCAGGAGATTCCCGTCCCAAGTTGTCTTACGAATTTTTACATCACACGACAGGTGCAAATCCCCACCTTTGCCGCAAAGAACGCGGCCAAGATGGGGCACCCGCATGCCGTTGTGGCTCATCCTTGCTTCTTGGTAACTGCGGCCTGAATCTCGCCATGCGCCAGGCGTGCGGAAATCTCGTCGCCAACCTTGAGCGCGCGCACGTCCTTCAGCAGTTTGCCGTTGGAATCGAACACGAGCGCGTATCCGCGCTCCAGAATAGCCAAAGGTGACAGGGACTCCAGCGCGGTCTGCAGGCGCTCGCTGCGCACGCGGCACCGCAGGACGACGTTGCGCATAACCGAGACCAGTGCGGCGGTTCCGCTCTCCAGTTCCTTGCGCACTCCGGTAAGCACCAGGCGCAAATCGTAATGCCGCACGGCGGCAGAAATCATTTCCCAGCGGCGGCGCATCTGCTCGAGCAACTGCCGTTGGGCCAGTTCCATGCGGTGGGTGAGGTCGTCGAGTTTCTGCTGGCGCTGGCGGATGACCTCCATCATGCGGGCAAAGGCGCCGTGCTGCGCGAGTTCGGTCAGGGCCTGCCTGCCCATCAGCAAGCGGTAGCGCATGGCGCGGCTGAGACGTTCGTGCAACGCGGCCGCATGGTCTTCCACTTCCTGACGCGAACGGATCACTAACTCCGCGGCGGCGGAAGGCGTGGGAGCACGCAGGTCGGCCACGAAATCGAGGATGGTGAAATCGGTTTCGTGTCCCACCGCGGAGATCACTGGGATTTCGGACGCGGCGACTGTCCGGGCCAGGGCTTCGTCGTTGAAAGCGGCCAAGTCTTCCGCCGATCCGCCGCCGCGCGCGACGATGATCACATCCACATTGTCGTGCTGGTTGAAAAAGCGTAAGCCTGCGGCCACCTCGTGCGAAGCGGCATCGCCCTGCACCTGAGCCGGATAAATTAAAACGTTCACGGAATGATGGCGGCGCTGGAGCACATTCAAAATATCGCGGAGCGCGGCCGCCTGCGCCGAGGTCACCAGACCAATGCGCGAGGGCAGTGGCGGAATCGCCTTCTTGCGGTCGGCGGCAAACAAGCCCTCGGCTTCCAGTTTGGCCTTGAGTTGCTCGAACGCCAATTGCAGTGATCCGGCGCCCTTTGGTTCGATGTATTCGGCTGAAATCTGAAGCTCGCCGCGGTCTTCATAGACGGTCACCCGGCCGCGCACAACCACTTGCAGACCATCCGCCGGACGGAAGCGCAACAGGCGTGCCGAGGAGCGGAACATCACGACCCGAATCTGGGCGTTGCCGTCTTTGAGCGTGAAGTAAAGATGGCCGGAATCGGGGGCGCGGAAATTCGAGATCTCGCCTTCCACCCACGCGTCGGCATACTCGCGTTCGATGTGCGAGCGGACGGCCGACACCAGATCGCGGACCTTCCAGACACGACGGTCCGGGGGCCGGAAGCTAAAGTCCATCTGATCGGGGAGGAAGGACATTGTGGGCAGTGTACCGCACCGGCCAGGCGGTTGGGGACATTGCAGCGGAGGCCGCCAGCCCAGCGAAATCAGCGATGAAAGACGTGGTATCGAGCAAGGTCAGGAGATCGTCGCGGGACGAAAGGACGAGATCCCCACCTTTGCCGCAAAAGCGCGGTAAAGATGGGGCACCCGCGTGAGACCCAACATCGGAAATGGCTCTGTGGAGCAGAACGAGGGGCCCGGAGGCCGAAGCCCCCGGGCGCGAAGTGGCGGAACTACGTAGGTCTAGTTGATCTCGAAGTGGAAGACGTCCACGATCTGAAAGTTCGCCCGATTGAGCAGAACGAGATTGCCACCAATCACGACGTGCGCGTAGTTGGGAGGTGGAGGCGGGAGCCTCATCTCCAGTTCCCGCGGGCACGGCTGCATTTTCTTCTGGAGTCCCGGTGGCAGAGTTCCACGAGCGACTAGTTGACTTTCAAGTCCGGGGGGCAGACGATCGCGCTTGGCCAACCCCGGAGGGAGATGCGAGTAGTGAGAGCGGTACCAGTCGCGGGCCGCGTCGCGGTCATGATCGGAGTAGCGGTCATGATCGTGACCCCGGCCGTGACCGTTGCCGTGGCCATGGTCATCATCGTCGTCGCGGTCGTTGTTCTCGCGGCCGTGCCCGTGGTCCTGGGCTACGGCGATTGTGGTCGCGAGCGCGAGCGCCAGAACTGCAGTCACTCCGGCTCGGAACCAGGTCTTGGATGACATTGCAATCCTCCTGATGGTCCTCAAAAACGAGCCTACAGAACGGCCCGCGGTTGCGACAGATTACCGTAGGCCACGACCGCAAACCGGTGCGTTCTTACACCGCGTGTTCCATTCCCTGTGGTTTCTGTGCTTTAGAGCGGCAGCCGGATCTCATTGTCCTGACGCGTGATGCCCTCACACCCGGGCTCCACCCAAACGCTATAATCGTTGCCCATGAATCTCGAACAAAAAGTCGCCGAACTCAACAAGCGCAACCAGCTCGCCGAAGACGGTGGGGGGGCCAAGCGGCGCGAGCGCCAGCATAAAGAAGGAAAGATGTCGGCTCGCGAGCGCGTCGAGTTCTTGCTCGACGAGGGCACGTTTGAGGAGACGGACAAGCTCGTGACCCACCGTTGTAACGACTTCGGGATGGCCGAACAGAAGATCTATGGCGACGGATTCATCACGGGTTACGGACGCATCGAGGGGCGGTTGTTCTACTTGTTTGCCCAGGACTTCACGGTGTTCGGCGGCTCGCTCTCGGAAACGAATGCCGGGAAGATCGTAAAGATCATGGATTTGGCGGCAAAAATGGGCGCGCCGGTGATTGGGCTCAATGATTCCGGGGGAGCACGGATCCAGGAAGGCGTGATGTCGCTGGCGGGATACGCGGACATCTTTTTGCGCAACACTTTGTACAGCGGAGTGGTGCCGCAGATTTCGGCGATCATGGGACCGTGCGCCGGCGGCGCCGTGTATTCGCCGGCGATCACCGACTTCGTGCTGATGGTGGACAAGACTTCCTACATGTTCATAACCGGGCCCGACGTGATCAAGACCGTGACGCTCGAGGAAGTCACGAAAGACCAGCTCGGCGGCGCCATGACGCATAACGAAACCTCGGGCGTAGCGCACTTTCTGGCGCACGACGATGCCGAATGCCTGTCGATGGTGCGGGAACTGTTGAGCTTTGTGCCCTCGAACAACTTGGAGGATCCTCCGCGGAGGGTCTGCACCGATCCCGTGGACCGCGCTGACACGGCGCTCGACAAGATCGTTCCGGCACAGTCGAACCAGCCGTACGATATCAAGGACGTGATCCACGGAGTGGTGGACGACGCTTATTTTTTCGAGGTGCAGGAGCACTACGCGAAAAACATCGTAGTGGGATTCGCGCGACTCGATGGACGACCGGTGGGCATCGTCGCCAACCAGCCGTCGGTGCTGGCGGGAACCCTGGACATCAACGCGTCGCTGAAGGGCGCCCGCTTTGTACGCTTCTGCGATTGCTTCAACATTCCGCTGGTGACGTTTGAAGACGTGCCGGGCTTTTTACCGGGAACAGCGCAGGAGTACGGCGGCATTATCAAGCACGGGGCCAAGCTGCTCTACGCATTCGCCGAGGCAACGGTCTCCAAGGTGACGGTGATTACGCGGAAGGCGTATGGCGGGGCTTATTGCGTGATGGCGTCAAAGCATATTCGAACGGACGTGAACTATGCGTGGCCCACCGCCGAGATTGCGGTGATGGGGCCGGAGGGCGCGGTGGACATTGTTTACAAACGAGAACTCGACGCCGCGGCCAACCGGGAGCAACTTCGCCGTGAAAAGATCGACGAATTCCGCGGCCGGTTCGCCAACCCCTACGTGGCCGCCGACCGCGGCTTTGTGGACGCAGTGATCCAGCCGCGGGAGACGAGGAAAAAGTTGATCCAGGCGCTAGCCATGCTGGAGACCAAGCGGGACAAGAATCCGCCGAAGAAGCATGGGAATATTCCGCTGTGATGCCGAAGGGTTCGCGAAGGCTCGACCAAACCCGCGGAGGCTAAAGCCCAACTCAGTTGCGGTATCTTGCGGCACGGCTGAAGCCGGGCCCTTTCCAAAGGAACTGCGCATGAAACGCCCCATCGTTCTGCTCGCCTTCTTCTTTCTTGCACTTCCCGCTTTCCCGCAAGATCCGGCCACTTGGCTCGCCAGCCTGCCCCAGGCAAAAGACTACGTTCAGAAGCGAGCGTCCAGCTACGACCGCAGTGGCGGGAACGCAGATGCCCGGACCATTGCGGCGGGAGAGACTCTCACGCTGCTCGATGAGGCTGGACCCGGACTAATCAGCCATGTTTGGGTCACGATTGCCAGTGACGATCCCAATCATTTGAAGGCCTTGGTCCTGCGCCTGTATTGGGACGGCGAAGCCGCGCCCAGCGTCGAGACACCCATTGGGGACTTCTTCGGCCTCGGCCTGGGGGACTATTACCTTTATCAGTCTCTTCCTCTATCGGTCGGCGGCGACAAAGCGCTGAACAGTTTTTTCCCGATGCCTTTCCAGAAACATGCGCGCATCACCGTGACGAACGATGGCCGGCAAAAGACCGACGCGTTTTATTTCAATATCGACTATCGCGCGTACAACCAGGCTCTGCCGGCGGACCTGCTCTATTTCCACGCGCAGTACCGGCAGGCTGCGCCAGCACGAGGCTGGACCAATCAATGGCGTAGCAATGGCGATCCGCAGATCGAGGGCAAGAAGAATCTGAACGGAGAGGGCAATTATGTCTGGATGGAGGCGACGGGACGAGGACACTTCGTGGGCGTGACCATGTCGGTGCTGCAGAACCAGGATGGGTGGTGGGGCGAGGGCGATGACATGTTTTTCGTCGATGGAGAGACGACGCCATCCATCAACGGAACCGGGTCGGAGGATTATTTCCTGGGGGCTTGGGGATTCGGCGAACGCGCATTCGCTTACGAGCTCTTCGGCGCGCCCGTGAAAGGCCGGGAACTGGCTGGGAGCCGGACATCGGTTTACCGCTTCCACCTCGACTCGCCGATTCCGTTTACCAAGTCGCTGCGGGCCACCATCGAACAGGGACACGCGAATCACCGGTCGGATAACTATTTTTCAGTTGCGTACTGGTATCAGACTGAGCCGCACGCGGCATTTCCTGCGCTGCCAACGTTGGAGCAGCGGATTCCGAGGATTTATCCAGTGGGAGGACCCGGGAATGCGGGGAAGTGAGGAACAACCAGCCGGGCTGCGCCCGGCAGACGCCGAGGGCGGCTGTCCCCCCATGAAGTCAGACCCAAAAAAATTAAGAGTTCCGAGGTGGTGTGGGGTCCATTCGTCTCGGCCAGTAGCTCGCGTTTGACCCTTGCTCGACCTGCTTTCGCTGCTTCCCTTGCGGGCCGCTGCGCGCGATCTTCGCTTGGGCTC
>JBARBI010000261.1:0-10959 GCA_049792875.1 Candidatus Sulfotelmatobacter sp.
TACGTCTGGTTGGGCGTTACCTCGTTCGAATCAACGCAAAATACTGCATCGCCAAGCGAATGGGAGCCATCCAAAACAAAGTAGTCGGACCAGTTAGCGAAGAGTTGACGCTCGTCCAGGCGGCCACGCGGGGCGACGACTCTGCGTTTGAGGAACTGGTGCGGCGGTACGACCGCAACGTTTTCCGGATCGCGCAGCACATCACGCAAAACCGCGAGGACGCGGAAGACGTGGTGCAGGAAGCGTTTCTGAAAGCCTACGGTAACCTGGCCCAGTTCCAGGAGCAGTCGAAGTTTTACACCTGGCTGGTCCGGATCGCGGTCAACGAAGCGCTGATGAAGTTGCGCCGGCGCAAGCCCGAGCGCACCGTATCGCTTGATGAAGACATCAAAACGGAAGACGACTCTTTACCGCGTGAGATTGCGGACTGGAGTCCGAATCCGGAACAGCAATATACGCAGTCTGAGTTGCGCGAGATCTTAAGCAAGACCATCCAGGGCCTGCCACCGGGCTTCCGGACAGTGTTTGTGCTGCGGGACGTGGAAGGGCTTTCCACCGAGGAAACTGCGGCCGCGCTGGAGTTGAGCGTACCCGCGGTGAAGTCGCGGTTGTTGCGGGCTCGACTGCAACTACGCGAGCGCTTGGGACGGTACTTCCAGAAGCGGGAGCACGGCAATGGCAAGGGCGGCGATAAGAGTGGCGATGTCAAAACGGGCGATGCTACAAGTGGAGACGGCAACCAGTGAAATGCTCTGAATTTCTGCACGAGCTGACCAATTATTTGGACGGCGTCCTCGACGAAAAAACTAAAGTCGAGTTAGAAAACCATCTTTCCTGGTGCCACAATTGTTACGTGGTTTGCGACACAACCAAGAAGACCATCGAGATTTACCGCGACTCCCAACTCTATGAACTACCCGAAGACCTCCGCGGGCGACTGCGATCCGCCATCATGACCAAGTGCCAGCAGCAAAAGAAGCGCGGCCCGCAGAGTGTGTGAAACGTTTTTCCTCCTGTTGTAACTATATCCAGTGTAAGGGTTTCGAGCGGCTGTCCGCCATTGGGGCGCCCTTTGCGTCGAAAACCCGAAACCCTTTTATTCAATATGAATCTAAGTATTTAGTGATTGCCCGCGCACACACTCGCGGGGGCAATCGAGTAGAGCTGTTTCGAGGGGCCCGAGCCAACCGGCTCGGATGTGGAAGGTGGGATCATGATTGGCAAATTGGTGGATGCCGTTTTTGGTTGCTGGCACGCTCGCTATAGCTTTCCAGTAACGATCCGAAAAGCAACGCGCCGTTCCCAGGCTGCCGCTTTGACCGGCACCTACGTGGTCTGTCTGGAATGTGGCAAGGAATTTCCGTACGACTGGCAAGAGATGAAAGTCATCACTTCGCCCGAGCAGCATCGCGAGCACGTGGCCGAACTGGCTAAGCACGCGGCGTAATTTGGCATTGCCGACGAACCGGTCAGCACCGGGGTGCTTCCCATCCTCTTCCCGGAGCCGCAAGCAAACCGCTTGCGGCTCGTCGCTTTTCTGCCTGATCTCCGTAAGCAAAACTGCCCCGCCGCGAGCGGGGCAGTGCGTTTTCCCAGTCCTTTCGATTGTGAGTTTCAGTGCGCCGGATAGTCTGCTGGAATCGGCACCGGAACTCGTTTGTCAATGGGCAGGAATTCCCGCTCTGCGTGCCCGGTGTAAACCTGGCGCGGGCGCGCGATTTTCTGCTCAGGATCGGTGATCAGTTCCTGCCACTGGGCCAGCCATCCCGCCGTTCGCGGAATCGCGAACAGCACTGTGAACATCTCGGGACGGAAGCCCATCGCCTGGTACATGATCCCGGAATAGAAATCGACGTTGGGATACAGTTTCCGCTTCACGAAATAATCATCTTCCAGGGCAATGCGCTCCAGTTCGAGAGCGATGTCAAGCTTCGAACTGCGTCCCGTTACCTGGAATACCTGCTCGGCGCTCCAGCGGATGATTTTTGCCCGCGGGTCGTAGTTCTTATAGATGCGGTGTCCGAAGCCCATCAGCTTAATCTGTCCTTCTTTCACCCGCTTGATGTAAGCCGGCACGTGATCCTTGGACCCGATCTCGTCGAGCATCTTCAGCACTTCTTCATTCGCTCCGCCGTGCAGGGGCCCGGCCAGGGCCGAAGCCGCCGACGCAACCGAGAGATACGGATCGGCTTGCGAACTGCTCACCGAGCGCATCGCATTGGTGCTGCAATTCTGCTCGTGGTCGGCGTGCAGAATAAACAGAATGTCGAGCGCGCGCGCGATCGCCGGATTAGCCACATACTTCGGCTCCACCATCTTCCACAACATGTTCATGAAATTTTCGGTGTAGCTCAGGTCGTTATCGGGATACACGTAAGGGAACCCCACGTTGTGCCGGTACGACATGGCCGCGATCGAAGGCACCTTGCCGATGAGGCGCTGGATCTGATGCATCCGGTTGGCCGGATCATGCACCTGCTTGGCGTCGGGATACACGCTCGACAACGCCGCAATCGTACTCACAAACATCGACATCGGGTGGGAGGAATAGCGGAAGCCTTCCATGAACTTCTTGGTGGTCTCATGCAGCATGGTGTGATGCGTAATGTCGTGTACCCAGGTCTTCAGCTCTTTCTCGGTTGGCAACTCGCCGAAAAGCAACAGGTACGCGACTTCCAGAAATGTGCAGCGCTCGGCCAGAACTTCAATGGGATATCCGCGATAGCGCAGGATTCCCTTGTCACCGTCAATGTAGGTGATGTTGCTTTTGCACGACGCCGTGTTCATGAATGCCGGATCATACGTCATGAGGCCGAAGTCATCTGCGCCGGTCTTGATCTGCCGCAAATCCATCGCCCGGATCGTGCCGTTCTCGACCGGGACGGTGTAAGTCTTGTTCGTTCGATTGTCAGTGATGGTGAGGGTGTTCTCTGGCATGGGAATAGTCCGCCTTTATCCGCGCACGATGAAATCGAGCATAGTCGAGCCTAAGTCCGTTCCCCAAGTCCAATCTGTGATCAGCATCACAATCGCCTGTGACCGGCAGAAATGCAATTTTAAGCCAAATCGCGTTTTCCCCGAGGCCTCCAAAACAAAACCGGCGGACAAAGCCGCCGGTAAGACTCACGTTGTCACGGCCGCCCTGGCCGTCCGGCCAGAGCGAAGCTCGGCCGAGTCTGGCACTCGTTCCAAACTAGTTCGAATCATCCCGCCGCTTCAGCGTCGGACGGTCGTCATCGCTTTTGGTGTTGCCAGACTGGTCGGTCGTGTTCGCCGTCCGCCGCAGGCTGGGCTTGTTCGCGTCTTTCTCGTCGATCACCTTGTGCTTGTTTTCGATCGCAGCCAGCCGCGCCTTGACCCCGTCAAATTCCGAGGTCGTCACAATGTACTGCGGCTTGGCGGGAAGGATCTTTCGGATCTCCTCCTGCGACTTCTCGATGCGGTCCGGAGTCTGCGGATGGGTGTCGAAGGCCTTGGAAAGCGTCCCCGGTTTCTTCTTCTCCATCGCCTGGATCTTTTCGAAGAAGGACACAAACGCCGAGGGATCGTATCCGGCGCGGTACATATACTCGATGCCGAGGTAATCGGCCTCTGACTCGAAGCTGCGCGAGAAATGCAGGAAAGTCAGGGGAATCCCCAGCCCCATGGCTTCGTATCCGGCGTAACCAATCGCACCACCCATAAAGATGAATGGGATCGACGCCATTTGCAGCAGGTTTGCCCGCGTCATTTCGCGGCCGTAGTGGCAGGCCGCTACGTGCGCGATCTCATGCGCCATCACGCCGGCCATCTCCGCTTCTTCGTCGGAAGCAAGAATCAATCCCGAGTTGACGTAAAAGAATCCGCCCGGAAGCGCCATGGCGTTGACTACGTCAGAATCGATCACCTTAATCGTGAACGGTACCTGCGCGTCCGAATTGCGCACCAGATTCTGGCCGATCCGGTTCACGTACTCGGTGACCACGGGATCATTGACCAGCTTGATTTGCGATTCGATCTGCTGGGCATAGACTCGACCGCGCGCCACCTGGCCCTCGACGGTGTACCAGTTGCCCACGCCGCGCCCGCATCCCACGTTGCGGTTCCCCACGGCATCGACGTCGGTCTTGCCGCCGTCATGCTTGATCTGGCTGTCATCGGCCGTGGGAAGCGCAGCCGGCGCCTGCTTGGGCGCATTCTGCACATCGCCGGATTTCGGCTGATCCTTGTCCTGATCGGAAACCTGTGCCAACGTCCAGGGTCCCGCGCTGAACGCTGCCAGTGCCACCGCGCTTGCCAGCCATCTCAGTCTCATAAAGATACTCCTTGCGCCTGATTATACGCCCGGTCGGAAGACACCAAGTGCCCAATCTTGGTCCATTCGCTTAGACGCTTCAGACCCGGTCCAGGGTTATCCGGAGTTACCGGATAAAGCACCCGAGAAAACACGGTCAAACCCCGGTCTCAGCTCCCTAAAACCGGAGCCGAAGCGCCCATCCCCTGCCAAGTCCCAAGCTTTACCCTCCCCGCCAACTCTGCTATAAACCGCTCAGGACACAATTCCCCAGCGAGCCCATCAGCCCTGAACAACCTTCCGAGTCTCGTCCCAGCCTACGACCGTCAGGACGAAATGCTTTCCCATGCCTTCTCTCTGTTGCGCGAAGCGATCCAGCAGCGCGTCTTCCCGGCCGCCTCCATCGCGGTCACGCACGGCGATCGTCTGTTCGCGCTGAAGTCCTTCGGTCGCTTAACGTACGAGGCAACTTCCGCAGGTAGAAATACTCTTGAGGGTGCCCCGCCTTTGTCGCGGCCTTTGCGACAGGGTGGGGATGTTATCTTCGATGTTACTCCCTCCACCCTCTTCGACCTGGCCTCCGTAACCAAGGCAGTCGCCACCACGACAATGGCCATGATTCTTTACGAACGTGGCCTCCTGGAACTGGAAGCCACTGTAGCCGGAACCGTCCCCGAGTTCCTGGCCGATTCCTGCGAAGGCCTCGATCCCCGCCGCCGGGACGTCACCTTCCGCATGCTGCTCGCCCACTCGTCCGGCCTGCCTGCCTACGAGAAACTGTTCCTCAAAGCGCACTCCCGCGACGACCTGCTGCGCGCCGTGTTCACTACTTCCCTTTCCGCAGACCCCGGTACTCGTGCAGAGTACAGCGACATCGGATTCATTCTGCTGGGAGCCGCGTTGGAACGCATCGCGGGAGACTCCATTGGTACTTTCTGCCAGCGCGAAGTTTTCGGTCCGCTGGCCATGACCAGCACGACATTCAACCCTCCCACGGAAATGCGCGGCGAAATTCCGCCCACTGCGGACGAGCGCGCCGACCAACGATGTGGCGCGGATACCGCCGCCCGCGAAAAGCCGGAAGCGTCAGCTCCGAGCCCGGGAGCCTGCAGCACCTTCCGCCAAAGAATCATCCAAGGCGAAGTCCAAGACGAAAACGCGAGCGTCCTCGGCGGCATCGCCGGGCACTCCGGCCTCTTCTCCACCGCCGAAGACCTGGCCCGCTTCGCCCACGCCATGCTCGATCAAGGACGCCCCATCCTGCGTCCTGAAACCGTGGCGCTCTTTACGCGTCGTGAATCCGAGCCTCCCGGCACATCCCGAGCCCTCGGTTGGGACACGCCGTCCGCCCCCTCGCAATCCGGAAAATACTTTGGCCCCCGCTCCTACGGACACCTGGGCTACACTGGTACGTCACTGTGGATTGATCCCGAGCGCCAGCTCTCGATCACCTTACTAACGAACCGCACCTGGCCGGACTGCGCCAAGCAGGCGATCAGGCAACTCCGCCCAGAAGTCCATGACGCCATCGTCGAAGATCTTGCCAAACTGGCATAGAGGAACAAAACCTCTCACAGAACATGTCCTACGCCGCTTTGCCCTCGGTGAGCATGCAGCGGTAGTCTCCTCCCTGGAAGCGGAGCACGCATGCGGCCTGATACTCCGGGCTGTGATACCAGGCCTGCGCCGCCTCATAGCTGGGAAACTCAAGAATAATGATCTCTTCGTTGTTGGGGCCCTCCAGCACTTCCGAGCGACCCTGAATGGCGAGAAAGGTGGCCGGGTGCTTGTGAAAACTGGCAGGAGCGATTTTCCTGTACTCTTCCAACTTGGCTGCGTTGCGAGTCTTTTCACGGATAAGCACAGCGTAGGCGACCATACGCTTCTCCTTCTGCATCAGGTTTTGTATTGTGATTCTAAAATCATCTGCTCTTGGCCGATACCCGAAAGGCGCGACTTGACCCGCATAGCGAAATCCGACCTCCGCATCCTCCCCACCGAACAAATCCTCACCGCCGCCACCGATCTCGACCGTATGTCCTCGCTCGAGATCGTCCGACTCATGAACCGCGAGGACGCCACTGTCGCGACGGCCGTCGGCCGTGCTCTCCCGCAGATCGCGCGCACTATCGACGTGGTCGTCACCGGACTCCGCCAGGGCGGACGCCTCATCTACGTGGGCGCCGGAACCAGCGGACGCATTGGCGCTCTCGACGCCTCCGAGATCCCGCCCACGTTCAATACCGATCCACGCACCGTGCAATACATCATGGCGGGTGGCCCCAAGGCTCTTGCGGCCTCCACCGAAGCCAGCGAAGACGATACTTCCCTGGCCCTTGCGGAAATCAAAAAGCGGAAGCCCGGCAAGCGCGATATCGTCCTTGGCATCGCTTCCAGCGGGCGCACGCCTTTCACCATCGCCGCCATC
Organism: Candidatus Sulfotelmatobacter sp.; assembly: GCA_049792875.1. GTDB lineage: Bacteria > Acidobacteriota > Terriglobia > Terriglobales > Acidobacteriaceae > Sulfotelmatobacter. Next base: position 6,702 of record JBARBI010000261.1, read on the forward strand.
GAATACGCCCACGCCCGCGGAGCTAGCACCATCGCGCTAACCTGCAACCGCAACTCACCGCTTGAGCGCGCTGCTGATTTCGCTATCGTTACCGAAGTAGGCGCCGAAGTCCTCGCCGGGTCTTCTCGCATGAAGGCCGGCACGGCTCACAAAATGGTGCTCAACATGATTTCCACGGGAGCCATGACTCGCCTGGGCTACGTCTACGGCAACCTCATGGTGAACGTTTGGACCAAGAACGAAAAGCTCATTCAGCGCGCCATCCGCATCCTCGAACAAGCCACCGGAGCCAATCACGACGCCGCGCGCCGCGCTCTCGAAGCCAGCGGCAACCGAACGCCAGTCGCGGTGGTAATGCTAGCCGCTGGAGTGAACCGATCGCAAGCCGCCGCCGCCCTGACGAAATCCAAAGGCCACGTCCGCCAAGCCATTGCAATGGCAAAACACTAAAGGGTGCCCCACTCTGGTCGCCTCAGTTGCGATGAGAGTGGAAATTCCGCCGGGTGCCCCATTTCTCGCGTTCTTTGCGAGAAGTGGGGATTCTCGAATGCGTCCCTCCGCGTCCGTTCTTATTTTCCCGACCACCGCGGAACCCGAACCCGTGCCCTCCCAATCAACAACTCTTCCCCATCCGACCGCTACAATATCCCTGCAAGGACGCATTCATGGATAAATTCGTCATCCGCGGCGGAGAGCCGCTGCTCGGCACGGTCCGTGTCAGCGGGGCCAAGAACGCCGCGCTACCCTGCATGGCTGCCGCCCTGCTCACCGACCAGCCCGTCATCCTCGAAAACATTCCCCAGGTCCGCGACATCCAGACCACGCGCAACCTACTCGCCGCCATGGGAGCAGAAGTCGAGCTCGGCTATGGACGCGCTCAGCACCGCACCACCATCCACTGCGCCACGCTCGCCGCTCCCGAAGCGTCGTACGAACTGGTCAAGACCATGCGCGCCTCCACGCTCGTCCTGGGCCCGCTGGTAGCCCGCTGCGGCCATGCCCGCGTATCACTGCCGGGCGGCTGCGCCATCGGCGCTCGTCCCATCGACCTGCACATCAAAGGACTCGAACGCCTCGGCGCCAAGATCACTCAGGAGCATGGCTACGTCGAAGCCAGCACCAACCGCCTCAAAGGAGCGGAAATTGTTTTTGACCGCATCACCGTCACCGGCACCGAAGACCTGCTCATGGCCGCCACTCTCGCCGATGGAGAGACGATTCTGCAAAACTCCGCCCGCGAACCCGAAGTCGCCGACCTCGCCGACCTGCTCAACAAGATGGGAGCGAAGATCGAAGGCGCCGGCACACCCACCATTCGCGTAAAAGGTGTGAGCAAGCTGAAAGGCGCGAAGCATCGCATCATCCCCGACCGCATTGAAGCCGGGACGTTTATCATCGCCGGCGCCATGACCGGAGGCGATCTCAACATCGCGGGATGCGATCCCTCGCATCTCGGTGCCATCCTCAGCAAGCTTCACGAGGTCGGCCTCAAAACGAGAATCTCCGCCGACTCCGTCCGGGTGATGGGGGACAATCCTTTCGTCGCCGCAGATATGTCGACGGAAGAGCACCCAGGCTTCCCTACCGACTGCCAGGCCCAATTCATGGCGCTGGCCACGCAAGCCGAGGGCACCTCGATCATCACCGAAAACATTTTCGAGAACCGCTTCATGCACGCCCAGGAATTAGTCCGCATGGGCGCCAACATCAAGATTGAAGGCCGCCGCGCCGTCGTTCGTGGCAGGACGCCGCTGAGCGCCGCCGCCGTGTTGGCCAGCGACCTCCGCGCCTCGGCCTCGCTGGTTCTCGCGGCCCTGGTCGCCGATGGCGAAACCATCATCGACCGTGTCTACCACATCGACCGCGGTTACGAACACATCGAAGAAAAGCTCAAGGGAGTTGGCGCACAAATCCGCCGCATCGGCGAAATGTTCCCCAAGAAAGCCGCCGCCGTGAAGTGAGCGATGTGGTGCGGGGCACCCCCGAGCGCGAGAGACGTCAATGCATGTAATCGCGGATTATGACACTTGTCTGGTTGGCGAGGAGATACCCTCCTCCTTTGCTGGGCGATCCCATTCTTCCGTCCCGCTAATCCAAAAACGGCCTAGCACCATCTCCCATTCACTTTCAAGACAAAAGTGTTATTAAATCGATTCTTACGGCCCTCTGGCGCAGGGACGCAATTTTGTGTACGATTCCGCGACGATTAGCAGGGGGCGTCGAGTTGTGCCCGTTTCATCACCCCAGGAGGATTCAATGCGGACATCCACACCACTTCTTCGGAACTGCCAACTAGCGTTCCTTCTATTCATCGTCGCACTCGTGCTTCCCTCCGCGCTGGTCGCTCAGGCCTACTTCGGGACCGTCAGCGGCATACTTACGGACGCTACCGGAGCTGTGGTCCAAGGCGCCAACGTCGTCCTGGCCGATCAACAAAAGGGCTACACCTTTAACACGACCTCGGACAGCAGCGGGCGATACCTGTTCCGGTCCGTTCCGCCGGGTGTGTACACGGTCACGGCCAACGCCAAGGGCTTTGCAAAAACGCTGAGTGCCAGACTCAAAGTGGATATCAATCAGAACGCCACGACGGATCTGACGCTGAAGGTTGCCGGAGCCAGCCAGACCGTGCAGGTGACGGCGGAAGCGCAGGCTATCCAAACCCGAGACGCGGAGACGGGCCAGGTCGTCAATCGCAGGTTCATCAATGACCTGCCGTTGATTGAGCGCCAGGTGATCGATCTCGTCAGTCTCGCGCCGGGCGTAACCGAGATGGACGACCAGTGTCCCGCGAACTGCACGGGCACCAACTTTGTTTCCAATGGCAGTCGCGGGTCTACCGCCGACATTCTGACCGACGGCGCCTCCGTCACCAACGCCGAACCCAACGGGGGCGTGACCCAGGCCACCTATCTTCCTTCGCCGGAGGCAGTGGAAGAATTCAAGGTGGAGCAGACGAACTTCAGCGCGGAGTATGGCTTTTCCGGGGGATCCGTCGTCAACATGGTCACGCGCTCGGGCACGAACCAGTTTCACGGAAGCGCATATGACTTCGTGCGCAACCAGATCTTCGACGCCAACACCTGGTTCAACGATCACTACGGACAACCGATCGCGCCGCTGAGCCGCAACAACTATGGCTTCACCATTGGCGGACCGATCTTCAAGAACAAGACGTTTTTCTTCTTCGATTACGACGGGTTTCGGCAGACTACTCAGGGCTCGGCTCAGGCCGGTGTGCCTACCGATCTCATGCGAGCAGGCGATTTCAGTGAAGTCTGTTCGGCGCAGGGCGGGTCGTTCGACAACACTGGAATGTGCAGCGTTCCGGCTGGGCAAATTTGGGATCCCTACTCCGGCAACTACGATTCCAGCGTTGGCGGAGCGGTGCGGAGCGCGTTCATTCCTTACAACAACATTGGCACGTACATCAGTCCGGGAAGTCCTAACCTGCCTGCGAGTCTCGAACCGACGCCCGGCATGGCAGGCAACCTGATCGATCCAGTGGCACAGACGATGTTCGGTTACTTTCCGAAGCCGAACATCACCTCGAGCAACGGTATTTACCAGAACTGGTACGGATCCGGGGCGAACCATGGCTACAACAGCCAGTTCGACGTTAAGATCGACCACCGCTTCACCCAAAAGAATCTGCTGAGCGGGAGGTACTCGCAACAGTGGAGCCACGGCGATAGCTTCAATTGTTTCAAGAACTTCACCGACCCCTGTCAGGGCGGCCCAAACCCTACCACCGCGCACCTGTTTGCCATCAACGACACGCATACGTTCAGTCCGACCTTGCTGCTGAATACGACGCTGGGCTTTACGCGCGGCGCGTGGCACATCGATGCGTACAATCCACAGGGTGTTAACGACCCCCTCGGTGCGCTCGGTTTCCCGTCGTATTTGCAAAGCAACGGCTTTCCGGGCGTTCCGGCTATTTTTCTCAACACGTATTATTCCGCGGGTTACACGAGCCAGGGCACCGATCCTTACGGCAACTACCGGCTTGGTCAGGACACAGGACAACTGACAGTGACTGTGGACAAGATGCACGGCCCACACGAGTTGAAATTCGGTTTCGACGGGCGACTGCACCAGATGAACTATATTCAGACCAATGCGCCCGTCGGCATCTTCAGCTTCGATGAAGGCGGTTCGAATGGCTGTCCGACGGGATTGAGCACGTGCGGTGGGGATTCGATGGCCAGCTTCCTGATGGGCCAAATGGGCCAAAACAACAATGGAACCTATTACG
>JBARBI010000262.1:0-4199 GCA_049792875.1 Candidatus Sulfotelmatobacter sp.
GCCTTAGTCTGCGACCTGGACCGCGTTACTCGACGCACATTGCGGTTCAAACTTGTGAGCAGTTCGACGTGCTCGGGGCCCCTACGCTGCTTTCCCCTTCACCTGCACGCCCGCCCATTTTTCCAGCAGCGTTAGTGTGGCGGCATAATCGAGGTCCTTGTTCCCATCTTCCGACGCCATCTCGTAAATCTCTTCCACGGTTTCTAGTGCCGGCAACTTCACCCGTGCTTCCTTCGCCGCTTCCAGCGCCAACCGGATATCCTTATGCATGAGCCGGAGCGGAAAGTTTGGCGTGAAGTCGCGCTGCAGAATAAACGGCCCCTTGTAGTCCACCACACCCGACCGCACCATCGTAGCCTCAATCAGCGACAGCAGTTGTTGCGTATCCACGCCCAGTTTGGTGGCCAGGGTGAGCGCCTCAGCGAATCCCTCAAAAATCAGGGCGATCTGCAAATTCATGACGAGTTTCGTGGCCTGTCCCTTGCCGGTCTCGCCCATGCGGAAAATCTTTTTCCCCATCGCCGCAAACAATGGCTTGAGCCGCTCCACCTGGGCATCGTTTCCTCCAACGATGAACACCAACGTTCCGTCCCGCGCTCCGATCTTCGATCCCGTCATCGGTGCATCCACCCAATCGACACCTTTCGCGCTCACGCGCTCCGCGAATTTCACCGTGGCCGACGGAGAAATCGTGCTGGAGTCGGCGATGATCATGCCCCCCGTGAGCGAAGCCTCCACGCCGTCCGTCCCGAAGACCGCACTCTCCACCGCGTCCGTGTCTGACACGCACATCCACACCACCTCAGCGCCCTGGGCCGCTGCCGCCGGAGTGGGAGCAACCCCGGCACCTTCCACCAGTTTGCCGGGCGTGCGGTTCCACACGGTCACTTCGTGGCCCGCCTTCACTAGGTTCGTGGCCATGGCGTGTCCCATAATTCCCAACCCCAGAAACGCAACTCGCATGCGGACTTCTCCTTCGTCCCGAAGAATCGCGAAAAAAAGAACGTTTCTGGATTAGATATGACCCGTGCGATCAAGGTCAAGAGTCGGCGAACGCATTCTGGCAGTTGAGTGCTGACTCCCGACGCTCGTTACCGCCGTCACCGTCCAGAGAACGAAAAAGCAGCCCGGATTCCCTTTCCTTCATCTAACATGAACAATCGGTAAATAAATCCGCTGGATCGCTCTTATTACTCGGCTCTCACGGCGGTCAGGATTAGGATCAATAGGGATGAGGCTGCTTCCGGTCGAACCCCAGGCTCTGTAGCAGGATGATTAAGCAAACGCTTAGCAATCCGGCCCTTCGCAAGCGCGCCACCCAGTTCGGACGTCTGGTGCGTCGCTCCGCCGTAACTCGGCGCTCCGGCCAGACCCACAAGCCGCGTCTCGCCACCAACGGAGAATTGGGCGTCACGTTCATCGGCCACTCCAGCTTCTTCGTGCAGATGGGCGGACAGAGCGTCGTCATCGATCCCAACTTCGCGCGCTGGCTCTTCGTTTTGAAACGCCTGCGTCGTCCCGGTCTGCGCGTCGCCGATCTGCCGGCCATCGACTTGGTGCTGGTCACGCACGCGCACTTCGATCACTTGCATCGCCCGTCGCTGCGCGCCCTTGTGCAAAACAACCTGCGCACGCGCGGGGTTGCGCCCTCGATCATCGTCCCAACTCACGTTGCCGATCTGGTCTCGGATCTCGGGTTTTCAGAAATCATTGAACTCGATTGGTGGAAGAGTTCGCGCCACCGCAACCTCTCGGTAACGCACGTGCCATCGCGCCATTGGGGCGCTCGTATTCTCAAAGATTCGCACCGCGGTTACGGCGGCTTTGTGCTCAAGGCCGGCAAACACTCGGTCTATCACGCGGGGGATACCGCCTACTTCACGGGCTTCAGCGAAATCGGACGACGCCTCGCCCCCGAACTCGCTTTGCTCCCTATTGGCGCCTATAATCCGCCGCAGTTCCGCAACGTGCACGCTAGCCCTGCCGATGCCATGCGCGCCTTCCTCGATCTCAAATCCCGCTGGATGATCCCCATGCACTACGGCACGTTCCGCCTTTCGCACGAACCGGTGGACGAGCCGTTACAGTTGCTCGATCAGGAGGCCCGCGCCGCAGGTACCAAAGATCGTGTCGTGGTCATGGAAGAAGGCGTGACCCGATTCTTCTAAGTGTGAACTGGTTGTTCTGTCTTGCCAGTAATCCTCCCTTGTTTGGTTTTGACAATCGCGTCAGGTGTCTTGGTGTAAACTGCTGCTCTCGAATTCCCGCCTAGGAGGTTCTTATGGCTGTAAAACCCATTCCCGAGGGCTATCACACACTCACACCCTATCTCACCGTTCGCGACGCGGTGCGCGCCATCGAATTCTACAAGCAGGCGTTCGGCGCGCAGGAACGAGGTGTCATGAAAGGTCCGGACGGTAAAGTCATGCACGCCGAGCTAAAGATTGGCGACTCCATCATCATGCTGGGGGATGAATTCCCGGAGTACGGAGCACTCTCCCCACAGAGTACTGGCGGCGCAGGCCTGGGATTGCACATCTACGTCGACGGGGTCGACGCCGCTTTCGATCGGGCCGTGAAAGCGGGCGCTCGTGTCGACATGCCAGTCAGCGACCAGTTCTGGGGCGACCGCTACGGCAAGTTGACGGATCCCTTCGGCCACAAGCGGTCACATTCTCTGAAAGCCGCATAAACACTGGGTAGAAATTAGCTCTTGCGCTCGTGTCTAAGCCGTGTCTAAAATGAAATTGCTATGAAAACTAGTAAGCGATCCGAGAAAACGGCTTATAAGTCCCTTTACGGCAAGGTTGTCGTCTACACCAGACGCCATATCAACGGATGTAAACTTCGCGACCCGAACGAAACTAAGTGCACCTGCCCAAAATGGATTTATTCGAAGCCGCGTGGCGGAAAGGCAGTGCAGAAGGCAGCAGGCACCCCCTCCTACACTGAAGCCTGCGACCATGCGCGTGAGACCCTTCGGGGCTTCGATCCGGAAATCATTGCGGCACGCGAGATCACACAACCGAAGTTGGGCCTTTCGATTGAGGCTGTGATTGAACTCTACGAGGTGGCACAGAAACGCCGCTCGCTTAGCCCTAGCTCATTACGGACTCGAGTGGTGCCACTCAATCGTCGCTCGCCGCGTGAGTACGAGAATGGCCGCGCAAAAAACCTCAGCATTCTCGATTTCCTTGATCGCATCAATCGAACCGCCCGTGACCCCATCATCCGCATCGAACAACTTACGAGCAATCATCTCGACCAGTGGGAAGCGACTTGGAAAACGAACGACCTGACTTCGCATGTCGCATGGCGCGGCGCGGTCAACACATTCCTGAGATGGGCGAAGCTGCACGAGCATCTTGTTCGCGAACCCGAGTTCCGCGAAGAACACCGCGTGCGCGTCGGGAATCGTTGTGGGCATTTCGATGATGCGCAGTATGCGACTCTGCTGCAAACGCTTCCCTTCTATAGAACCGCCAACAAGGTCACCGCCAACGATGTGGCCCGTTTGCAGGCGTTCATGGAATGTGGTCGCTGGGCAGGCATGGCGGTTTGCGATATCGCGCTGTTTTCGCCGCATGTCAGTCTGGGGGCAAATAATGTACTGACCTATCGGAGAAAGAAATCTGGCGGGATTGCCAGCGTGGCGCTGGAGCCAGCCGTCGCGGCCCGCTTACGTTCGGTTCCCCCAGAGCCGGGAAGCGATCCGGAGCGCCCATTCCTTATTCTTGGACGCAGCAGGCAAGGGAACCAAAAATTGTGGCGACGCCGCTTCAAGCGTCTCTGCGATCTTGCTGGCATCAAGGAGATCAAAACTGAAATTGGAACCGCGCTTTCTCCTCATCCCCACGCACTGAGAGACAGTTTCGCGATTGACCTCATTACCCACGGGGCGGCTATCGAAAATGTCGCTCGTGCGCTAGGACACGCGACCACCGCAATGACGCAAAAGTCTTATCTGTTCTGGGTGCAGAAAAGGATTGACCACTGCATCGAAGATCAACGAGCGGCCCTCGCCCGCCGCGCCAAAGCCGTACCGGAAGCCTCAATACCGAGCGAAGTCCGACCCACGCTTATCCAGTAAATTGAACCTGCCGACTTCGGAAGCCGCGTCCATCGCGGCTTTTGAAGTAATTGCCAAATGTCAGACAGTCTGTTAAATTGTCATTGGCGCGGGCACCAACTCTTTGCCC
>JBARBI010000263.1:0-40974 GCA_049792875.1 Candidatus Sulfotelmatobacter sp.
AGCGCACTTACAAACAGTCCATTGAAGGCATCAACAACTGCGTCGATTTGAAATCGCAGCAGGAACCGCAGCTGGCGTCCTGGCTGGGTCAGCACGGTGCAGCAGGCGGGAAATAGTGAGCGTTGAAGAGAATGCGGCCCGGGACATTCCCGGGCCGATCCTTTTCTGGCGAGATCTTACGGCACGATCGGCAGAACGAGATGTGAAGGCAGATCGGAAGAGCAATAGATTCGCTGCGTCGCGGGAACAAAGTCTGCGGCGGCGGCCTGATAGATGCTGGGCACAAATTTCTGTGGATTGCGGTCGATGACGGGGAACCAGGTCGATTGAATCTGCACCATCATGCGGTGGCCTTTCAGGAACACGTGATCGTGATCTCGGAGTGGAATGTTCCACTCCGTCGGCTTGTTGGGCGTCAGAGGGGACGGCTTCTCGTAGCTCGTCAGGTAGCGGCCCCGGCGCACTTCCATCGCGATTGGCAGTTCGTAGCCATTCAAAGATTGAGCGTACTGTCCGGGCTTCGGTCCTTCGTCGGGAGTCCAGGCATTCTTCTGCGCGTCCTGCGGATATACATCGATCAGTTTGACCACGAAATCACTGTCGGTGCCAGACGTCGAGGCGAAGAGTTTTGCGGCAAGCGGGCCGGTGACGGTGAGATCGTGGTCGAGCGGCTCGCTGATGAACGAAAGCACATCCGGCCGGCGATCGACAAAACGCTGGTCTGCAACCTCCCAGGTTCGCCAGTCGCCCCCCGGATAGGTCGGCGAGATGGGACGCTGGCGGTACGGCACAGGATTCGCGGGATCGGAGATGTACTGGCGATATGCCTGACCGGCCTTGGCCGCGTCAGGCGGAGTAAGTGAAAGTGTCCCGTCCGCGTGCAGGTAGAGATTGGTTGGCTTCGCTTCTTTCGGAGGCCACACGGCATAGGTACGCCATGTATTCGACCCACTTTGAAACGTGCTCGCCCGCCACGCTGGTTTCTCACCTTTTCCGTGCAGGTAGTAGCGGAAGAACGCCGCTTCGATATTTTCGCGAAATTCGCGAGCCGTCTCGTGTCCTCCGAATGGAATGATGCCGATGCTGTCTCCCTTGGGAGTCTGCCACTCCCCGTGAAACCAGGGACCAGCAACAATAAAATTCGTGTGTTGCGGATCGTTCTCTTCGGCATGGCGGAAAATCTGCCACGGCCCCCAGGGATCTTCCTGGTCCCAGAATCCGGCCACGTTCAGGTTGGGCACGGTCGAGGCGTGAAGCTGGCTCACCCACGCCTCCTTCTTCCAGAAGTCGTCGTAATCGGGGTGGTCGACGCTGGAGTTCCAGTAAGGAATCGAGCCATGCAGGTATTTCGCGTTGATATTCGAGAGTGGCCCCACGTCGAGATACCACTGGTATGTGTCGTAGGTCTCAAAGTCGAAGTGCGTGTTCTTGTTCTTGTCGGCCTGTTCCATGACCGCGTATTCGAAGTCGTAACTCTCGCGCAACGCGCCGAAGCGATGGTCGTCGTCGTTCATCCACTGGTCCACGGGCGAGGCCTGCTCGCTGATGGCAACCAGGGCCGGGTGCGGATGAAGCAACGTAAGCGCCGTCGTCAGTCCATCGTAGGAAACGCCATACATCCCAACCTTCCCATTGTTGTTAGAAACGTTTTTCAGCAACCACTCGATCGAGTCGTAGGCATCAGTGGTCTCATTGGTGGCCTTGGGATCGTTCGGATCAACCCAGGAAGATAGGTTGAACACACCCTCAGATTTGAACCGCCCGCGGAGATTCTGGATCACAAAAATATAGCCGTCTTGCGCGAACTCCTTGAGCGAGGAAGGCAACTGCTCGGGCGGTTTTTCCGGAACGCCGTAAGGCGTACGGCGGAACAGAATGGGCAGCGCACCCTTTTGTTCGACCGGAGTGAGGATCGCTGTCTGGAGATGAACTCCATCTCTTACCGGGATCATGACTTCCTGAAGCGTGAACAGTGGCTTCGCAGCGGGTTGCTGCGGTGTCTGCTGTGACGCAGCAGAGATCGTAGTCATCAAGGACACACCAAAACACAGGATGGATAGACGCACTGGTGCCCTCCAGGCAGCCCTTCGTGAAATGAACCGAAGGGCGCAGTATATCAATCTGCGCTAAACTGACAAAACTGCCGGTGCAGTGAAGAACATCCGTCTCTATTTGCGAAACAGATCGTCGAATCGCTCATCTATATAGACATTCATCCCGACTTTGTGGAAAGAGAGCAATCATGAGCAAAAGCACAGGCTATGCTGCCATGAAAGCCAAGGCTTCCCTGGTCCCCTATTCGTTTGAACGCCGCGAACCACGCGAGCACGATGTCGTCATCGACATCAAGTATTGCGGGATCTGTCATTCCGATATACACCAGGCTCGCGACGAGTGGAGCAAGTACCAGGAGGAAAGGATCTTCCCCATGGTGCCGGGACATGAAATTGCCGGGGTGGTGGCCGCCGTCGGCGGGAAAGTCACGAAATACAAGGTAGGAGATAAGGTAGGCGTCGGCTGCTTTGTCGACTCCTGCCGCACCTGCGCGGAGTGTCGACTGGGTCTGGAACAGTACTGCACGGTGCAAACGGTGTGGACCTACAATGGCCACGACCGGAAAGGTGAGCCCACCTACGGCGGGTACTCCGACAGAATCGTGGTCGATGAAAATTACGTGTTGCGCATGCCCAACGATCTACCGCTTGACGCCTGCGCACCTTTGCTCTGCGCCGGGATCACGCTCTATTCGCCGTTGCGGCATTGGCAGGCCGGACCCGGCAAAAAGGTAGCCATCGTCGGACTGGGTGGTCTTGGACACATGGGCGTTAAACTGGCGCACGCTCTGGGCGCTGAAGTCACGGTCCTCAGCCAGTCCTGGAAGAAGCAGGCGGACGGAAAACGCCTGGGTGCCGATCACTTTTGCGCAACCTCGGACCCAGCGACCTTCACCAAACTGGCCGGATCCTTCGACTTGGTCATCAATACGGTCTCGGCACAGATGGACTGGAATCAGTACCTGGCGCTGTTGAAGGTTGACGGAACCATGGTCGTAGTTGGCCTTCCCGAGAAGGACATCCCCATCGGTGCTTTTTCCCTGACCGCCCGGAGACGCAGTCTGGCGGGCTCCCAGATCGGGGGGATCCGCGAAATCCAGGAGATGCTGGATTTCTGCGGTCAACACGGCGTGACCTGCGACATCGAAGTGGTCCCGATCCAGAAGGTCAACGAAGCATACGAGCGCGTACTCAAAAGCGACGTGCGCTACCGGTTCGTGATCGACATGGCGTCGCTCGCGAAACTCTGACCGACCCCGCACCTCGGACGCCTGTCAGAACAGGCGTCCTATTGAGAAGTTCAACCGGCTCTGGCCGGTGGGACTCACGCTGCCCGCCAGGGCGATCGGGCCGACGATCGTATCCGAGATCAGACCCAGATTGAAAGTGCCGCGCACAACAACGGGGCCGGGATCGTCGGTCGACGTGCCGAAAGCAGTGCCGGCCTCATACCATCCACCCCAATAGACTTTTCTGCCCACCAGCGAGGGCAAGCGGTACAGTTCACGACGGAATCCGAGTGATGCATAAGCGTAGTGGTTGCCTACGAATTCGTAAGGAAGGTACGCACCCAGGCGAAACGGTCCGCCCAGGGAAAAAACCTGGAAAGGGCCGGCGGAGCCGCGGAACGTGGTACCCCCGGAGACATCGAAAAAGAGCGAGGTCTTCGCGCCGATCGGAACAAAGGTGGAGGTCTGCACATCGAGTTGCCCGATGGGATGCGCCAGCCCCGGACTCTGTAGCACGCGCGAGAGCATAGCTACAACGCGCGTTCCGGAGCGTGGAACGGAAGGACTGTCCTGACCAGCCCAGACATAACGAGCACGGAATTCACCCGTGCTGCCGTCGACGATGGGCAGGCCGGCACTCCCGATGAGCGGACTCAGCTTTCCGCCGAAAATTTCATACCCGATGCGGACTTCGCTGCGGAGTCCGGAGTTGTAGCCAATATCGAAGCCACCTCCCGCGCGTTCGTCGCCGAACACCGCGACCCGAGTCAAGCCGCTGAATGAGTTGCGCGCATACTTGGACGCAAATGCGTAAGGGGAAACAAAGAATCGCGACTGGCCCAGAGGTTGGTAGAATTCGGTCGCCGCCAGATTGCTGGAGCCGAACAGCAGATCGTTGCGCCATTCCCCGCCGTGGTGGGCGATATCCATGAAAGTCACGCGCGCCCCGGCGGAAAAATTGAACGCTGCCACACCGGAGCCATCGACGTTGACCGCGAGGTCGACGAACGGCGGGCCATACGATTTATCGTGCGTAGTCACCCGCAGAGCGGGCAGCCCATTCTGCGTAAAGCCTTCGTAGCCCAACTGGTCAAACTGGCCTTCGCCGGCGATGCGGGTCAGTTGGGTGTCGACTTTGGAGAGATCGAGCGGTCCGCGGAGCGCCTTGCTGAGCCTGTGCTCAAGTCTGTGATCGGTGTCGGTATCGGCGCCAGTGACTTCGACAATCTCCACTTGGTCGGGCGGGCGATGTTTGCGTGCCGCGCGGGCCGCCAGGTATTCCTGCCACTCCGCGGCATCCTCGATGGCATACGGCAGAAGAGCAGCCGCCTGGCTGGCTGCGCTCCTGTGACCCAGTTCGATCAGTTCGCTAACACGCTCGTAATCTGTCCCGGAGAATCCCGCCATGTCGATGCTCACGGTGGACTGGGCCAGAGCCAGGGAGCGCCGCTCGTTCTGCGTGATCATGACATCAACCGCTCGGGTGAGCACGCCCGCGAGAGTCTCCAGTTGCGTGCGGTTACCCGGTGGCAGGCGAAGCTCCACCGCGATCACCTTGTCCGCCTTCATAGCGAACACAGTCTCCACCGGAATGTTCTGCACCATGCCGCCATCAGCCAACACGCGGCCATGCATCTCCACTGGCGTAAATACGCCGGGGATGGCCATGGAAGCGCGCACGGCCTGAGCCAGCGGGCCGTCGTGCAGGACGACGGCTTCGCCGCTGAGCATGTCGGTGGCGACGCAACGAAACGGAATGGGCAGGTCGTCAAAGCTGGTGACGCTGGATTCTGGAAAGGCAATACGATCCAGCAAGAGTCCCACGCCATGGCCGGAATTGAGGCCGTTGGGCCCCTTCAGCCCATGCTTCAGGCCGAGGGAAGCTTTGATCAGATAGTCACGGCGGTCCTGTTTCCTCCGGTAGGAGAGCTCCGTATACACCGGCTCCGGCAGCAAGGCTTCGTCCCAGTCGACCTTCTCGGCAAACTTCTGGATCTCAGCGGGCGACATGCCCGTGGCATACATCGCGGCAATGATGCTGCCCATGCTCGTGCCGGCAATCCGGTCCACAGGTATGTGATTTTCCTCCATCCACTGGAGCACGCCGATTTCGGCCAGGCCGAGCGCACCGCCACCACTGAGGGCCAGACCAATCCGGGGACGCTGAGCGGGAGCCGGGGGTTCTGCACCCGGCGAAGTGTCCTGCCCGCGCAGGCACAGTGGCAAGACCATCCCCGATAACAAGGCGAGCGCAATCGGCAAAAATCTGGGCTTCGTTGGTTCCATCAGGTGCTCCTACGCTTCGACAGCGAAATCTTGTCTATGGGGGTTTCGAGCTGAGTGGGAAAAGGTTAGCAGGTTTGGGCAATGAGAATCAGCCATCGCCGGTTGCCGGAGCCGATCAGTTCGATTTGGGTGGTGACGCGACTTGCACCGTACGGGCCTGCTCCACAACCGCACGGACCGCTTCGATGACCACGTCGGGACGGTCGATCTGAATATAGTGTGAGCTGTTCTTAGCAATTGCCTGCGTCCCTCGGGTTGAAAGGTGCGCCATTTCCTCCTGCATTTTTTCCCAGGCATCGTTTGTGGGCTTGGCAAGGTCGGCCGGGAGATCGGCGGATGGTTTGTCCGGGTCGTGGGACAACACGGCTAAGGGCATGTCGCCGAGCGGACCGGTAGCAGCCGTCTGGGCGGCGCTTTCAGGAAAGCCCTTCAGTTCTGCCACACCTTCTCTGGCGCTGTGCCAGTTGCATTCTGCAGCGCGTAGGATGGGGTCTTCGTCGCATAGACCGAGCAACCTCGGAACTCCGAAGGGCGTGGTGTATTGCAGAAACTCTGCCTCACGCTGCCAGCTTCCTTCCATATTCTTAAGTTCGGGCGGAAAACGATTCTCCTGGTCGGGATGAGAAGCATCGACCAGCACCATCCCCGCAACTTCGTTCAGGTACAAACTGGCGTAGACCCGCACGTTATAGCCCCCCATCGAATGGCCGACCAGCACATACGGCGGCGCAATGCCCGCAGCCTGCAGCAGCCCATGCAACTCCTCGGCGATCACGCGGCTGGTGCGAGGTCGCGAACTCGATTCGCTGAAACCGATTCCGGCCCGGTCGTAGGAGCAGACCTGGGTGAATTTCGCGATCTGCGGCTGCACCTTGCGCCAGGAAAGATACGTGTCTCCCAACCCCGACTCGAGAATGACCACGGGGCTTCCCTGCCCCGTGCAATGGATGTGCATCTCGTGCCCACCTACGTCGAAGAGTCTGCCAGCCATAAGATTAAAGCGGCGGTCGCGAGCCTCAGAGATGTTCTCGTAAATCATGCCCACAAGGGCGAGGACCAGCGCGCAAACCAGCATCCCGACGACGACGCGGCGAGGCCACGGGTGAGCTCGCGCGGAGGGGAGCGTGACGTTGTGCACGGTTCAATGCGATGTCACGGCGAGCGCCGCGCCACACTGGCAGGCATTTTACATGACTTGCGGCACAGTAATGCCCATGACCGCGAGGCACCGAATTAATTCGCGGCGAACTACCGCAACGGTGGCCAGCAGGAATTGCTTCCGCTTCTCGTCCGGTTCGCTGAGGATGGGATGGCGATGATAGAAGGTGTTGAAAAGCTGCCCCAACTGGAAAACATGCTTGGCCAGATATGCCGGTTCTGTCGCTGCAATGCACTGGTCGATTACCGTGGATGTCTTGGACGCGGCCAGCCACAGCTCCCAGATCTCGTCGGCGGCGTCGCTCTGAGGATACTGGGCGAAAGTTGACGCGAGTCCGACCTGGATACTCAAATTCTCGATTGCGCGTTCGCGGTTCTTGCCTTGAGACGCACCTTCGTCAGAGCTGACAGCTATTCCGGTGGGCACGTGAGTCACACGGACAGCGGATCCCCGATAGGTGTCTATTCTGAGATCTTTCGCATCGATTGCCGTCGCACGCGTTCGGGCGTAGTCCACAAAGAATCGATCTGGATCTAAGGAAGCTTTCTTAAAGATGCTCGTCGCACGCACGACCGCATATTGTGCGTAGGGTCCGGTCTCGCCTTCGAAGCTGAGCGCCTCTTTGAAATCGAAAGCGATCACCGACTGCTTGGTGTACTTCAGCATGAAGTAGCGCAGGGCGCCGATGGCAATCTGCGTGGCAATTTGCACGCGCTCCGGCTCACTCACCTGCGGATGGCGTGAGTCGACTTGCTTCTTGGCGGAAGCGATGAGCTGATCGAGCAGATCGTCAGCCTTCACCCCAAAACCTTTACGGCCACTGACCTCGATGTAGGAGCGCGCCTTGTCTTCGTCGCTCAAGTTGTAGCCGAGTTCCCCGGCGCAGCGCGGAGTCAGCGCCACCATCTCATAGGAAAAATGCGTGTAGTGTGCGGCCGCTTCCCCATGGCCAAGGCCTCGCAGCGCCTCAATGACCGTGTTCTGCGCCTCCGACTGTCTGGCATCAATGACGTTGTAGATTTCGGCGACGTCGCCGAAGTGCGGATGATCCTTTTCGCCACCGGCCGTGGAAATCCAGCAGTCGTGACGGTTTGGGTAGCGGTAGAACTTGCGGTAGCCAAAGTCACGCCCCAACAACCCGAACTTCCACATGTGATAAGCAATGTCCTTGCCCACGTACCCGACAGTCCCGTTGGACCGGACGATCACCTTCTGGTCCTCCTCCGTGATCTTGTCTTCCTCTGTGTCCCCAGTGCCCTCTGTGGTTGATGTTTTTGCGGTCCCGGCGCGCCGCATCACCCAGCAGCCCTTATTCTTCCCGTCACTCTCGAAGGTCAGCACTCCGCTTTCTTTCAACTTGACGAAAGCCGCGTCCCAGAAATGCAAGTGCAGGATCTCGCTCTCTCGCGGAAGAAAGTCGTACTCGATTTCGAGCCGGTCCATGGTCTCAAGATGGCGGCGTAGCACGGCAACCGAGATGAGGTCGGCAATCGCGGCGGTTTCCGTCGTGGCATCTTCGATGGCGTGCAGAGTCTGCAGGCGAACCTGCAGATTCTGCTTGTCTGCCTCGTACCACTGTGAGACCCGAGCGTACAAATCCCAGCAGTAGTAGTCGAAGCGCGGCTGCCGGGAAAGGGCCTCGATTTCCGCGCGGGATTTCCTTTCAATGTGAGTGAAGCCGACGACTACATCGGCGACCTGCACGCCCGTGTTGTCGATGTAGTTCTGAACATCAACTTCCCTGCCCGCGTAGCGTAGTAACCGGACAAAGGTGTCGCCGAGAATCGCATTGCGCAGGTGTCCGATGTGCGCGGCTTTGTTGGGATTGATGCTCGAGTGCTCGACCAGAATCTTGCCGGAATGAATCGCGGCGGGCGGCTGCTGGTCGGCGGCGAGGACAGCTGCCATCCATCCCCGGTCGATTTTGACGTTCAAATAGCCCGGAGAAGCAACCTGCATTCCGGCGATTCCTTCAATGTCACCGATCTCCGTTCGAATGGCTTCGGCGATCTTCAGTGGCGCCGATCGCAGAGGCTTGGCGAAAGGAAAAATCGGAATCGCGAAGTCCCCGAGTTCGACCTTTGGAGGCTGTTCGACGACCACGCCGGGCAGAGTGGCGCCGGGATAACGGCGCTGCAAACATTCCCGCACGCGCTGGGCAAGACGGTGTTCGAGATAACGGTACAAGAAGTCCCTCTAAGCTGTTGAAGAAACTGTGATTTTACCAGAGTGGGCGGCAGGCGCACGTTTGACGGGGGTGGATTGCTTTCCCTATGATGAAACTTTCTCGTCGTGGCGGCACAAACCCTTTAAGCACAGAGGCTACAGAGTGCGGCGGAGGTCGTTCTTCTGTAGTTTCCTCAGTGATCTCTGTGCCCTCTGTGGTGAAGACTTGGAATTTTATGCGGATTGCCTACCTTGAATGTTTTTCCGGCATGAGCGGCGACATGTTTCTGGGCGCGCTCATTGATGCTGGAGTTCCGCCGCGAGTGCTGGAAGAAACCGTGGCGGCGCTGGACGTGGGCGCGCGGCTGGAGATTTCTCGAGTCGTCCGCAGCGGCATTTCGGCGACCAAGGTCGACGTTTGGGTGGACGGTGAGAAGGATCTTCCACGGGAGGACTACTGGGGACAAGAGAGTGTGGCGCGGGCGCTCTCGCTCGCGAAAGGCGACCACGAACTCGATCGCCATCATCATGACGAACACCGTCACGACCAAGAACATTCTTCTCGGCATGAAGTTTCGCGGGCGGGAGCGCCCGCGCCACACGAGCATTCGCTTGGGCGCAGGTTGACCGAGATTCGCGAGATCATCGGCAAGGCCGCGATCCGCGACACCGCCAAAAAGACCGCCATCGCAATCTTTGAGGCTCTGGGCGCGGCGGAGGCGAAGATTCACTCGACGTCTATCGAAAAAGTGCACTTCCACGAAGTCGGTGCGGTCGATGCGATGGTCGATATCGTCTGCGCGTCGGTTGGCGCCGAAGCCTTGGGAGCCGATGAGATCCTCTGTTCTCCATTGAACGTTGGCGGCGGATCGGTGAGTTGCGCGCACGGCACGTTTCCCGTGCCCGCTCCGGCGACGGTCGAGTTGCTCAAAGACGCGCCGGTGTATTCGACGGGAGTGCAGGCTGAATTAGTCACGCCCACGGGTGCCGCCATTGTGAAGATCCTAGCGAAGCGCTTCTCCGCGTTCCCCGAGATGAAGATTGAACAGTCCGGCTACGGGGCTGGGACGCGCGAGTTCCCCGGCCTTCCTAACGTCGTGCGCTTGACGATCGGTGAAGCTGCGCCGAAGCTGGCCGCGAAGACCGCGTCCGACATCGTCACCGTGCTCGAAGCCAATCTCGATGATCTGAATCCGCAGGTATTCGGATACGTAATGGATCGTCTCCTCGAAGAAGGCGCTCTGGACGTGTTTGGCGTGCCCGTGCAGATGAAGAAGAGCCGCCCCGGAACGCTGCTCACCGTACTGTGCAAGCCCGAAGACGTGAGCAAGTTGACGCAGTTGATCTTCACTGAGACCACAACTCTGGGCGTTCGACGCCGAGATGAGGTGCGACAGACTCTGGCCCGACGATGGGAGAACGTCCGCACCCAATGGGGCGAGGTCCGCATCAAGATTGCCAGCATGAACGGAACCGTCACCAACTATGCGCCCGAGTACGAAGACTGCCGGCGGATCGCAACCGAGCATCACGTTCCGCTGAAGACCGTGATGCAGGAAGCCTCGCGTGAGTATCTAGGGAAAGGCGATAAACATTAACCGCTGAGGGCACCGAGTCACACTGAGTAATCCTCCTGTGATCCACTGTGGCCTCTGTGGTTAAAACATATGACCCGAAAGTTCTACATCACGACCCCAATCTACTACGTGAACGCGCGGCCACACATCGGCCATGCCTACACCACAATCGTCTGCGACACGATTGCGCGGCGGCAACGCCTGCTGGGCGCGGACACGTTCTTCCTCACCGGCACCGACGAGCACGGTCAGAAGATTGAACGCGCCGCCCAGGCCGCCGGAAAAACCCCACAGCAGTACGCCGATGAAATCTCGGCGGAGTTCCGCAAACTCTGGAAGCGGATGGGAATCTCGAACGACGACTTCATCCGCACCACCGAAGAGAGGCACACGAAGCGGATGCAGGAATTGTTCCGGCGCATTCGCGACAATGGCTACATCTACAAAGGCACATATACCGGGCAGTACTGCGTATCGGACGAACTCTATGTTGACGGCGCTCAACCGGGTGACCCCTGCCCAACCTGTGGACGCATCACCGAGACTGTGCACGAAGAAAATTACTTCTTCAAGCTCTCGGCCTTCCAGGACAAACTACTGGAACTCTATGCGAATCCGGATTTCGTCCGGCCTGAGACCCGGCGTAACGAGGTGATTTCGTTCGTGCGTTCCGGCCTGCGCGACCAGTCGATCAGCCGCTCTACTTTCTCCTGGGGTATTCCCGTGCCTGACGACCCCAAGCACGTGATCTACGTGTGGCTGGACGCGCTGGCCAACTACATCACCGCGATCGGCTATGGGTCGTCACACGCAGGCGCGCAGGAAGCATTCAAGAAATACTGGCCTGCCGACGTACAAATGATCGGGAAGGAGATTGTCCGATTCCACTGTGTGTACTGGCCAGCCTTCCTAATGGCGGCTGGATTGCCGGT
The DNA here is from genome assembly GCA_049792875.1 of Candidatus Sulfotelmatobacter sp. Classification (GTDB taxonomy): domain Bacteria; phylum Acidobacteriota; class Terriglobia; order Terriglobales; family Acidobacteriaceae; genus Sulfotelmatobacter. The sequence goes on from JBARBI010000263.1 coordinate 11,404, forward strand.
GCCCAAGACGATTGTGGCGCATGGCTGGTTGCTGTTTGAAGAGAGCAAGATGTCGAAGTCGCGTGGCAACATTGTCCGCACGGAGACAATTCTGGATGTGCTGGGCGCAGACGCCCTGCGTTACTTCCTGCTGCGCGAGGTCGTGTTCGGGCAGGATGGTTCGTTCTCATTTGACGCGCTGGTGCAGCGCTACAACTCTGACCTCGCCAACGGCCTGGGGAATTTGGCCAGCCGCACGTTGACCATGATCAACCGGTACTTCAAGGGAGAGGTACCGTACCCATCGGGCGTGGCGGCGAAGAATTCTGCCGACGATGCGATTGCTGAGACGGCGCGCGCAACGATTCGGGAATTTGGCACGCTATTCGATCAATTCCAGTTTTCACGCGCGCTGGAAACCGCGTGGGGTCTGGTGGCCGCGGTGGATAAGTACATCGTTGAAAATGAGCCCTGGTCGCTGGGCGAGAAAAAAGACGACGAAAGCCGGGCCCGGCTGGCCACGGTGCTCTACACGTCGGCGGAGGCGCTGCGCATTGCGACGGCTTTGGCCCATCCGGTCATGCCAGATGCGACGGCCAAGATCTGGACGCAGATGGGTCTCGGAGACATCAAGAAGCTTGCGTTGGCCGATCTGGCTTGGGGACAACTGCCGTTCGGCACGAAGCTAGGCGATGTGCACCCGGTTTTTCCGCGCGCCGATAAAAGCGCAATCGAAAGGATGCAGCACATGGAAGATCAGCAGCGAGGTCCGGCGGTGGAAGAATCGAAGGAACCGGCAGCACCGCCCCCGGCCGCTCAGGCACAGCCAATCGTTGCCGCAACGGCGCCCGCTGCCGTGGCCGACAGCGGAAAAATTACGATCGACGACTTCGCCAAGATCGAACTGCGCGTGGGAGTGGTGAAGGTCGCCGAGCGCGTGCCTAAAGCTGACAAACTGCTCCGCCTGGAAATCGACATCGGTTCGGAAGTTCGGCAGCTTGTGGCTGGGATCGCCGAAGCCTATGCGCCGGAGACTCTCATCGGTCGCAAGGTAGTGATTGTGGCTAACCTCGCTCCGCGAAAACTGCGCGGTCTGGAGTCGAATGGAATGATCGTCGCGGCCTCGCTGGAGGGTGGAAGGCCGGTGCTGGCGAGCTTTTTGGAGGACGTTCCGGTAGGGGCGCGGCTGAAATAGGAAGATTCAAAACCAGCCGAGCTTCGCTCGGCGGACGGGCGGGGCGCCCGTCCCCACACAAGCACCGTCCCACGCAAGCAATGTTTGTCGATTCGCATGCACATCTCGATGGCAAGCAGTTCGACTCCGACCGCGAACAGGTCATCGCCCGCGCCCGGGAGGCCGGAGTGCGAACCTTGGTCGCCATCGGCAACGGCGATGGGCCTCCCCAACTCGATGCTGGGATTCAGTTGGCCGACCAGCATCCGTTTATGTATGCGACCATCGGCATTCACCCCCACGAAGCGAGGCTGGCCTCCGACCACTCCTATGCCGAGATGGAGCAACTGGCCCGGCATCCCAAGGTGATTGCCTGGGGCGAGATCGGCCTCGACTATCATTATGATCATTCTCCACGGGAAACGCAGAAGCAGGTTTTTGTCCGGCAGATGGAACTGGCGGCGGCCGCAAGACTCCCCATCGTGATTCATTGCCGGCCCTCCGATGGCAGCGAGAATGCATGGGAGGACTGCCTGGGCTTGATCCAGGATCAGTGGGCCCCGCATGGACTGGGCGGCATCCTGCATTGCTTCACGGGGAATTGGGCTCAAGCCAGGCGCGCGCTCGACATGGGATTCATGATCTCCTTCGCCGGCAACTTAACGTTCCCCAAGGCGCAGCAGATTCGCGATGCCGCTCTCGAGATTCCTCTCGACCGCATGCTGATCGAAACGGACTCGCCTTATTTGGCACCGGTACCGCACCGTGGCAGACGCAACGAACCCGCCTTCGTTAAGGAAACAGCCCGCAAACTCGGCGAATTGCGCGGGCTCTCGATGGACGAAGTCGGCGACCAGACTTCCCGTAATTTCTACAATTTTTTCAAATTGGCTGAAATGATTGAAAGCAAAGTTCCGGCGCGCTAAACGCCAGGCTTCTGATACTCTCAGGGTAAGATTCCTTTATTTCAGAAAGATTAGAAATGTATGCCCGATAACAGTTTCGACGTGGTGAGCAAGATCGACCTGAACGAGGTCTCGAACGCCATTCAGCAGGCCTTGAAGGAGGTTCACACACGCTTCGACCTGAAAGACTCGAAGTCGAATATCGAACTGGAAAAGGACGCTATCGTCCTGCACTCCGCCGATGAATACAAGCTGAAGGCGGTAAACGACATCCTGCAGCAAAAATTGGTAAAGCGCGGGGTTTCGCTCAAAGGACTCACCTACGGCGCAGTCGAACCGGCAGCGGGGGGAACGGCCAAGCGTCGCGTCACCATGCAGCAAGGCATCGCGATCGAGAAGGCGCGCGAAATCGTGAAACTGGTAAAAGATTCGAAGAAAAAGGCGCAAGCGTCGATCCAGGGAGACCTGGTGCGCATCAGCAGCAAAGACCGCGACACGCTGCAGGAGACCATCGCCCTGCTGCGCGGACACGACTTCGGGATTGATTTGCAGTTTACGAATTACCGGACGAATTAGAAGAACCAATCGACCGCGGAGGCACAGAGTCACGGAGAAAACCCAGATCAATACTTTTCCTTTAGTTTTCTCATTTCCGTGTCTGCGTGCCTCCGCGGTGAGCGAGTAGTTGGAATCCAAGTTGAGCGCGCCAGCCACCATTAACGGGAAAGAAGTATTCGATCTGCTGCGGGATGATCTCGTCGCGCTGGAGGACGAGTTCGGCCGCGACACGGTTTCGAGCGTTCAAGTCATCACCGAGATTGGCGAGTATCTGCGTGCGGGCGGCGGTAAGAGGATCCGTCCCGCGCTGTTGCTGCTTTCCGCAAAGCTCCTCGACTATCAGGGGCGAGGCGCAGTCCGACTGGGGGCCGTTGTCGAGATCATTCATACCGCGACCCTGGTGCACGACGACATTATTGATGAAGCCAAGACGCGGCGTGGACGTCCTGCGGCCAATACCCGGTGGGGCAATTCGAAGTGTGTGCTGGCCGGCGACTGGCTCTACATGCAGGCCTTCAAGATCGCCGTGCAGGAGAGGAACTTCCGCATCCTCGACACCCTCATTGAACTAACCCAGCAGATGGTCGAAGGCGAACTGCTGCAGATGCAAAAGCTCGGCAAACTGATCACGCTGGAGGAGCACTTCGATCTTATCTTTCGCAAGACCGCGTGCCTGTTCTCGGTGTGCATGCGGCTGGGGGCGATTCTGGGCGGCGCCACCGCCGGACAGGAAGCCGCTCTGGGCCGGTATGGACACGATCTCGGCATGGCGTTTCAGATTGTCGATGATGTCCTCGACCTCACCGCGTCGGAGGAGGTACTTGGCAAGCCCGTCGCCAGCGATCTGCGCGAGGGCAAAGCCACGATGGCGGTGATCCATGCGCTTGAGCGCTGCACTCCGGAAGAGCGGTCCAAAATCGAGACTGTGCTACAGCATGGAGCCTTCAACGGTGTAAGCCACGCGGAGATTCTGGAAATCTTGCAGCGTTACGGATCACTGGAAGCCGCTACGGCTCGCGCCGCGCAGTACGCTGAATCGGCGCAGCATTCGATTTGTACCTTCCCTGATTCGGAGATCAAGCGAGCCTTGCTTTGGGCGCCGGAGTTTGTCGTCGCGCGAGAAAAATAACGTTCGCCTCCTGTCACGTTGAACGCGCTGCTGGTCCGCGCGAGATCGTTCCCTTTCGCCTGAAAAACGGCTCCGGTCAGAATGACTCCCACCGGAAGGGAGGCTTCAAAACCACTGGCCTCAGAATGATCGTGTGCCTGTGAGCCGGAGCACAGCAACCTCTTCAACCCTGGCTTGATCACGGTCACTTACTTCCGTGACCGGTGTTACAGATTTTTTCCCCGGACGATCGCAGAATGCGGGCAGTTGCTGGGACTGTCCGCCAGAGCGGAAGGCTAACGAGACGCACTGGCATGTGATGGGGCGCGAGTATGGCGACCTCACTCCTCTCCCCCCGGCACCTGAGGAAAGGCAGGTCGCTGAGGGTCCTGTCCGCAACGGACGATCCATCAACGAGAGACGGCGGCTTCAGTCGAAGCTTTAGACGAAAGGCGCCTAGGTTTTTCGACGCGCCGGCCCGGACAGGGCCGGAAGAGACTTCGAGTGCAAGCCGCTGTCTTGCTCACCTGAACGAGGATAGTCCTCCTGAGAGACTCGCTCCTCGTGCAACAAAACCCGGGCGTAGGTCCATCGGACCCGCCCGGTTTTGTTTATACTGAACCCTTTCCTGGGTCCGCCGAATCCAATTCCTGCTTGAACAAGGGTACGGGCACAACGTTCTGCGATCCCCAGTCCCGTAGTACCTGAAACTATCTATGACTGACCTGCTCTCCATGATGGCGCGGCACGGCTATGCCCTGACGTTCGCCCTGCTGTTTGCCGAGGCGATCGGCCTTCCCTTCCCGGCTGCGATCGCGTTGGTCGCCGCTGGCGCAGCCGTCGCCTCCCACACCCTGGCGGGCTCCGGGGTGCTCCTGGCCGCAATGATTGCCCTCATGATCGGCGACACGGCACAATTCTGGCTCGGACGCTACTCCGGCTGGGCCTTACTTGGGCTTCTCTGCCGACTGTCGATGAATCCCGAGACTTGCATTCTCCGTTCGGCCGAATCGTTCTACAAGCGCGGCAAGGTCACGCTGGTGATCGCCAAGTTCATTCCCGGAATCAACACCATGGCGGCTCCGTTGGCCGGAAGCATGAAGATGCGCTTCGGACAGTTCGCCCGTCTGGACTTCACCGGAGCGCTGCTGTATTCCCTCACCTATCTATCAGTTGGATATCTGTCGCGAGACTTTCTCGCCGCCACCTTGAGCGGCTTCCACACGGCAGGGCGCGCCATGGAAGTTGTCGTCATCGCCGCCCTGATCGCGTATGCTGGCTACCGCGCCGCGCAATTCCGCTGGCATAAAAAGTATCGCATCATGCCCCGGGTGCAGGTGCAGGAACTGGTAGCGCGGCTGGCCTCCGGCGAGGCCGACAAGGTGCAGATCGTCGACGTCCGCAGCCACGGCTATTACGATATCGGAGCCGAGCGTATCAAAGGTTCAATCCGCATTGAACCCAACGATCTAGAAGCGGAGATCAAAAATCTCCCTAAAGACAAGGACGTTTACCTGTACTGTACTTGAGCGCGCGAAGCGACTAGCGCCCGGGTGGCGCATCTACTGCAGGAAAGAGGCTTCAACACGTTCGTGATTGTCGGCGGTCTGGCCGCCTGGCGCAAGGCCGGGGGACCGCTGGAATCGATCCCCAAGGACGATCTCATAAAGCTGCCCACGTTCTCCTAGGGGCGCTGCAGGCCGGCGTCACGCCCCGAACTGCCGCAAGTGATGGTCCAGATGTTTGTACATTCCGCGAGCCCACTGGGGTGGAGTGAGGTCGCCAAAAAACGGATGGGGATGCCGGGTGCACTGCGCTTCGCCACCCTCGTGAAACTGCCGAACCTTGGCCTTGAGTTGCTCCTGCTCTCGCAGAAAGTCACGTTGATCGGACACCACGAGTTTCGGGTCGGTGGGGTTGTTGCGTGAGAAGGGCTTCTGGTTGGTGTAGATCGGTTTTACCAATGGCCCGATCAGTCTTCCGATGAAGATCCGCGGCAGCTTGAGTTTGCCGGATGCCAGATCCAGCGCGGCCGAACAGTGTGCCATCATTTGCGCCACGTCCATCTTTCCCCACTGCCGTTGCACCGCAGGCTGCAGTTGGTCGATGCGCGAGATCACTTCGTCAACGGCTTCCCGTTCGAATAGATTCTTCATACTCCCGGCTCCTGATCGCCAAAAATGATAGCACCGTGCCCGCTGGCGGCTGAAGCATGTCCGCGTGTCTATACGACAAATTGCAGAGAAATCCGCGGCGATGGTGTAGCATTGTGCGGCTTTGCCCCGATGATTGCCGGAACCATCCACGACGCCCCACGCACGCCCGGGATGAACCGCGTCCTTTTCCTCTTAAGCCTGTCGATTCTTATCAACTACATCGACCGCAGTAACCTGTCGATCGCGGCGCCACTGATTAAGGGTGAACTCGGTCTCTCCGATTGGCAACTCGGCACTTTGCTGGCAGCCTTTTTTTGGACCTACGGGTGCATGCAGATTCCCGCAGGATGGCTGGTGGATCACTTCGACGTGAAGTGGGTCTTCGCCGTCGGCTTCTTCGTGTGGTCGACCGCGACAGCAGCGACGGGAATCCTCCACGGATTTGTCGCCTTGATTGTTATCCGCATAATTTTGGGCGTGGGCGAATCGGTAGCATTCCCCTCGTATTGCAAGATTCTTGGTGTCCATTTCACGGAGAGCCGCCGCGGCTTTGCCAATTCGGCCATCATGGCCGGCCTCGGCCTGGGGCCTGCTATCGGTATTCTGGTGGGAGGCAACTTGGTTGCCCGCTTTGGCTGGCGGCCCTTCTTTCTGGCTCTGGGACTCGGAGCGCTCCTCTGGCTGTTCCCGTGGTTGGCGTGGATGCCGCGCACCAAGACGGCCGCGCCGGCGACGGAAACCACGGTGGGGATTCTGGATATTCTGCGTCAACGATCGGCGTGGGGTAGCTGCGTGGGGCAGTTCTGCATCAACTACACGCTTTATTTCCTGGTGACCTGGTTGCCGTCTTATCTGATTCGGGGTCGCCATCTTTCAATGATCCAGATGGCCAGGGTGGGGGGATTGGTCTTTTTCCTGTGCGCAATTTCAGGGATTGGTCTGGGCAAGCTTTCGGACCATTGGATCGCTGCGGGGGCTTCTCCCACGCGGGTGCGCAAGACGATGCTGGGACTGGGAAATGCCGGGTTGGGAGCTTCGCTGGCCGCCGCCGCCTTTGCACCCGACAACATTTTCGTTTGGTTATTGGCGCTGGGCGGCATGTTCCTGGGCATGAGCGGTGGAAACTGTTGGGCCGTAGCGCAGACGATCGCAGGAACGAAGGTGGCAGGCCGCTGGGCGGGCGTGCAAAACTTCATCGGCAACTTCGCCGGTGCGGTGGCTCCCATGCTTACCGGATATCTGCTGGGCCGGACGGGCCAGTTTTACTGGCCGCTCGCGATCACCGCGGTGGTTTCCAATATCGGTGCCCTGAGTTGGGTATTTGCGGTGGGCCCCGTCGAACCGGTGGATTGGGAGAAGAGTCTCAACCGAAAGCCTTTCCGCATAGTAGCCCCTGCCGCGACTGGCGCGGCGCGACCGTAATACACTCGTTTCATGCAACGGGAAATCGAAATCAAGTTTCGTGTGGACAATTTGCGCAGCCTCACTCGCAAGCTCCGCGCGGCAGGATTCCGGCTGGTCACACCGCGCACCCGAGAGATGAACACGCTTTATGACCTGCCCGGCGAAATCCTACGGAATCGCAGGGAGTTGCTGAGAATCCGCAAATACGGCTCGGCCTTCACCCTTACCCACAAATCCAAAGGTAAGATCGGCCTGCACAGCAGCCGGCGGGAACTGGAAACGGGCGTTGCTGATGGGAGAACGATGGATGCCATCCTGCGGGCGCTGGGGTACGCACCGTCGTTCCGCTACGAAAAACTTCGTGCAGAGTGGACTGACGGCAAAGGCAAGGTGGTGGTGGACGAAACGCCGATCGGTAGTTTCTGCGAAATTGAAGGCCGACCGCGCTGGATTGAGGCAACCGCGAAGAAGTTAGGAGTAAATCGTGAGGAATACATCACCAAGAACTACGCGACGCTGTTTTTCGACTGGAAGCAACAGACGGGCAGCGCAGCCAAGGAAATGACTTTTAACGCCGTCAAAGAATAATCCCGAATCACGCCCCGTGGCACTTCTTGTATTTCTTGCCCGACCCGCAGGGGCAAGGATCGTTCCGCCCAACTTTTTCCTGCCCCCGGACGACCTGCTGCACCGGCTGCGCGTCGCCGGCGCCGGCCATGCGTGCCTGTTCCAGTTCGCGACGCTTGCGGCGCATGAAGGCTTCTTCCAGTTCGTCGGCGGACGTGGACACCATGCGCGACGGTCGCCTTCCGTTGCCATCTCCCGTATGCTCAGCCGGAACCGGTTCGGGCCCTTGCCCACCGGGCGTCGTGGGCGGCGGCCCGCCCGCCCCAGCATCCGGCTGCCGCTCCAATATCTGCATCAGGTACAGATAGCGGACCGTGTCTTCCTGGAAGCGCTGCATCATCGCTTCGAACATGTCGAACGATTCTTTCTTATACTCCACCAGCGGATCGTGCTGCCCGTACCCGCGCAGCCCGATCCCCTCCTTCAGGTGGTCCATGCTGAGCAGGTGATCTTTCCATTGCTGATCGATCACGCTGAGCATGATCATGCGCTCGTGATGGCGCATCGCCTCGGGCCCAATGAGTTTCTCTTTCGCGTCGTACCGCTCTTTTAGCTTCTCGAAAATTGCGTCCCCGAGTTCCTGCCGGTTCAGCGTATCGGCCTTCACGCCCTCGGCAAGGAAATCGACACCGAATCGGGTAAAGATCGCATCTTTCAGCCCCTTGACGTTCCAATCCGCGGCGTGAGCCTTGGCCGGACAGTACTGCTCCAGCAACTCGCCGAGAATGGCCGAAACATAGTCTTCGAGAATGAGATCTTTCTGATCGGTCCCTTCCAGCAGGCGGCGCCGTAAGCCATACACCGCCTCACGCTGCTTGTTCATCACGTCGTCGTACTCGAGCAGGTGTTTGCGCGATTCGAAGTGCTGTCCTTCCACTGCTTTCTGCGCCGTTTCGATCCGGCGGGTAATCATTTTGGACTCAATGGGCACGCCTTCTTCCATGCCCAATCGTTGGAGCAGGGTCGAGACCCACTCTTTGGCGAAGATGCGCATCAGGTCATCTTCGAGCGCGAGGTAGAAGCGCGAAGATCCCGGGTCGCCCTGGCGTCCGGCACGCCCGCGCAACTGGTTATCAATGCGCCGCGACTCATGCCGCTCGGTCCCTAGAATGTGCAGCCCGCCAACCGCAGTCACTTCGTCGTGCTCGATGTCGGTCTGCGCCTTGTAGCGGGCCAGCGCCTCAGTCCACTTGTCGGTCGGGACCGTGTACTCGTTCCCGTTGTAATAGAAGATGGATGTCTCTCCATCTTCCTGCGGCCCTTCGATCTTGCCCTGGGCGACGCGCAACTGCTGCGCGATTCCCTTCTTCACCAGTTCCTGCTTCGCCATGAACTCCGGATTGCCGCCCAGCAGGATGTCGGTACCGCGGCCGGCCATGTTGGTCGCGATCGTGATCCTGCCCTTACGGCCTGCCTGGGCAACGATCTCGGCCTCGCGCTCATGGAACTTGGCGTTCAGCACGACGTGCTCTTTCAGGCCTTTTTTCTTCAGCAATTCAGAGAGCCGCTCAGATTTCTCGATCGAGGTGGTGCCCACAAGCACAGGCTGACCCTTGGCGTGGAGTTGCTCGATTTCATCCGCGGCCGCGAAGTATTTCTCTTTTTCCGTGCGGTAGACGACGTCGGGGTGCTCCAGCCGCAGCATCTGTTTATTGGTCGGAATCACCACCACTTCCAGCTTGTAGATCTTGTCGAACTCGGCTGCTTCCGTTTCCGCCGTACCGGTCATGCCGGCCAGTTTCTTGAACATGCGGAAATAATTCTGGAACGTAATGGTCGCCAGCGTCTGGTTCTCGCGCTCGATCTTCACGCCTTCCTTGGCTTCAATCGCCTGGTGCAGACCGTCGGACCAGCGCCGCCCCGGCATCATGCGTCCGGTAAATTCGTCGACGATGATGACTTCCCCATCCTTAATGACGTATTCCACGTCCCTACGGTAGAGCGCGTGCGCTTTGATCGCGGTCTCGACGTGATGCTTGAGTGGCCAGTTCTCCGGGTCGGCAATGTTTCCAATGCCGAGCAGTCCTTCGACCTTCACCCAGCCTTCATCGCTTACGGTAATGTTGCGGTGCTTTTCGTCCACCACGAAGTCACCGGTGAGTTGCGCCGGTTCCCCGGGCGCGACTTCGAGTTCTTCCCCCTTTTCCAGCTTGGGGATAATGCGGTTCACCTTGTAATACTTGTCGGTCGATTCCTCGCTGGCGCCGGAAATAATCAGCGGTGTACGGGCTTCGTCAATCAGGATGGAATCGACTTCGTCGACGATCGCGAAGTTGTGACCACGCTGCACGCAATCCTTGATGTCGAACTTCATGTTGTCGCGCAGGTAATCGAAGCCGAACTCGTTGTTGGTGCCGTAAGTGACGTCGGCGGCATAGGCGGCACGCCGCTCCTCGTCGTCCAGATCGTGCACGATCACGCCCACCGTCAGGCCCAGGAACCGGTACAGCCTCCCCATCCACTCTGAGTCGCGCTTTGCAAGGTAGTCGTTGACGGTCACAACGTGCACGCCCCGCCCGCTGAGCGCGTTGAGATACACCGGAAGAGTGGCGACCAGCGTTTTACCTTCGCCGGTTTTCATCTCCGAAATTGTTCCCTGGTGCTGGACCATGCCGCCGATCAACTGCACGTCGAAGTGGCGCATGTTGAGCACGCGGCGTCCGGCCTCCCGAACCACGGCGAAGGCCTCCGCCAGAATCTCGTCGAGGACTTCCTGCAGAGCTTCATACTCCCGTTTTTCGAACTCTTTCTGCTCGTCGAAATCAGGCTCGCCCTCGCCTCCCGGTTCGGGCGTCTGGGTTTGAGGACTCTTCGTGACACGGCTCAGCCGATCCTGAATGCGTTGCCGGAATTCGTCCGTCTTGCCGCGCAGTTCTGCGTCCGTGAGCTTTTGCATCTCCGGCTCAAGCGCGTTAATCGCCTGGACCTTCGGCATCAGCGCTTTGATCACGCGCTCGTTCTTGGTCCCAAAAACCTTGCCTAATAGCTGGTTAATCAACCGGAATTCCTTCAGAGGGCAGCACGCCCGAATTACCTTTAAAGCCTAGCACATTGGATGCGAGCGCAGTCCGCGACGAACCACGGATCCCATACCTTCAGTATAATGGTGGCGTCAGTCGCTGGTCACGGAGCCTCCCATGACTGCACGCCTTTGTTTGCTCGGACTTCTAGCCGCGCTGCTGGTCCTTCCGGCAAACGCAAAGGACAAGAAGAAACCTTCCCTGCCAGACTACGTTTTGCGAGCCACCAGGGTCTTAGTAGTAGTAAGCCCGGATGCTGGAGAACCCCTCGATCAGCCCATGGCAAACACCACCGCCCGCGAGAATGTGGAGAAGGCCCTGCTGGAATGGGGCCGGCTGCAACCGGTGTTGGACGGGCAGGAAACCGATCTGGTGATCGCCGTCCGGACCGGCAGCGGCAAGATGGTGCAACCCACCGTCAAGGGCGGCCCGACGGATAGTCGCGGCGGGGTCATGCAACCCGTGGACGGCGGCATTCGAGTCGGCGCGCAGCAGGGCCATCCCCCTCCGCTCACCGATCCAGGTGTGGCTCCGCAAAATGGTCCGCACATCAGCAATGAAATCGGCCCAGCCGAAGACACGTTCGAAGTGTATCGCGGCGGCGTGCAATATCCCCTGGATTCAACGCCGGTCTGGCGCTACGTTGCCAAGGATTGTCTGCGCGCGCCCAGGGTTTCGGCGGTGGAAGAATTTCGCAAAGCGATCGCGGAGGCCGAAAAACTGCAACCACCCAAGAAACCCTGACCCGACGCGCGGCACCTGGCGTCTCTGTCGATCGCCAGAATCTTCGAAAAGCCCCGATCGTACCTCCACTCACACTCCGGACCCGCGCGCTTTTCGTGTATATTCGCCACGACGAATGCCCACTTTCTACGACCGCTTTGTGGAATGCTCTCAGCGCTGGCCCGACAATGTCGCGCTGGAACTCCAGAGCCACGATCACCTCGAAAGTTGCACCTACGCCGAACTTCGCCGCATGGCCGAATCCGTGGGCCGGTGGATCATGGAAAACGGATTCTCCCCCGGATCACGGCTTGCGATTCTGGCCGACAATCATCCGCGCTGGGTCGCGGCGTATTTGGGAATCATCGCCTCGGGTTGCGTTGCCGTTCCCCTCGATACCGCCCTGCATGACGATCAAGTCGCCAAGCTTCTGAAAGACAGCGGCACGTCAGCCGTCTTCTGTGATGCGCGACATCTTCCCGTCGCGCGCCCGGCGGTCGGCGAGTTAAATCTGGGCCTCATCCTGATGGACCCGGACCGCATGAAAGAACATTCGATCGCTGACCTCTGGCTGGGAACTCTACCCACGATCTTCGACAACGGTCCGGGCAAGTTCAAAACCGCGCCCGCCAACGACAGCGACCTCGCCTCCCTGCTCTATACCTCCGGTACAACCGCCGACCCAAAAGGAGTAATGCTGACGCATGCCAATTTTCTAGGCGAAGTGGCGGCGGTGCTCGACTGGGTCGATCTTGGTCCGTCGGACGCGCTGCTGGGCGTTCTGCCCCTGTTTCACGTCCTGGCGCAGATGGCCAATCTGCTGCTCCCGCTGGTCAATGGCTCGCGGGTCGTGTATCTGGAGACGCTGAATACTACAGAACTTCTCCGCGCCCTGAGCGAACGCAAGATCACAGCGTTCGCGGTCGTGCCGCAATTCTTCTACTTGATTCACGAGCGCCTGTTTCAGGAAATCGCGAAACGGGGCGCAATTACGCAGAAGGTTTTCGCCGGGATGGTTGCGGTCAACCGCCTCTTGCGCAAGGTTGGAATCAACGCAGGCCCCATCTTGTTCAGCAAAGTACACCAGACGCTGGGGCCAAGAATGCGGTACCTGGTTACGGGAGGGTCGCGCTTCGATCCCGCGATTGCGCGCGATTTCCACGATCTCGGCATCGACGTGTTACAGGCTTACGGCTTGACGGAAACGACTGCGGCCGTTTTCGCGAACTCGCCCGACGATAACGAGATCGGCTCCGTCGGCAAGGCAATGAAGGGCGTCGAAGGGAAGATCGTCGACCCGCAACCGCAGGAAGAAGGCCCGGCGGTCGGCGAGGTCGCCCTGCGTGGCCCGGTCGTGATGAAAGGCTACTGGAACCGTCCCGATGCCACGGCCGCGGTCCTCCGCGATGGATGGTTTCTCACCGGCGACCTTGGCTACTTCGACTCGCATGGCCACCTTTTCCTCACCGGGCGAAAGAAAGAAGTGATCGTTCTGAGCAATGGCAAAAACGTCTATCCCGAGGAGGTCGAAGCACACTACCTGAAGTCGTCGTTCATCAAGGAAATCGCCGTGATGGGACTCGAGGGCAAGCCTGGCGAGGGCGGCGACCGCCTGCACGCCGTGATCGTCCCCAACTTCGATGTTCTTCGGCAACGGAAAATCGTCAATGCGAAGGAAGCAATCCGCTTCGATATTGAAGGACTGTCGCCCGCGATTGCTTCCACCAAGCGCATCGGCAGCTACGAAATCTGGCAAGACGATCTGCCCCGGACCACCACCCGCAAGATCAAGCGATTCGAAGTCGAGAAGCGGGTAAAAGCCAATCAGTCGAAAAAGCTCGCGGACGATTCGGAACTCCCCGCAGAGAAACCGCTGACCGCGGACGAAACTGCCTGGCTCGATCAACCGGACGTCCAGCGCGGACTGAAAATCGTTCGCGAAATCGCGCGCTCAGCCCCGTCGACCCTGCGACCCACGCTCAACCTGGAACTCGACCTCGGCCTCGACTCCATGCAGCGGGTCGAACTCCTCAGCCGCCTCGAAGAGGAACTCGGCGGCAACGTCGAAGAATCCCAACTGACTGAGATCTACACCGTCCGCGACCTGGTGGACGCTGTCCTGCAGAGCGCAGCCAGCGGCGCTGGTAGTCCCGGAACCCGCGCCACCTTGGCGGGATGGAAGTCCATTCTGGCCGAAGATCCCGACGACCCTGATGTGCTTGCCCTGGCCCATCCCAACCGGGTCACCGACACGTTCTGGTTCCTGCTGACGAGGCTGATGCAAATGATCGCCCGGGACCGCTTTCATTTGAAGGTGAGTGGACTCGAGAAGCTCCCTGCGAGTGGGCCGTACATCATCTCGTCGAACCACCAGAGCTATCTTGATCCACTGATCCTGGCGAGTGTGCTGCCGTCCGACGTTTTTTTCCGAGCTTTTGCGGTAGGCACGAGCGATATCTTCGGCGAGGGAATCATGCGCACACTGGCGCGTTCCATCAAGGTCGTGGTTGTCGATCCGGACGCGAACTTAGTGCCTGCCATGCGGGCCGGCGCGTTCGGTTTGAGACACGGCATGGTGCTGATTCTCTATCCCGAGGGTGAGCGCTCGATCGACGGGAATCCCAGAATCTTCAAGAAGGGCGCAGCGATCCTTTCAATTCAATTGCAAGTGCCGATCGTTCCCGTGGCGATTGAAGGCTTTTACGCGGCCTGGCCGCGCAACCAGGCATTCCGTGGTTTCACGCCGCTGAAGATGGTTTTCGGCGACCCCATGCTGCCGCCCGCGGAGTCCGAGGCGTCCGAAGACGCTTACGAAACGTTCACTGCCGGCTTGAAAGCACGGATCGTCCAGATGTGGGAGGAACTCCGCAAGTCCCACTGATGGAACGACTCACGCGCCAGCCCCCGTAGCCTGTCCCCCGAAGGCCTTGGTGAAACCGTTCACCACCAGCGAATCATAGCGGTCTCCCGCACGCCGGATTACTTCCTGCCCGGCCTGCGAAGGCGACATCGTGGCGCTCCTTTGCCCGCTGGTCAAAGCGTCATATTCTTCAGCGAGCACGAGAATCTGCACTTCCAGAGACGCGGCATCGGGCTTGCCGCCGTCTTGCCGCAACTGCCGCTCCGAAAGAAAAATCGGGATCGCCCGCCGCAACGACCCGCTCATCGCGCCGCCCTTCGACAGCCCCCTACCGCGATTCTGCACCGCCTGCTGCAGTTCTTCATGGGACACCTGCGCCGCCTTGAGCAGAACTTCATTGGTGATTCCCAGATCCTTCATATTGAACAACAGGGCCGCCGTACGAATGTCTTCCACGCTTCCTGCGTCCAGCCCGACTGCTTCCGCAATCTTGGTAGCACACATCGAAAGGCGGTAGGCGTGCGCCTCGCTATACTTCTGGTTGGCTAGAAAATTCTGCAGGATCACCAGCATCCCGTCATAGCCTTCCTCCATATCGTGGAGCATTTTCTGGTTCCGCTCGTAGAGCGTTCCCGTAGCGTAGCCCGCGATCATCAGGACTCCGCCCCACAGCGTGAGGTCAAACCAGCGGCCGTCAAAAGGCAGCTCTACGCGGCGGGTAAAGATCGCCGGATTCGTATACGCCAGCAAGACCACCAGCACCACGCTGGCAACCGCGGTGAGCGTGGCGTGCCGGCGGCCAAAGTGATAGGCGGAATAGAGGGTCGGAAGAAAATAGAAAACGAGCGCCATCCGCTGCGACGCAACCAGAAAATTCAAGACCGCAGCAATGACGACAAGAAACAGCACGAGCCAGAGTTCCGGATTGATCTTACGCACAGTGCCTCCCGGGGGTCAGAGGTACCGAACCTGAAGCCGAATCACAGGGGCTTCCGGTCCTAAGCTTTCCCGTTCTTAGCATTTTCGAATTTCAGTCTCAGAAACCAAAATTACGGAAGTAATCGGGGACGGAGGGCAGGCTACTTCGCCCGGGGATGCGTCTGATCGTAGACCTGCAACACATGCTTCATCGAGAGTTGCGTGTAGCGCTGCGTTGTGGCGAGGCGCTCGTGACCCAGCAGTTCTTGAATGGCGCGCAGGTCGGCGCCCTCTTCCAACATGTGGGTTCCAAAGGCATGCCGCAAGGTGTGAGGATGCACGTCCGGTGAAAGCCCCTTCGCTACGGCAATCTTTTTGATGATGCGGCCCACGCTGCGGGTGGTCAGGCGACCGCCGCGCTGGTTGATGAGGAGTGCTGCCGTGGTCTTGCGTGTTTCCGACAGCATCGCCTGCCGGGCGGGAAGATAGGCCGCCAGCGCACTCTTCACCGAGTCGCCAAACGGAACATAGCGCTCCTTCTTCCCTTTCCCGCGAATCAGGATGGCCTCCGCGCTCAACCGAATATCGTCGAGGTTGATACCGGTGAGCTCCGAGTTGCGGATGCCGCATCCATAGAGCAGTTCGAGCATGAGCCGGTCGCGCTCGGGAAACGCTGCCGTCTGAGGCATTTGCCCATCGAGCACGGAGTTCATCTCTTCGATGGTTGGAACGCGCGGAAGCTTCTTCGGCAGCCTCGGCGTAGCCACGAGTTTGGCGGGATTTTGTTCGACCTCGCCCTCCTGCCCCAGCCAGCGATACAGCGATCGAACCGCTGCAAGCGACCGTGCCACGGAAGTCTTCCCTAGTCCCTTTTCGTAAAGTTGGGAGAGAAATCCGCGAATTGCAATGTGATCGATCGATTTCCATCCACGGGAACCGGCGTACGCAGAAAAATTCGCCAGGTCGCCTTTGTAAGCCTTGATGGTGTGCGGCGACGCATTCCGCTCCCTCAGGTGGCGGAGGAAGTCGGCCACAGCTTTCTCGACGATGGTGCTGGTTTTCGCCATGCCGATTTACTTCGCTTTCGCCCTCGGATGATGCTTCTGATACACAGTCCGCAGCCGATCCAGCGCCAGGTGCGTGTACACCTGCGTCGTCGAAATGTCCGAGTGACCCAGAATGGTCTGCACCGTGCGCAGGTCTGCCCCGTTTTCCACCATGTGCGTGGCACACGAGTGCCGCAGCATGTGCGGTGACGCATGCCGACCGGAAGCGGCCGACGCCGCCACTACCATCTGCCACACTCGCTGTCGCGTGAGCCTGCGGCCACCCCGCGCGATAAACAACAGAGGCGAATTCTTCATCGTGATCGCGGACGGCCGCGCCGCATTCTTCGCCAGCTTGGACGCTGCCATGCCCGCCAGTTCCGGGCGCCCTTGTGCCAGGTACTTCGACAGCGCGTCCTGCGCCGGCCTACCCAGCGGCACGATGCGTTCCTTGTCGCCTTTTCCGCGCACCAGCATGTATCCCGATTCCAGCTTCAAATCCTCAAGCGCAGCGTTCACCATCTCCGACACCCGCAGAGCTCCCGCGTATAACAACTCCAGCATGGCCCCGTCGCGAGCCGCCAATGCTTCCCCATCTTTCGAATTGCGCTTCGCATTCGCCAAGTGCTTAGCGGGAGCCGCCAGCGTCGATTCGACTTCATCGTGCGCCAGCGACTTGGGCAAAACCTTCCACTGCCGGGGTGATTCAATATTCAGCGTCGGATCGTGCTCGATTCTTTTGTCGAGCAGCAGGTAGCGGTAAAGATGACGGAGCGCCGAAAGCTTCCGCCCCACGCTGCGCCCGTCAACTTGATGCGAGAAAAGCTGCTCCAGAAACTCACGCACATCGCTCCGTCGAGCCGTTAGCAGCAGTCGCCTCCGTTTCTCCAGAAACTCGGAAAACTGGAGTATGTCGGTCGTATAAGCGCTGATCGAATTCGCCGCCAGCCCCTTCTCGATGCGCAGGTAGTCGAGAAAGCCAGATAGCACGCCTGAGTTGGTTTCAGAAGCCATGACAGAAGGTATTCATTGTGACAGTTATCGGACACCAGGAAAAGTGATGGAGAGGGTGCTGACGGGATCATCTCGTAGAGACGCAGTTTGCTACGCCTCTTTTGCCACTCACCAGCCGCTCGTCAGCAACCGGTGCGCCGCATGAAACCCGCACTTCTGATATTTGTCATAGGCGCCGGCCGCCCGATCGCGAATCTGTTCGTTGTCCTCGCCCGCAATCCAGCCGTCCAGCGCGCTTTTCAGCGTGTAAGCCTCGGGAGCCATCAGCCCTGTCGTCCACAGCAGGGGATACGCGCCTGAAGCTCGCACCGGTTCAGCAAAGAACTGTTTACTCGCGTAGGCCAGCACGATCGCATCGCGATGAACGTCGTTCTTCTTGCGGGGAAACTGCGGCAATGAAAAATCCATCAACCCATCGTGGCCAATATAAGCCACAAGGTTCGCGCCCCCGCGAATTGGCCGCTCTTGCCCGCCGGATGCAACCGGAAGGCTGAGTGCCTCCGCGCCTTCCCCAGCTGCGGAATCCAGAAAGTCCAGAATCGCCTGCCGGATTTCGATGCCGCGATACGCGTCGGCTGTCAGATACACATTCGCGATACGGTGCTTGAACACACAGCGTTCAATGACCTCCGCCTTGGGGCGCTCGGTGCAGAGGATCCGTTCCCAGTCCGCCGAGCGAGTGAAGAACGTTTTCACTCCGTAAGCGGATCCCCAGTAAAGATTGCGCTCAGCGTCCTCCCCGTTTCCAAGTTTCGGCGGGACCGGAATAATCCCCTGGTGCTGATTGTCAGCCAGCGCCACGAAGACATGGACCGTGCGCAGGTTTTGGGCCCATCCCGTACCGAGCACGAAGAAAAGCGCAGCCCCGGCGAGCCAAGCCGCCCTGCCACGATGGATCAAGCTCCCTCCCCGCCACTCACCTCCCGCAGCAGTTCCACAGCGTACAGTGCACCCTCCGGCGTCTCTTCATGTTTGAAGTAAGCAAACACATCGCGTCCCGCGGCGACGTGTTGCCCAATGCGGGCAATCATCGAGCGCCTTTCGTCCCCGGTATAGCTCGGCTTGCGAAAGCGGTAATACACGAAAGCGGCAGTCGCGACCTCGGGAGTGGTCATCGTCTCGGTCTCGGCCACGCATAGCGCCACGTCGTTCGACTTCAGCAGATCCCAGGTCGAGTCAGCGAACCACGAAGCATGGCGAAATTCAAACGCCGCCGGCACGGTGCGCGGCAAGATCGCTAGAAAATCCGTCAGCAAGGCCAGATCTGCCTTGAGATTCGGGGGAAGTTGAAACAGTACCGGTCCCAACTTGCGCGCGGCGGCCAGCGGTTCAATGGTCGTCAGAAATCTCGGCACAAAGTCCTCCGTCCCTTTGAGCCGCTTGATGTGCGTGATGACCTGGTGCGCCTTGACGCCGAAACGGAAATGCGCGGGCGTGTCTTGCAGCCACTTCTGGATCGTCGTTTCTTTGACTAGCTGCCGGAACGTAAAATTCACTTCGACAGTGTTCATCTGCGTAGCGTAGTGGCTCAGGAATTTCTTCTGCGCCAGCTTGTCCGGATAAAAATCCGGCTTCCAGCTCGGATAAGCCCATCCCGAAGTTCCAACAAAAAGTTGCGCCATAAAGTCTCGTGCGGCGCGGGCACTCCTGCCCGCGAGGCAGCGCCACTGACCTACGCCAGGTGCCCCATCCTAGCCGCGTTCTTTGCGGCTAGGATGGGGATTTTAAAAGTTTCACGAAGCGGCAAGCTCGTGATTATACCTTGCCCCGTTTCTTCCCAACCCCACTCTTGGACGCAGGCTTCTTCTCGCGCCCCACCTTCCGAGCCGGCGGATCAACCTCGGCCTCGGCCGCAATCTCGATGCGCTCCGGTTGCGCCGCCACCCCTTTGAGATCGGGCAACCGCTGCTTCAATTCGAGCACCGGCTCAAACAGGTCGCCCATTTTCTCGAAGCGCGAAACCACCTGCGGCGCTTCGAACACCAGCAGCCCCGCGTCCTTCTTCTTGAACGCGCGCTCAACCTCGTCCCAGGTCACTGGTGTCGAAACCGTGGGATGCTCCCGCGCCCGCAGGGAATACACGGCCACCGTCGTCTTGTGCTCATCATTCTGACTCCAATCGACAAACACTTTGCCGGTGCGGGCCTGTTTGCTCATCTCCGAAAGTACCAGGTCCCTGTGATCGTGCTCCAACAGTTGCGCCAGCGCGTGCGAGAACAACTTGGTCGCGTCGTAGGTGGTTGGGGTGTTGAGCGGAACGTAAATCTGCAATCCTTTCGACCCCGACGTCTTCGGAAAACTCTGCAGCCCGAAATGCTCAAATATCTCGCGCAGCCACAGCCCTACCTGGCAGCATTGCACGATGTTCGCCGGCGTCCCGGGATCGAGGTCGAACACCATCTCCGTCGGACACGTAATGTCTTTCGCCAGCGCCAGCGACGGATGCAGTTCGAGCGCCGCCAGATTTGCCAACCACACCAGCGTGGCCAGATCATCGGCCAGAACGTAATGTATGGTGCGCCGGTTGCGCCCGCTCCAGATCGGCGCCGTCTTCACCCACTCCGGCTTGTGCATGGGGGCGTTCTTTTCAAAGAACGGTTCGCCGTCCACGCCGTCGGGATACCGTTTGCGAGTCAGCGCGCGCCCCGCCAGGTGTGGAATGATCGCGGGCGCGATCCGGGCGTAATAGTCGATCACCTGCTGCTTGGTAAAGCCCGTGGCGGGATACAGCACCTTCTCCAGGTTCGACAGCTTGAGATGCCTGCCCTGAATGTCGACGGCCGAATCAGTCACATGATCTCCGCCCGCCATTGTGCCTGAAAACCCAACGCGCGCAAAATGTGGGGACAGCCGCCTTCGGCTGTCCGTCGAGCGAAGCTCGACAGCCTGCTCGTTAGGGCCGTCCAACTGATCCATCTGCCCGCAACCGGGTTTGACAACCCCCCTCCCCCCCACGTACTTTCAAACTTCTGCCCCGCTGGCCCGTCCAATACATGCATATCGACGAAGAGGCTCGCCCAACCGTCGGAGGTCCGATGAAACACAGTGTTGTGAAAACCGCCCTTATCCTGTTCCTGCTCTCGGTCGGTGCCCTGGGGCAAGACGTTGCGTCCTTCGAAAAGCGCATCACGGTCAAGACGCTGCCCAACGGCCTCACCCTCATGATCTGCGAACGGCCCGGGGCCCCTGTGTTCTCCTTCTTCACCTTGGTAGATGCCGGTTCCGCGCAAGATCCCATGGGAGCCACCGGCCTCGCCCACATGTTCGAGCACATGGCATTCAAGGGCACCGACAAAATCGGCACGACGGACTATGCGGCCGAAAAGCCGGCCCTGGAAAAGGTCGAGGTTGCCTACGCCGCTTACATCGCCGAACGCGACAAGACCGTGGGTCGGGATGAAGCGAAGTTGAAGCAACTCGAGAAGGCATGGAAAGACGCCATCGCCGTTGCCGACAAGTACGTCGTCGGCAACGCCTTCGGCAAACTCATCGAGCAGAACGGCGGCGAGGATATGAACGCCTCCACCAGCTACGACGAGACCGAATATCACTATTCACTCCCGGAAAATCGCCTGGAATTGTGGGCTTACCTCGAATCCGAGCGCTTCCTGCATCCCGTGATGCGCGAGTTTTACAAAGAGCGCAATGTCGTCATCGAAGAACGCCGCCTGCGCACGGACAGCAACCCCACCGGGCGTCTCATCGAGCAGTTCACCGAGGCCGCGTTTGCGGCGCATCCCTATCACCGGCCAACGGTAGGCTGGATGGCCGACCTGAACTCATTCTCCGCCACAGACGCCCAGAAGTTTTTTGACAAGTATTACGTTCCCTCCAACATGGTGGTCGCCGTCGCCGGCGATGTGACGGCTGCCCAGGTCCTGCCGATCCTCGAGAAATATTTCGGCCGCCTGCCCGCCCGTCCTCAGCCCGACGAGATCACCACGACCGAGCCTCCGCAAAACTCAGAGCGCAGGGTCGTCCTGAAAGATCGCGCGCAACCGCTTTACCTAGAGGGTTACCACCGCCCGGACTACCGCAGCAAAGACGACGCCGTCTTCGACGCCATCACCGACTTGATGTCGGAAGGACGCACTTCGCGTCTCTACCGCTCCCTGGTCCGCGACAAGAAGATCGCCTCGTTCTCCGCGGGATTCAGTGGCATGCCCGGCACCAAGTATCCGCATCTGTTCGCCTTCTACGCCTTTCCGCTTCCCGGACACAGCACGCAGGAAGTGGCCGATGCCATCCACGTGGAAATCGACAAACTCAAGAAAGAAGACATCACCGATGACGAATTGAAAATGATCAAGACGCGCGCCAAAGCGAACCTGATCCGCGGTCTCGCCGACAACCAGGGCCTGGCCACGCAGCTGGCGACCTACCAGACTCGCTACGGCGATTGGCGCGAGTTGTTCCGTTCCGTAGACCGTATTGACCAGGTCACCAAGGCCGATATTCGGCGCATCGCGAACGAGACTTTTGTCGATACCAACCGCACCGTGGGCGTGATCGAAACCGCAGGGGGCGGCAGCGCACCGGGCGGAGGTGACCCACCTTCCAATGACTCCGCCGATCCGGGAGGTGCGCAATGAGGAAGACCCTTCTTCTCGTGATGCTGGCTACCGCCACAATCTTCATAACAACCCCCAAGGCCGTGGCGCAGGCCACAAGTTGGCAGCAGGTACCCATCCCCCCCTTGCCTGCCTTCAAGCCAACGCAGCCCAAGCGCGTGGAACTTTCGAACGGCATGGTGATCTTCCTCCAGGAAGATCACGAACTGCCCCTGATCGACGGGACGGCGCGCATCCGCGGTGGTTCAGTCAACGAACCTGTCGCCAAGGTCGGCCTGGTCGATATCTATAGCGAGGTCTGGCGCACTGGCGGCACCAAAACCCAGACCGGCGATCAACTCGACGACTTCCTGGAAGTCCGCGCCGCCAAAGTGGAAACCGGCGGCGGTCCCGACTCCACCACGATCAGCTTTTCGTGCCTGAAGGGCGATCTCGACGACGTCTTTAAGGCCTTCGTGGACGTGCTGCGCAATCCCGAGTTCCGCGCCGACAAGATCGACATCGCTCAGAAAGAAGAGAACGACGGCATCTCGCGGCGCAACGATCAGGTCGGCGAAATCGCCCACCGCGAATCCGTCAAGCTTGCCTATGGCCCCGACAATCCCTACGCCGTTGTACCCGAATACGCCACCATCGCCGCCATCACTCGTCAGGATTTGATTGACTGGCACGGCAAGTACGCTCACCCCAACAACATCATTCTCGGGATCAGTGGCGATTTCGACTCCGTGGCCATGGAAACGAGGCTGCGCGCGGCATTCGACTCTTGGCCAAAGGGCCCAGTGGTCCCCAAAAATGAAATCAAGTACTCACCTGCGCGTCCCGGCTACTATTTTGTCTCGAAAGACGACGTCAATCAAAGCACCATCCACATGGTCGGGCTCGGCACCACGCGCGACAATCCCGACTATTACGCCATCAGCGTGTTCAATGAAGCCTTCGGCGGCGGCTTCACCTCGCGGCTGTTCAACGACATCCGCACCAAGCGCGGGCTCGCCTACAGCGTTGGCGGCGGCATTGGCGCCAACTTCGGCCATCCCGGCATTCTGCAGGTGGCAATGGGCACCAAGAGCCAGAGCACGATCGAGGCGATTCAGGCTGCCGGCGAAGACATCGACAATCTGGCGAAGCAACCGATTACCGACGACGAAATCCAGCGCGCCAAGGACGCCATTCTCAACGCCTTCATCTTCCGTCTCGACTCGCCCGACAAAATCCTCGGCGAGCGCATGACCTACGAATATTACGGATATCCGCCCGACTGGCTCGACAAGTATCAGGCGGAGATCAAGAAGGTCACCACAGCCGACGTGAACCGCGTGGCTGCCAAGTATATGCACCGCGATCAACTGGCGGTGCTGGTCGTCGGCAACAGCAAGGAATTTGACAAGCCGCTCTCGTCGCTCGGCCCGGTGAAGGAAATCGACATCGCGATTCCGTCTCCTCCCGCCGCCAAAGAAGAAGGCAAAGACAAACCCGCCGCCTCAAATCCCGAAGGCAAGGCCCTGGCCGCAAAGGTCGCTGCCGCCATGGGCGGCCTGCCCAAGCTCCAATCCATCAATTCCATGCACGTGAACATTGCAGAGAGCGACTCCGGCGGCCCGCCTGCTCCCGTCGACGTATTTCTGGGATTTCCAGACCGCATGCATGTTGACGTGCAGACGCCGCAGGGCACGCTTACCATCGTGGCATCACCCGATGCCGCCTTCATGTCAATGGCGGGCATGGGCACACGCAGCATGCCTCCCGCGCAGAAGAACGAAATGCTCTCGCAACTTCACCACGATCTCGTCTACGTCGCCCAGCACGCCGACGATCCATCGTTCACCTTCACAGCCGCGGGCACCGAGAAAATTGGCGATGTGGACGCCGCCATCCTCGACATCGGCGGCGCCGTCCCCTGGGTCCGCTGGTACATCGATCCCAAAACCGGCTACATTCTCCGCGAAAAATACCAGGCCATGGGACAATCCGGCCCCTTCGAGGGCGAGACGAATCTGGCGGACTGGCGCACCGCCGACGGCCTGACCATGCCTTACAAGCATCAGAACAAGCAGGACGGCAAAGAGACCAGCACCGCCGAATTCAAGAAGATCGAACTCAATCCGGCGCTTGATCCCTCGCTTTTCGTCAAACCCGCGGAGGCGCCGGCCGCCAAGCAATAGCGGAGATTCCATGAAGCCGCTCACAATCTGTAGTGTGGTCGTTACGCTCGCCTTCATCGCGACCGCTGCGTTTGCGCAGGTCACGACCTCGCAGTACGACAACTCCCGCACGGGCGCAACGCTTACCGAAAAAGTCCTGACTCCCCAAAACGTCAACGCTAAACAGTTCGGCAAGCTGGGCGCGTTCAAAGTTGACGGCGCGGTCTACGCAGAGCCGTTGTTCCTTCCATCCGTGGAGATTCCGGGCAAAGGAAAGCATGACGTCCTCTTTGTGGCCACCGAGCACGACAGCGTCTACGGCTTCGATGCCACTCGTCCCGGCGATCCTCCGCTGTGGTACATCAGTTTCCTCGACAAAGCGCGCGGGACCGTTCCCGTGTCCGAAGACGACGCGCAGTGTCCGTTTATCCGGCCCGAAATCGGCATCACGTCCACGCCGGTAATCGATCTCAAGACCGGTACGCTCTATGTGCTGGCTCGCACCAAGATCCGCCACGCCGTCGGCGACGATGAATATTTTCAGCATCTGCATGCCCTGGCGATCACCACCGGCGTAGAAAAGTTCGGCGGACCCAAGCTCATCTCCGCGTCCGTGCCTGGCAAGGGCAGTGGCATCGCCAACGGACAAATCGCCTTCGATGCCCTCCGTCAAAATCCGCGAGCCGCGCTCCTGCTCGCCAATGATGCTCTCTATCTCACCTGGGCCTCATCCTGCGACGTGGACCCCTACCACGGCTGGGTGATGGCGTACGACCCGCAAAGGTTAGCGCAGAAGGCCGTTCTCAACGTGAATCCCGACGGCCGCGAAGCCGGCATCTGGCTGAGCGATACAGGCCCGGCTGCCGATGCCGAGGGCAACATCTACGTACCCACGGGCAACGGGACGTTTGACGCGGGCTCGGGCGGTCGAGACTACGGCGACTCCGTTCTAAAACTCGACGGTTCTTCGCTCGCCATCCGCGACTATTTCACGCCGCATGATCAGGACCGCATCAGCGAGGCCGACTCCGACGTCGGATCCAGCGGCCCACTGCTGCTGCCCGATCAGCCTGGTCCACATCGTCACCTTTTGCTCCAACCCACCAAGGACTCGACCATTTATGTGATTGACCGCGACAAGATGGGCAAGTTTCAGCGCGACCGCGACGATCTCGTGCAAACCGTCCGCATGGGAGGAGGCGGCTACGGCGCGATGGCGTACTGGAACGGTCGCGCGTACTTCGCCGCCAGCGACGACTATCTCCACGCCTATACCGTCACGAACGGCCAACTTACGCTGAGCGCGACCTCTGCCATGAAATTTGCCAACCCCGGCGCCACGCCGTCGGTCTCCGCCAACGGCAACAAGAACGGAATCGTGTGGGCTATCGCCACCAAGACCTGGAATGGTCCCGACAATAAGCCCGCAGTCCTCTACGCTTTCGACGCGGCAAAACTCGGTCAGCCGATCTACACCTCCGAGCAGAACGGCCAACGCGATCGTGCCGCCAAGGCAACGCGCTTCGTCATCCCTCTGGTCGTCAACGGGCGCGTATACTTCGGCGCGAGAGGCGAGGTCGAGGTCTACGGCCTTTTGAAGTAGGCGGCCCCTGTTAGAGCGCGCCACCGGTCCTCGGCTAACATCCCTTCACGGCCGCCGTCTATCGTTTCAAGCGGCGGGTAATGGTGCAGTTTTGCGACCAACGATTCCTATCAAGGTATCTCTTCCGCGATTCCGCCACGAGGCTTGAGATCCTGACGGCTTTGGCGGCCGGGGCGTTCGGCTAACCGCGGAAGCGGCAAAAGCCCGGGCGTCGTCTGCGCGGTGATGTGGCACGCCTGAAAGCATGCCCAGATACGAGTGTCTTTTCACAAGTGGAACTACTACTAATCGACGCCACGCGGCTCGACGGAGGATCCATGCGATCTCGCTCGTCCACACGCTTCGTTCTGTGCTCTGTGATTACCTTTTCTCTGATCCTTCCGGCTCCAGCCCGATCCCGGGCACAATCCGGCCACAAAGACGCTGGGGTTGCGGCCCGCATCCAGCGCGTAGAAGACGGCATCCCGCCCATCCCTTTAAGTGGCACCGAGCCTCCGTCGCAACTCAACGTCGAGAAGCTGATGCAGCTTTACAAATGCCCCGGCCTCAGCGTCGCCGTCATCGACAACTTCAAAATCGCATGGGCCAAGGGCTATGGCGTCACCCAGGCCGGCTCCAATGTGCCAGTAACCGTCCACACTCTCTTTCAAGCAGGATCGATCAGCAAGCCCGTAGCCGCAACCGGCACGCTCTCCCTGGTCGAGCACGGCAAGCTTTCGCTCGACGAGAATGTGAATCAGAAACTCAAGTCGTGGCGAGTCCCCGACAACGAGTTCACCAAGGACGAAAAAGTCACGTTGCGACGCATCCTGAGTCACAGTGCCGGCCTCACCGTGCACGGCTTCCCAGGCTATGAGGTAGGCTCGCCAATCCCAACCCTTGTCCAGATTTTCAACGGCGAACCACCCGCCAACACCGCGCCCATTCGTGTCGATTTCGTTCCTGGAACGAAATTTCGCTACTCCGGCGGGGGTGTCACCATCGAGCAGCAGGTCGTGATCGATGTAACCGGCAAGGCCTTCCTGCAGTTCATGCGCGAAACCGTCCTCGACAAAATCGGCATGGCGGACAGCACCTACGAGCAACCGCTTCCGCCCGCTCGGGCGTCCATGGCCGCGACCGGAACTCGTGCCGACGGTACACTCATTCCCGGCAAATGGCATATCTATCCGGAAATGGCCGCGGCCGGCCTGTGGACCACCGCCACCGACTTGGCGAAGTTCGGCATCGAAATCGCGCTCTCGAAGCAAGGCAAGGCCAATCACGTGCTCGCCCAGGCCACGACGCGCGAAATGCTGAAGCCTCAGATCGAGCAGGTAGGCCTGGGTTTCTTTCTCGCAGGACACAAGAATCCGGAGGAATTCGGCCACAACGGCTCCGATGAAGGCTTTCAGGCGATCTTGATCATGTTTGCCGATTCCGGCAAAGGCGTAGCCATCATGGCTAATTCTGACAACGGAATTAGCGTCGCGAATTATCTGATCCAAAGCGTGGCCAAAGAATACGCGTGGAGCTACACCCCCGATCAAGCCTCCGCCGCAGATCTGCTCATGCTAGTGGCGAACGCCAAGGGCTCGCAGGCCGCCATCGCAAGATACTCGGAACTCAAAAAGGCAGGAACCTCTTCGCCCTACGCGCTCGACGAAAATACGCTGATCGGCCTTGGCTATCACTTCCTTAGCGCCGGTCAGACCAACGCCGCTCTCCAAATATTCCAATTAGAAGTGCAAGACTACCCAAAATTCTGGAACGCTTACGACAGCCTGGGAGAGGCCTTTCTGAAGGCGGGACAAAAAGAGATGGCCATCCAGAACTACCAGAAATCCGTCGAACTGAATCCCCAGAACCAGAATGGCATCGACGCGCTAAAAAAGATTCGCGACCAGAAATAAGCGCAGAGAAACAAAACGCCGTTTCGGTGTACATTAGTGCGGCAGGAAGGAATGAGCCATGTCACCGAACACCGTTAACGCTCAGGATCTGCTACCGGCTTTGCCGCTCGAGAGCTGGAAGGACACTCTCGCCACTGTGCACATGTGGACGCAGGTAGTCGGGAAAGTTCGGCTCAAATTGTGTCCCCTGGTGAATCATTTTTGGAACGTCCCTTTCTACGTCACCCCGCGGGGGATGACTACTGGGGCGATGCCATACGCGCAGGGGGCCGTCGAAGTACGGTTTGATTTCATCGAGAACAAGCTCCTGATCGAAACCAGCGAAGGTCGCGCGGCCGCAATCGCGCTCAAGCCCCAGAGCGTCGCTGAGTTCTACAAGAAGTTCATGGATGCCCTGGTTGGACTCGGCGTGACGGTGAGCATCTGGACGACGCCCTGCGAGATTCCCGACCCCATTCCGTTCGAACAGGACCACCTTCATGCGGCGTATGATCCGGAGGCCGTGCGCAAATTCTGGCGCATCCTGATATGGGTTGATCAGATCCTCCAGGAATTTCGAGCTGGCTTCCTGGGCAAAGTCAGTCCTGTCCACTTTTTCTGGGGAAGCTTCGACTTGGCGGTGACGCGCTTCTCCGGTCGCAGAGCGCCCGAACGCCCCGGTGCCGACTCCATCACCCGTGAGGCCTATTCTCACGAAGTCAGCAGCGCTGGGTTCTGGCCCGGTGGAAGCGATATCCCGGGACCGGCTTTCTATTCCTACGCCGCGCCGGAGCCCGCTGGATTCTCGCAGCGATCCGTTCGCCCCCAGGCAGCGTTCTACCATCCACAACTGAAAGAGTTCCTGCTCATGTACGACGATGTGCGCACCGCCGGCTCTCCGAAAACAGCCCTGATGGAGTTCCTCCAGAGTACCTATGACGCGGCGGCTGACACCGGCAATTGGGATCGCAGAGCCTTGGAACGCGAACTGTTACCGCTGCAGCCCTGATCGTGCGCTAACCCCAAGCAGCGCGACAACTGTGCAATTTTGAACAGACACTGGATTCTGATGTTTGTAGAATTCTTTTCCAACGTAAGGCGATGTTGAGGAACTATCGCGGAACCCAAGCCCCTCCCCGCGGACGTCTCCTCGGCTCCTCTAGTGGCGCAGCTTGTTCTCAACCCCGCTGCGCCACATCTTGAGTTACGCATAAAAATCTCAAGCCTGGTCAATCTGAAATGCTCATGTCTGGTATACCGCTATGGAAGTTTTAGGTTTGCGACCTGTGGCGGTCGCGAGCCTCGCGTGCTCGATGCGCGGGCACTGGCAAGATTGACCGGCATTTGACCCGCCATGGGGATTTCCCCAAACAGTGCCCGGACGGCGCTGATCTCAGAGACCGTCACATTGGAGAAGGTACAGATGTAGTTCTGAATGGCCGGGAAATCGTCGGTCAGGTATGGATTTCCCATCGCCAGGACTGCTGTTTTCTCGCGCGCGCGGCCGAGAATCCCGTCGAGCAACGCACTCGTCGAGTCTGGGAGCGAGGCTGGATGCTTTTCGCCGCGCCCCACCTTCCTTGATCTGGCGGCGGAGGGTACGATGTATACGGCGACCACTACTGCCCGCGCCTGATCCACAGCCTCCAGCACATCGTCCGTCATGCCACGCGCGCCGCGAGGATCCGCATAGACTATCTTTGCATCGGGCATCCGGGTGTGAATTTCGCGCTCCAGAACATGACCGTCCTCGGCGCGGACGTTGTCGCAAATCACAACCACGAGTATGGGGTGAAGATCCTGTCTTCCTCCCGGATGTAAAGCAGCGTTATGAACCGATGCAACCTTCCTTAGCGGA
Organism: Candidatus Sulfotelmatobacter sp.; assembly: GCA_049792875.1. Lineage (GTDB taxonomy): Bacteria > Acidobacteriota > Terriglobia > Terriglobales > Acidobacteriaceae > Sulfotelmatobacter. The sequence continues at coordinate 40,943 of JBARBI010000263.1, forward strand.
AGCATTCGGCCGTTGTCTCGCACCAGAGTGAT
>JBARBI010000264.1:0-10239 GCA_049792875.1 Candidatus Sulfotelmatobacter sp.
ACGTTGTCTCATCCCCATGCGGTTCTCGGCGGCAACTACATGGAGTACGACTGGGATTTCGCCGGGGGAGAATCCGAGTACAAGAAGGCCCTGGAACTCGATCCCAATGACGCCACCGCCCGGCAATGGTATGCGCAGGATCTTGGCTGGATTGGCGGCAAGGAGCAGGAATCGCTGGCCGAGATCAATCGCGCCCACCAGCTTGATCCCTTGTCACCGATCATCAGCCAGACCGTGGGACTGGTCCAACTCACGGCACGTCGGTACGACGAGGCAATCGCTACCTGCCAAAAAGTAGCCACCGAGAACCCGACATTTGCCCGAGCCCACTTTTGTTTAGCCCGCGCCTATTGGGCCAAAGGCATGTACCCGCAAGTGGTGGAAGAATTCAAACTCTACAGTCAGCTGGCCGGAGACCCGAAGGACTCTCAGTTCGCCGATGCTCTCGAACAGGGCTTTCATTCCGGGGGCTGGAAAGGCGCTCTCACCAGGGGCATTGACGTCCGCCTAGCGCAGCGGAAAGCGGGGTACTACTCCGCCTACGAAATTGCGGATCTCTACGCAGGATTGGGGGAAAAAGAGGAAGTCTTTCGGTGGCTCAACGCCGCTTACGAAGAGCGCGACTACCAACTGGAAGGCTTGAAGACTGATTTCCTGCTCGATTCCCTGCATTCGGACCCGCGCTTCGCGGAGTTGGTGCGCAAAGTGGGGCTACCGCAATAGCAGAGGCAGAGTGCTCCCCGCTTTGCGTCCTCATCGGCAGCTTTTAGCAAATGTTGTCCCGAAGAGATTTTGCCTACAAGGACCGCGAAAGTTTCGCCATGGTCTGATGTCCTCGAATCTTGACGCTCGCGTGTGCGCATGTTAATTTCAGCCCACACGTGGGCATCGCGGAGACATCGTTCTGAGCCGACCACAAGAGATGCAGAAGGCGGTCCCTCCCGGCTCCGTTGACCAGCGCCGGCGTGATTTTCTGATCCGCTGCTGCCAGGGCGCTTCGGTCGCACTGATTCCAGCGAGTCTGGGCAGACTCGCCTTTCCCACTTATTGTTTCGCTTCGGCACTGGATCAGTCCCGCGGCGGCGAGTTCCACCTTCACCCGCACTATCGTGCGCCCCTGCCGCTCGACGCCGTGCTCGGCAAAAGGCAGGCGGGCCTAGACGATTTCGTCACCGAAAAATATGCCGACCAAATTGCGGTGATCCTCGGGCAGTGGAATTGGGGCTTGCTCCAATCGCCACAGAACTTAGCCTCAGTCGAGAGAGTTCTTCTGTCGGCCTTTTCCTCCGTTTCGCTCAAACCCGTGGAATCGCGCATTGTGCGGCCCGGCCCGCCGATTGAAGTCCGCCGCAATACATTTTCACGGCTGCCCTCACTCGGGCGGAGCGCGTTTCTAGAAGAACTGCTCTCCGCCCTGAGTCGCTTCACGAAAATTCTGACCTCCGAATTTCAGGTGACGAACGTGGACGCCAGCGCCATGCCCGCCGCGATGGGTCCCGGCCAGTTACGCACCCGTGTGCGCTATGAAATTGTCGGCACCGGCCGCGAGTTCTACCGAGAACAACTCGTGGGATCATGGGACCTGCTTTGGGAAGGATCGGCTTCAGGAGAATTCCGGCTGCGCAACTGGCAGCCCTTGGAAGAAACCCAGAGCCGCTCGACGGTTCCCAGCTACGTCGACATTACGGCGCCAGCGCTCGCAGGCAATGCCTCCTACGCTGCGCAGCTTTTGCATGGATCCGACTATTGGCGTACCGTGCTCGATGGCGCGTGTGGCATCGAGATCTACGGACACAACGGAGTTTCCATCGGCGACCTCGATGGCGACGGACTGGACGATCTTTATGTGTGCCAGCCCGCGGGCCTTCCCAACCGCCTTTATCGCAATCGCGGAGATGGAACGTTCGAAGACATCACGGAGGCCTCAGGTGTCGGCGTCCTCGAAAATACTGCCTGCGCCCTCTTTGTCGACGTCGACAATGACGGCCACCAGGATTTGATCGTCGTTCGATCCCATGGCCCCTTGTTGTTCCTCAATGACGGCGGGGGCAAGTTCCGTCAGAAGCCCGGCGCATTTCATTTCGCTAGCCCACCCCAAGGCACATTCACCGGGGCCGCCGTCGCTGACTACGATTGCGACGGCTGGCTCGACATCTACTTCTGCCTCTACGTCTATTACCAGGGCACCGATCAGTACAAATACCCCTCTCCTTATTACGACGCCGAAAATGGCCCCCCCAATTTCATGATGCGCAACAATCGGGATGGCACGTTTCGCGACGTCACTGCCGAGACCAAACTCAGTGAGAACAATACCCGCTACAGTTTTTGTTGTGCCTGGAGCGACTTCAACCAAGACGGATGGCCAGACCTATACGTGGTGAATGATTTTGGGCGCAAGAATCTTTATCGAAACAATGGGGATGGAACCTTCACCGACATTGCTCCCGAGGCGGGCGTTGAAGATGTCGGCGCCGGAATGGGTGTCTGCTGGTTTGACTACGACAACGACGGCGCTGAAGACCTCTACGTCGCCAATATGTGGACCGCCGCCGGTGAACGCATTACCATGCAGGACGCCTTCCGGAAAAATTCTCCTGCCAATATCCGGATGCTCTACCACAAACATGCCATGGGCAATTCGCTGTTCCATAACGGAGGACGAATCAGGCAAGGTGGGGCCCCCGGCGATGGCGAGGGCGTGAACGCCTTCGAGGATCGCACCGTCTCCGCGTGCGTCGGCATCGGTCGTTGGGCTTGGTCGAGTGACAGTTGGGACTTTGATCACGACGGCTTCGCCGATCTCTACGTCACCAACGGCATGGTCAGCGGCCCTTCGCGCGACGATCTGAACAGCTTTTTCTGGCGCCAGACGATTGCCCTTTCACCCGACGAGGCCAAGCCGTCGCACGATTATGAACAGGGATGGAGCGCAATCAACGAGTTAATCCGCGCCGATGGCACCTGGAGCGGATACGAGCGCAATGTTTTTTATGCGAACAACGGCGATGGCACATTCTCTGACATTTCCGGCGTCGTCGGCCTGGACTTTCTTGAAGACGGCCGCTCCTTTGCCGTCGCCGATTTCGACCTCGATGGCCGCCAGGAAGTGGTTCTCAAAAACCGTAACGCTCCGCAACTGCGCGTCTTGAAAAACGTGCTGCCGAGCCTGCCTCCGTCCATCGCCTTTCGTTTGCGCGGCACAAAGAGCAATCGCGACGCCATTGGAGCCGTTATCTCCATTAAGACCCCTCAAGGTCTCCAGACCCGCTCGCTGCAAGCCGGATCCGGATTCCTCTCCCAGCACAGCAAAGATGTCTTCTTTGGTCTCGGCTCCGCCAATGGCCCGCTGGCCGCTTCCATCCGCTGGCCGAGCGGCTTCGTCCAGCAATTGACTAATCTCCCCAGCAACCATCGCATCTGGGTGGACGAGGGTGCTGCGCCATCTCGCGTCGAGCCCTTTCGTGCGCCTGCCGACCCCGCCAGGTTTAGCCAACTCAGTCCCCAACCGACGGAAACACTCCCCACAATCGCCGAGACCTGGCTCCTAGCACCGATTGCCGCGCCCGACTTTTCTTTGCCCGATCAGCGCACCGGACGACTCCAATCCCTCTCGGCTCTGCGCGGCAAGACCGTCCTGCTCCAGTTTTGCGCCATCGGCGACGAACGCACCCAGAAGGATTGGTCCGCCTTCAACCAACTCGATGCGCATTGGGTCGCCCATGGCTGGCAGTTTCTCTCGGTCGTCTTCGACGAACCCGCCGCTGCAAAACCGAGTCCTTTGGCGAGCAAACGCATTTTTTCCTTTCCAATCGTGTCTGGCTCCGATGACGTGGCCGGTATCTACAATATCCTGTTTCATTATCTGTTCGATCGCCGTCGCGATATCGGTCTCCCTACTTCATTCCTCATCGACGCCAAAGGGGAAATCGTCAAGGTTTATCAGGGTCCCGTGGATCCCGCACACGTTGAGCGCGATCTCCACAAAATTCCTCAAACCTCCGCGGATCGTCTAGCCCGCGGTCTTCCATACCCCGGCATCGCCGAAGTGACGGCGTTCGGCCGCAATTACCTCGCCTACGGATCGGTGTTTTATCAGCGTGGCTATCTTGAACAGGCCGAGGCGTCATATCAGCTGGCCTTCCGCAACGATCCAGAAAGTGCCGAGGCAGTCTACGGCATTGGCAAGGCTTATCTCAACCAGCACAAGGTCGCCGAGGCGCGCCAGTGTTTTGAACGTGCTCTCAAGCTTCGCGCAACCTATCCCGATACCCACGCCAATGCCTGGAACAACTTGGGCATGCTCGTGGGCAGCGAGGGCAACACGGCCGAGGCCATCGCCGATTTTCAGGAAGCTCTCCGCCTCAGCCCCGATCATCGAATCGCGCTCAACAATCTCGCCCGAGCCTATCGCGTGCAGAAGCGGTGGGATGACGCGCGCAAAACGTATGAACGTTCCCTTCAAATCAACCCCGACGATGCCGAAGCCAACTACGGTCTCGGCATGGTCTTTGCCCAGACCGACGACACCGTCCGCGCCTTCGACTTCCTGCAACGAGCTCTAAAATCACGTCCCGTCTATCCCGAAGCCCTCAACAACCTCGGCATTCTTTACCTTCGCACCGACCACAGCGATGACGCCGTGGCCAGATTTCAGGAATCAATCCGAGTCGCGCCGAGTTTTGATCAGGCCTACCTGAACCTGGCTCGCGTCTATGCCGACGAGGATGCCCCGGACAAGGCGCGTGCCGTGCTGAAGGACCTGCTCAAGCAGCATCCTGATCATGCAGCCGCGCTTCAGATGATGGAGCAACTCAAGCCATGATCTCCTGACGTTTCCGCATTACAGGGGTCACCACATGAACAAATCGATGGTGGATATTCCAACGCAACGCCCACAAAAAACCGTGACGGGAGCCTTTGAATCAGGGGTGCATGGGCGCAACTAGAACCGATCCCCCGCTGCGCTGGCCTGCTGCCTCCATCGTTGAACATTCACGCCCATCACGAGGAGCCACAGGCACAGCGATATTTCCGCCACGGCGGAGGCCGCCAGGTAGGGGAAGACTCGAGCTGCAATCCCAGGCGCAAGAAAGTTCGCGAAACTGTTAATCAAGTACAGCAAACCCTCGATCACCAGCAGCGCGCCAATGATTCGCGGGAAAAAGGTTGACCGGAAGATCAGGTATGCGAGCGAGAGGCAATAGCAGCCGAAAAACACCAGGCAGATGGCAAAGCCGTATTCAAACAACTGGAGAGACACATACGCCCAAGCTTGTAACTGCTCTGCTGTGAATGCGCTCAAATAGGACCCACCTCCCAAAAAGATTAAAGGTGCGAAATGAGCGAGCAGGCTGACGCTCTCAACGGCAGTCCCCACCATGCTGAAGAACACGACCAGCAAAGCGACATTCTTGTTCACCACTTTGAATAAGGCATAGAAGATGAGGGTCAGCGGCACGTTACACGCGCAATAGAAAATCTCGGCCCCAAAGCCCAACCGATAGAGCAGTTCGTGCGTCACGATGTTGTGTGCTGTTGCCGCGGCGTCCCCATGCACGACGAGCCGGCCCCGAACGAAGATCTCGGCGAATATGCCGCCCACGATGACAATCAAATACAGCAAGCCGGCGATTCTGGCCATGAGACCGGGTGACGCTTCCGCAATCCGCCCGGTCACTACGGCTGTGCTCATACTCTTTTCTCCTTACGCGAGCGATTGGATCAGGCGTTCATGGGACCAATCACTCTTTCTTTGAACGCATGTGCGAAACGAACGCGGAGCAGCCAGAAAATCATCAGGATCAGTGGCAGGAAACTCAGGAGAACCAGTACGCCTGTCTTGCGCAATAAAGCGGGAAATACCTGTTGCCGTGCCAGGAATATGGACGCTGCGGCGATGAACAACGCAAAGCACATGCGCCAAAGATGCCGCGCCATACGTTGGGTGCCGGAAATGCCCCTGCGCGCGAGCATGCGAACGTCCCCCACGGTTGCGAGCAGGGCCACGGAACCGAGGAAGAAGTAAGGCCCGGCAGGATAGTCATGCTTCAGCCCCGTCTGACTCGTCGCCGCTTCGAGTCCCCATGTCACCTCGACCGCCGCGAGCGCAAAGACAACCAGGAGCGCGCCCCAATCAAAAATGCCCGGTTGCCCGTCCCTGCGCCTGGCGGTCATCCATGCCGTTGCGACCAGATAGAACGTGAGAGTACCTCCCAGCACATTTCCCGGCTGCGATTTCATGATCGCCAGAAACACCCCCGTCGACGACAGGCACAGCATCGCGATGACAAACACGTTTCCCGCGAGGCCATGCTGGCGGGAGCCCTTGCGGAGAAACACTGCCACAAATCCAGACAGCATTCCCAACGTGCCGGCGACAATGTGAAGAAATAATAGTGGCGATCGCATACTTCAGAACTCCTTTGGTTACGGGCCGCTAGCTTCAAGGCTAAGTCCGCACCGAATAAACACCCCGCCGAAGCACTGCTTGGACGGAGCGCCCAGCCCTTCATGACGCGGGCACGCTCGGCTTCGCTGGCGCGAGCACGACCAAGGCTGCGCCGATGACAGCAAACGCAAGTCCGCCCCCCAGCAGATGTACGCGTTCGGCCACATCATGCAATGACTGCACGGCCATCACGGCGGCATGAGCGAAACTCGACCAGGCGGTGAAGGCGATCAGGCTGCGATTCGCGGACGGGTTACGCACCGCAAGCAGCAGGAAAACTCCGAGTGCGATGTAAATGCTGAGCATCATCTGCAGGGTCTCTTCCTCACGAAGTTCAACCAACCCGTAAACCGTAGCGATGAAGAGCAACCCCACTATCACCAGCACGACCTTTAGCGCTCGCTCTCGAATCATGGTGTCCTCCTTATCCAAGAGCCCAAGTTAGAGACGTAGGCGGAGTCAAAATCCCAATTGACTCAGATCGGTCCTCGATATCGCCGCAACCGGACCGCCGCCGCCAGAAATGCGGCGCCGACCGCCAGCCCGATCCACAGGCCCGGGGTAGTCAGGAATTGCCCAGGGGCGATATGTGTCATTGTGTCGGTGGGGAAGCTATTCGGTGGCATGGAGGCGACGGCGGGCGTCGCGCCGATCAATCGTGACCCCACTAAGGTGGCGAAGTGCGAGGTACGGAACGCAATCATCTCCACGCCGCCGACCGCCACCACTGGTAAGGCCGCCCATAGGAATGGCGCGCGCCGCGCCCAGCCCGACACCAGCAGCAGCCAGCAATAGACTGGCGCTGGCCACAGCGTATGCGCCGTCAACAGGTGGTAGAGCAGCAGCAGCGACATCTGCAAAAACGATATCTGTGTCCAGAGAGCAGCCGCGCTCTGGCCGCTCCCCAGCAGCACTGCGCTGCTCATAAGCAGGATGATCCCTTGCAGGGCGACGGCGATGACGAAGGTGAGTAGCGGGAGAATCATGAATGGAATGCTCGCCTTCGACAGCACGATCGTGAGATCGGAAACCGGCAGCGACTTCCAAAACAAGATGCTGCGATCGCGGCGTTCGCCGTGCAGCGCATCGAGGCAATAAAACACGCTCACGAGGATGCCGGTAAGCATCATCAGGCCATCCGCGATGTCGTACGGAATGGCGATGCTTTGCCGCTGCTGCTCCGGGTCGAGCGACGACAGCGCCCTCATCTGGTGCGGCAGACGAGCCAGGCTGATCAAGAAGCCGAACAGAAAGACAGCGGCAACCGCCAGCGGCGCAACGTAGACCGCCCGGTTCTCCCACAATTCGCGGCGGATCGACCAGTACAGCGGCCGAGTCGGAGACAGCGGGCTGGTTGCGGCGCTCTGTGCCGGGAACTGCTCGGACATCGCGTTGGATTGTGTATTCATCGAGCGACTCCTTGTGCCTGGCTGGCCTGATTGCCCATGATGGCAACGAACAAGTCGGCGATGCTGGGCGTGCGTACGTCGCCGAGCGTGGCGAGTTGCTGACCATCGACTCGATCGAACAGCAGTATGCTGCGCCCGAGTGCCTGCCGCTCGTGAATCGGCTTGAGCGCCCGCGCTGCGGCAGCTTGGTCGGGACGCACTGCCACTTCCCGGAAGCGCGACTCGAATTCTTCCATGCTGCAACTGAGTACGATCCGCCCGCGATCGATGAACATCACGTCGGTCAGCACGTTCTCGATCTCTTCCACCTGGTGCGTGGTCACCACAATCGTGCGGCTGCGATCGTAATAGTCATTCAGCAGCGAATCGTAGAACTGCTTGCGATACAAGATGTCCAGGCCGAGCGTCGGCTCATCCAGCACCAGCAATCTCGCGTCAATCGCCATCACCAGCGCGAGGTGCAACTGGGCCACCATTCCCTTCGACAATTCCCGGACCTTGCTGCCGTGCCGGATCGTTGTCTTGGCAAGAAAAGCTTCCGCCTTCGCCCGATCGAAGCGGGGATGCACGCCGGCCACGTAGTCGAGGGCCTGCGAAACCCGCATCCACCGCGGCAGCACCGCGACATCCGCAATAAAGCAGACATCGCGCATGAGTTGATCGCGCTCGGCCCAGGGATCCCGTCCCAGCACCCTGAGTTCTCCCTCATACGCGGTCAGCCCGAGAATCGCGTTGAGCAGAGTCGTCTTACCCGCGCCGTTGGGACCGATCAGTCCCAGGATGCGGCCCTGTTCCACCCGCAGATTCACCCCGTCCAGCGCCATCGTTGTGCCGAACGTCTTACGGAGACCGCGTGCTTCGATGCATGCCATGGGTCTAGGATTCCTCCTCCCCAGTCTTCGACTTCGCAGCTTTTGACGACGGGCGCTTCGCCGCGCCATCCAGCAGTTCTTCCGGCTTCAGGCCGAGCCGCTGAATGGTGGCGTGAATCCTGGGCCAGTCTTCGTCAAGAAACTTCTGGCGTTCGCCTTGCAGCAACACATTGCGCGCTCCCGCTTTGACGAACATGCCGAGACCTCGCTTGCTCTCGACAAACTGCTCGTCGACCAGTTGCTGATAGCCCTTTAGAACCGTGAGCGGATTAACCCGATATTCGGCCGCGACATTGCGCACGGAGGGCAGCGGATCGCCTTCCTTGAGAACTCCGTCCAGTATCATCGCGACCACGCGGTCGCGAAGCTGGCGGTAAATCGGCTGACTGTCGTTCCACTCACGGTCCATCCTATTGTCCAGTAGGCCTTGCGAGAGATGCTCTCGTCATTTTGTGCGCTGCAGGTCCAGGTGCGCTGTCATGGCCGGCTTTCCCTCCAGCATGAAAGTCCAGTCCTCGATGTGATGGTTCGCATCGATTATGGTGAACACAGCATGTTGCATGTGTCCCGCCTGCGACTTGTTGTAATTGGCGACGTCAAGGAAATCGAATTCTATCGTCTTTCCGTCCGGCGTGATTCTGGCCGCCATGCGAGGACGGTTTCCCGCGTCGCAGTAGTGGGTGAGAAGCAAACGGTCCCCTTCCACATAAAACATGGTGATCGGATCGTCGGGGCCTTCCCCTTTCATCTCATGCACGATCGCGTTCCCCATGGAAGTCACGCGCAGAGTTGCTTGCATGGGCTTGCCTTCGAACGTGGCTTCCCACGAGCCCGCCATAGTTTTCAGTGTGTCAAAAGATTTTTGGGCGTCGGTCTGCGCGAAAGCCACCGCCGAAATTGAAAGCACAACAACGGCCAACACTAAACGTGGGGATTTCATGTTCATTCTCCTCCAAAGTTTCTTCGAAGTGTTCCGTCACTTGGCCCGCTGCAGGTCGAAGTGCGCGTGGACCGGTTGGTCTCCTGGTTGCATGTAAGTCCAGTCCTCGATGTGGTGGTTCTCGTCGATCACCGTAAAGATCGCATGGTGCATGTGTCCGTACTGCGTGCTGCCGGCGACATCGAGAAATTGGAATTCCACCGTCTTTCCGTCCGGCGACATCGTGCCCGTCATGCGGGGCCGATTCCCGGCATCGCAGTAATGCGTCAGGAGCAGTCGGTCTCCGTCCACATACAGCATGGTGATCGGGTCGTCCGGCCTCCCCGCTCCCGTCATCTCATGCATGAGAGCGTTCCCCATGGAAGTCGTGCGCAGCGAGACCTGCATGAGCTTGCCCTCGATCTCGGCCTGGGGAGGAAGGGTGGTTACGTGGCCTTCCCAGGAACCCGCCAAAGTTTTCAATTTGTCGAACGACTTTTGCGCGTCGGTCTGCCCAAAAGCCACGGTGGATAGCGAAACCAGAACCACGGACAGCCAAAAACGAAGGGATTTCATTTTCATTCTCCT
>JBARBI010000265.1:0-17356 GCA_049792875.1 Candidatus Sulfotelmatobacter sp.
GCTGCTCTGGACTCACCTCAATGCCGTGAAGGGGCAACTCGAACCAAGGGTAATGGGGCTGGCGTTTGTGTTTCTTCTAGTCGGCTACGGGACCAAAGTCGGGCTTGCTCCCCTGCACAACTGGCTGCCCGACGCCCACGCGGAAGGACCGACCCCGGTGTCCGCAGTTCTGTCCGGACTGCTTCTGAATGTCGCTCTCTATGCCGTCATCCGCTGCAAGATACTCGCTGAGGGCTCGGTGGGTGCATCTCTTCCTGGCCGGATGCTGATGACCTTCGGACTTCTGTCCGCGGTACTAGCTGCATTCTTCCTCTGGAGGCAGCGCGATATCAAAAGACTGTTTGGCTACTCCTCCATCGAACACATGGGCATCATCACCTTTGCATTCGGGTTAGGCGGCCCCGTGGCCAATTTTGCGGCGCTGTTACACATGACGGTTCACTCGCTTACCAAGTCATCGATCTTCTTCACTGCGGGGCACGCATCGCAGACCTCCGGCACACAACAAATGGACGGCATCCGTGGTTTGCTCGGCATCAGCCCGACCATTGGCTGGGGCCTCGGGCTGGGATCGCTTGCCATTCTCGGCATGCCTCCTTTTGGAGTGTTTGCAAGCGAGTTTCTCATTCTTACGACGGCAATGCGAGAGCATCCCTGGACTACGCCGTTACTTCTGCTCGCGCTGGGAGTAGCCTTCGCCGCAATCTTTAGCCGGGTTCAGCCCATGGTGTTCGGTGACAGCAATGCACCACCGTTGCCGCACTCTCCGGCACTTCTGCCGGTCTTCGTCCATCTTGCCATGGTGCTGACGCTCGGGCTGTACATGCCGCCGGCACTCGCTGACTGGTATCGCGCCGCCGCACGGCTGATTGGGTGATGCATATGAGTTTTGATTTCCTGGAATATTCGATGAAGCGACTTCCATCGAATCTGAACTGCGGCTCAGTGAAGTTCGGTGCGGTGCGGTGGCGACAGGCCGCCGAAGAGTTGCGCGAGGCCGGCGGATGTTTTCTCACTCTCTGGGGGGCGGATGATCGCGATCGGGATGGCCAATTACGTATCTACGCTGTTTTCCTACTTCCAGAAGGCAGAGTGGCAATGCTCGAGCATGAGATGGAAGGTGGAACTCACCCGACCTATCCGAGTCTCGCGGATCTATTTCCATCGGCGTCGCGAATGGAACGCGCGACGTACGACCTGCTTGGAATCGCCAGCACCGCGACGGATAGACGCGGCTGGCTCTGCCATGGAGGCTGGCCCGAGGCGGTCTTTCCACTGCGTCGGAACGTCGACGGAAGATTGCAGTATCCCCTTGCATCCGAACCTTATCCGTTCGTCCAGGTGGAAGGCGATGGTGTGCATGAGATCGCCGTTGGCCCGGTCCACGCCGGAACAATCGAGCCTGGGCATTTTCGCTTCTCCGTCGTTGGTGAAAAAGTTCTGCGACTGGAAGAACGCCTTGGCTATACCCATAAAGGAATCGCTAAGCGTTTCGAACAAATGCACCAGAGCGAAGCGCACCGTTTGGCGGCGCGCGTTTCTGGCGATTCGGCCGTAGCCTTCTCCTGGGCATATTGCGCGGCGTTGGAAGCGATCACTCAGACCAGCTGCCCTTCCCGCGCAGCGAACCTGCGTGCCCTTGCGCTCGAACACGAGCGGCTTGCCAATCACCTGGGCGATCTAGGCGCTCTCGGCAATGACGCTGGTTTTGCGTTTGGACTCACCCAATTCTCGCGCTTGAAAGAGGACCTTCTGCGCAGCAATGCCACGGTTTTCGGAGCGCGTTACCTGCTCGACTACATTTTGCCCGGAGGAGTGGCCACTGATTTGCCAGGGTACGCGTATGGTTTGCTACTCGGTCACTATGCGGAACTGGAGCGTGCCGTGGCGGATCTACGCTCCATCTATGACGAACATGCCGGGCTTCAGGACCGCTTCCGCGAAGCGGGATTCTTGAAGCAGGAATTGGCAGAGAAGCTCGGCGTTATCGGATTGGTAGGGCGTGCATCGGGCATCGGCTGCGATCTGCGGGTAGATCATCCATGGCCGCCCTATGACAAGCTCAGCCCAAAGTTGGTAACTCAATCTTCGGGTGATGTGGCGGCACGCGTACAAGTGCGGTTCGACGAGGTCGTTGAATCCCTCCGTCTTTGCAGAGCGCTCCTTGAGGATTTTTCGGACGGGTCCATTCGAACTGATATTCCTGTCGCAGAGCCAGAGCGCCTTGGTATCGGTCTGATCGAGGGTTGGCGAGGTCCGGTGATGATCGCTCTTGAAAGCGGCCCTCAAGGCGGGATCCGGCGCTGCCACGCGCATGACCCCTCTTGGCAGAACTGGCCCGCTCTTGAATATGCAATCCTCGGCAATATCGTTCCCGACTTTCCCTTGATCAACAAATCCTTCAATCTTTCTTACAGCGGACAGGACGGATGAGGTAGCCATGTTTGACGTTCTCTCACGTATGATTCGCACGGGGATATTGACGGAGTCTGCGCCAACTCCTCTCGAAGAGATTCCGGTCATTGAAACGCTTCAGAAAGATTTGCTGAAGGTCCTGGGCCGTGCCCTCTGTATTCGACATGTCGATGCCGGCTCGTGTAATGGGTGCGAGTTGGAGATCCAGGCGCTCAACAACCCCTACTACAACCTCGAAGGCATCGGGATCAAATTCGTAGCGAGCCCGCGACATGCCGACCTGCTGCTCGCTACGGGTCCTGTATCCGTGAATATGGAAGAGGCCCTGAAACGCACCTACGATGCCGTACCCGATCCCAAATTGGTTGTTGCTGTCGGGGACTGCGGAGGTTGCGGCGGAGTCTTCGGAGAGAGCTACGCCAGCAGGGGCGCCGTCGCGAATGTCATTCCCGTGCATTACACGGTGAGAGGCTGTCCGCCCGACCCTACTGCGATTTTGCAGGCCATTGTGCAGACAGTTCACTCCGTAGCAGTCGGGGCATGATCCGTCATCGCAGAATGGACGATATCCAGATCGTCGGAGGTTCGTGTTGAGCAAAAGGCCCTTCATCCTAACTACTACCTCTCCAGGAGCGGCTCCGTCAGGACCGAAGAGACTAGGGAAAAGAAGAAATTGGCAACGTGCTGATCTTCTCTTTGTTATCCTGCTCGCATGTTTCCTGGGAATCTTGATTTTCTTCAATAGATCCACCCTGCTCGCGAAACGTTCATCTCCGCAAGGGCAGATGAAGGCTGATGCTCGGCAGCTGTCCGCCCTGTCTCGATCCGATTTGATCGTATTTTCAGATGGCCGAGTCTGGTATGTGCGGCGTGTTCAAGGGAACAACATAGAAATCGTCGGTTGGATCGGCGACAATACCAAATCCGAAGAGATCAACTCATTCGTCCTCGCAGGTGACAGTTTCACAATCGTACGGCAGAATGACCCGAAGTGGGCCGAGGCCAGAGACAAGTACTTTAGACAGTAAGACGCAGTCGCCGTCCGGAATTGCCTGAGCGGATTTGCGTCGGCACCCATTTCGGGCATATGAGCGGCTGAGCGACCTTCTCCGAGCGCACTCTCAAGAGCAGTGGTGGCTCGCCCTTAGATTGTCGGTGAGTGAGTTGGCGGATTTGGCGTGAATCCAGAATTCCTCCCGGCTACATGGGCGTTTTTCAAGACTAATTAGCATTGGCAAGCCCATCACGAGTTGAATGAATCAGTTGGGGAGGTCATATGTCGAGCCGCTAAAACTTCCGGCCGCACGGTGATTCATCCAAAATCTTCTGGCAGCAATTAGGCATAGGAATAGGGACGCCCCGCTTGCTAATGCGACAGACATTATTAACTTTCAAGACTGGCACGAACATGCTGGGCCGAGCCACTTGCTATCTGCCTTTGGGTGGGGTTGTAACTTTTTCGCCGCTGAGCGCTCATACTGCATATCACGCGTCTTATCAAGTCCCGAAAGCAGGAGCAGCCTTACATGACACGTATTCCCAAGCGAATTACTTGCCAGCCCACCCGCCTGTCCTCGCATCTTCTCCGTCTAATTCCTATTCTGGCTTTGGTGCTGACGGTCAGCACCGCGAAGGCGCAGGCTCCGGCCACCGGCGACAACGCGCCAAACTTCACACTGCTCACGCCCACGGGCTCTTCAGTGAGCCTCGAGAGCGAAACCAGAAAAGGCACCACAGTGCTGGTGATCCTGCGTGGTTTTCCGGGTTATCAGTGCCCCTACTGCGTCAGGCAGGTGCATGATTTCGTGGAGCACAGCTCCGATTTCGCGACGAAAAAGGTCCGTGTTCTCTTTGTTTATCCAGGACCGCCCGCCGCTCTCGATGACCATGCGAAGGACTTTCTCGCCAAAGCGGCAAACTTACCGGCCAACGTTCAGTTGGTCGTCGATCCAGATTACAAAGTGACCAACCTCTATGGACTGCGCTGGGATGCGCCGCATGAAACGGCGTACCCCTCCACCTTCATCCTCGACAAGCATCGAACGATCAAGTTCGAGAAGATCAGCCATGCGCACGGTGACCGCGCGACCGCGGAAGACGTGTTAAAGCAGATCGGCCAATAATCTGAGGCAGCTTCTGACTGCGCCTGCCTCCCTCGTTCTCTGTTCGAGTTTTTGCCGCCAGTTCGCGCCCGTTTGAACGCGGGCGCGCTGAGCGCGGACTTCTGCGCTGATTTTAGCGGTTGCCGCATTTGAATCGCGTCCTTCTTCAGCTTTCCTGTTCGTCGAGCGCGAGCCGGAGCATCCGGAAGTATTTCAGCGCTTCGACCGTACGGGAGAGCCACCACGAGAGCAGCTCTCCGTCGACAAGGCAGACGTGGTCGCGCGAGATACCCAACGCGGTGAACGGATCCTGATCCGGTTCCTCGAAGCGGTACGGCTCGCCCGGAAGAAGCACAACACCGCGGCGACTCCGCAGCACATCCCACGCCACCTGATCGCCCTTGTCATCGCCGTGAAGTGCGATGCGAATCCACTTACGATGCGCCGACTCCATGACATTGCGGAAGCCGCACTCGCGGAGTACCGATTCCATGTAGGTTCCGTGACCGCTTGCCATCCAAGGGTCTCTCCAAATGGTCACCAGAACCGGAAGAGTTTCTACGCCGCGCAGAACTTCGCGATTGTGCGCGCGAGCGACTGCGATGGCTTCACGATGTTGCTGGGCTACCGGGGCGTTCCGGTCGCTTCGCCGAGCTGCATCCACGTCTGCTCTACTTCATCGAGAGAATCTGTCTGCGTGACGAGCACATTTAACCCGGCTGCCTGCAGTTTGACAAAGGTCTGCCGCCGGTTCTCATCCGTATTCACGATGACTAAATCAGGCCGTGCTTCGATCACTTCGCGCAGGCGCGGGTTCTTGGTGCCGCCCACGCGATGCTTTTCGCTGACGACGGGTGCAGGATGCAGGCAGTAATCCGTGATTCCCACGAGGGAGTCTCCAGCCCAAGCGTGCAAAGCGCTTCGGTAATGGAGGGCACAAGGCTGACGATGCGCATCCGCTATTCCCCGCCCGTTGCTACGGCCTGCCTTCAGCGTAAACGGAAAGTACGCCTGCGACGGTGCGACTCATCGGAGTAGCCACGCCGATCGACGCGCCCTTCTCCTGGACCCACCCGCTCAGCCAGTCGAGTTCGAGCCGCGTTCCGCGCTCGAGATCGTTGTGCATGGAAGAGGTCATGGCCGGTGGCAGAGAGTCACAGAACCGAAGGCGATCTTCCGCATACACGCGTCCTCTGCAATATTACGGGCTTTGCAGCGCCTGCGCGCAGCGATATAAGCTGAAGTGCATCAAGGATGGAATTCTCCATACTGCAACCGGTGCTGAGGACTCAAAAGAACGAATCAGAGGGCCTGAAGGCGACGCTCTCTTCCCTGGGGCGGACACATATGCGATCACGCAGCAGCCGCCGGAATGGGAATGTACTGGCATGACTGGAAAAGAGGATGGGATGGCAGAACCGAATTTCGTACCCCTCGCGACCTACCGCAAATATCCGGTGGAGGAGATGAAGGATCGCGCTGCGGAATTCGTAGCTGAGATTCGGCGTCGCCGCACCGTTCGCGAGTTTTCCGAGCGCCCGGTTTCCCGGGAAATTATCGAAGATTGCCTGCGTGCGGCCGGGACGGCGCCGAACGGCGCTAACCTTCAACCGTGGCACTTCGTGGTGGTCAGCGACCCTGCATTGAAGACAAAGATTCGCGAGGCAGCGGAGAAGGAAGAATACGAGTTCTACCACCACAAAGCCCCTCGGGAATGGCTTGACGCGCTGGCGCCCCTTGGCACGAACGAGCATAAGCCGTTCCTGGAAGCCGCTCCGTACCTGATCGCGATCTTCGCGCAGACTTACGGTCTGCTGCCAGATGAGCGAAAGGTGAAGCATTACTACACGCAGGAATCGGTCGGAATCGCCACCGGATTCCTGATTGCGGCTCTTCACCACGCGGGGTTGGCCTCATTGACGCATACTCCCAGCCCCATGGGATTTCTAAATGAGCTGTTGAGCCGCCCGGCGCACGAGCGCCCATTCCTGGTTCTGGTCGTCGGCTATCCGCACGATCGTGCGACCGTTCCGGCGATCACGAAGAAGCCGCTGGAAGAGATCGCGACGTTTCTCTAGGCGAATCGCAGTTGTCGAGCGCCCGAACCCAGGGCTAGGCGTACAAGGAAATGGCGCGGGAGGATTTCTGAGAAATACGAAGGAGGAACGAAGGGTCACGGTTGCGGTGGCACAAGCCTCCCCGGCCTATCCTGATGCGCAGGCATCGGTGGCAAACGCGCTCGCGCGGGTTGCGGAAGCTGCTGCGGCAGAAGCAAGGCTGGTCTGCCTCGGCGAGACCTTTCTGCCTGGCTATCCTGTGTGGCTCGACGTCTGCGAAGGGGCTGCGCTCTGGGGCAATCCCCCAGTCAAGGAAGTCTTTGCCGAACTCCGTGCAAACAGCATCGTGGTACCCGGCCCGGAGACCGCTGCGCTGGCCGAAGCCGCCGCGAAATATCGGGTCGGAATCGTTATAGGCATCCACGAGCGCGTGAACGATGGGCCAGGGCATGGCACTCTCTACAATACGCTGCTCTTCTTCGACGAAGAGGGCCAGTTGGTCAATCATCACCGCAAGTTAGTTCCGACTTACTCCGAACGGATGGTGTGGGGATACGGCGATGCCGCGGGGCTGCGCTGCGCCAGAATTCACGGGGTCAATGTCGGGGGACTGATCTGCTGGGAGCACTGGATGCCGCTGGCGCGCCAGCATATGCACAACCAGGCGGAACAGATTCACGTCGCAGTGTGGCCGACGGTGCACGAGATGCACCAGATCGCAAGCCGCCATTACGCATTCGAAGGCCGCTGCTTCGTACTTGCCGCCGGGCAGATTCTTCGGGCCTCCGTCTTGCCGGTCGAACTCAGTTCCGCGCAGAAGCAGGACCCAGAAAGCTTCACCGAACGAGGCGGATCGGCTATCATCGCGCCGGATGGCCGGTACCTCGCAGGACCGGTCTTTGAGGAAGAGGCCATCCTGTACGCGGATCTCGACCTGAGCGAAATCGACCGGGAATGCATGACGCTCGACGTCAGCGGCCATTACTCGCGGCCGGATGTGTTTGAACTGAAGGTTACGGCTCCCGGCAAGAGACCCTGAACGCCGCAGGGATCGCTCGCCTTGGTGTAATCGCGCCAATGAACTTGGGTGCCCAGGTCCCTCGCTTTTGGGGACCTGGAAACCATGCGGTCGCGGTACTTGCTCGATTCGTTGGCGCGGCAAAAGTTATCTCGAATTCATCGTAGCCAAATTGCCCGACAGCGATCCAACCCGATGGAGGAACCAAATCATGGATCAGTTTGCGATCGTCGCGATTCTGGTAGCCCGGCCGGGAAAGGAATCGGAAGTGGAAGCCTTTCTGAAGTCGGCGCAGCCGCTTGTGCTGCAGGAGCCAGGCACCACTACCTGGTATGCCCTGAAGCTCGGCCCTTCGAAGTTCGGCATTTTCGATACCTTCGCGGATGAAAATGGCAGAAATGCGCACTTGACCGGGGCGATTGCCAAAGCTCTTTTCGCGAAAGCGGAAGAACTCTTTGCCGAACCCCCTCAGATTCTTCAGGCGAATATCCTCGCAAGCAAGGCCTGAAGCAGGGCCATTGATCAGCGATCCCTCTCTCCTTAATCATTCTGGCGCCAGTGCAGGTGGCCGCCGGTCTCCTGGAAGGAGTCGATCGGATAGGGCGTCCGTTTACGCTTTGCCTTGCTCTTTGCCATGTTGTACGGCCTCCATTGGCCGTGGAAAACAGCATCACCCAGATCGCTTTGCGGCCTATCCTTTCGAGAGCGAGATCGTGCTCGGTGGGGATAATTTTGACGCTGAAGTTAGAGAGGAATGCTGTAAGGGGTGCTGTGTCCGGTACAGGCGCACGTACGAATTCGGATCGCAACCGCACATCGAGCATCACCAAGCTCGCGAACCCGACTGTTGCCGGTCTCGCGCCGATCCCGCGGGCGACTGTGCAGGACCTTGTACGTGAACACCCAGAGCCGCAAAAGCGCTGAAGTCCGCATTCACAGGAGCCTGCTCATCGTATGGCGGGCAGAAAGGCTTCCCCAAAGAACCGTACTTCCCCCCTGCTGCACGGTTATAGGGCAGGGCATCGACCCGGATAAGACCTCTCAAGCCGGAAAGAGTGCAAGCGATCTGTTCTAGATTGTCTCGCGTGTCCGTGACTCCCGGGATGAGTGGAATGCGGATGACGAACGGGATATTAAGAGTATCAAGCGTTCGTAGGTTTCGCAGAATTGGTTCGTTGCTGACCCCGGTGAAGCGCCGGTGAACATCAGGCGAGATGATTTTGAGATCGTAATAGATGAGCTGGCACCTTTCTGCAACGCGCCGAAAGTCGGAGTCCGATGCATATCCGGATGTGTCGAGGACAACGTGAATGCTTTCCAGGTGATCGATTGTGGATGCTACGAAGGCAGATTGAGCCAGAGGCTCCCCGCCGGAGAACGTGACTCCGCCACCACAGATTGCAAATAGCTCGGCCTGGCGGTTGAGAATGTCCGCCAGCTGATTTGAGGTCAACGTATTCCCGACGGTGCGCGCTCCCGCTATGGAATGTATTGTCTCCGGGTGCAGCGACATTCCTTCAGGGTTGTGGCACCAGGCACAGCGCAGAGGACATCCCTTAAGAAATACAGTGGTGCGAAGTCCGGGACCGTCATGAATCGTGAACTCCCGGATATCGAAGACAATGCCAACTGTCGGGTCAGTGGCCACGTTCAAACCCCATAAAGGTGGCGAGCAATGATTTGCTCCTGGTACTCGGGCCCAAGCTCGCAGAAGTAACCGCTCCAACCCCAGACCCGAACGATCAAATTGCGATGATTTTCGGGATGAATCCTTGCGTCGCGCAGCCTGTCCAAATTCACGGTGTTCAACTGCAGCTGTTGACAGCCCAGTGCAGCAAACGCATGCACCAGCATGGCACACTTCGTGAGACCCTCCTGATCGGCGAACACCGACTCGGAGAGCTCGAGCGTGACCGGACCACCGTTGTAGATCCTTGAGTAGTCGATTCCGCTGAAAGCCCGGAGCACTGAGAATGGACCACGAACCTGGGCTTGCGGTGAAGGAGCAAGATTGGCGCTGAAGAATTCGCCTTGTCTGCGGCCATCTGCGGTCGCGCCAATCGGCAATTCCGCGCGGGCGCCAGGCTCCCCTTGCGAAAGCCAAACATAATACATTGCAGAGCCGGTTCCGGGGCGAAAGCGGCCCCCGCGTCCGTTTTTTCCGAGATTCTCGCACGCTTCGGCGAGCGAATTGAATAAAGTGCGAAGGAGGTCATCGGCGTCGAGGTCGTTTCCCGTTTTCGGTGCATGGTGCAAAAGCTGATTCTGAATCACTGTGTGCTCGCCGTCAAAATTGTCGTTCATTGCCTGGAGCAGCTTATCCGGCGCAATTGCTCTCTCCTCAAATACCAAATGTTTTACGGCAGCCAGCGCATCCGCGGCGCTCGACGAACCTGCTCCATGGACGCCAAAGTTGTTGTATTTGAGACCCTCGGAGAGATCTCTCCCGGATTCGAGACATCCATCCATCAGGACGGAATAGTACGGCGCAGGCGGGAGCAAGAGGCGCGCATACTTTTCAGCAATTGAGGTAGCTTGCGCGCGGATGTCTGCAGCAGTGCGGGCGAGGATCCCCTCGAACGAGTCGCCCGTCAGAAGCCCGGAACGGATTGCGCGATCGGCAGCGAGCGGCATCGAGACCGCACCGATATTCAGAACCTCCATTCCCTTACCCGGAATGAGAAATTCCCAGCAGGCAGCCACCGAGTAATCGCGTGCGTCGGGCTCATCGTAGCCATGCGAAACTAGGGCTGGGATCACAACATCATCATTTGAGTACTGCGGAAAGCCTAGCCCTCTTCTGGTGAGTTCGGAGGCGAGGGTGAGCAAATCCAGACTTGTTCTC
This sequence comes from Candidatus Sulfotelmatobacter sp., assembly GCA_049792875.1. GTDB lineage: Bacteria > Acidobacteriota > Terriglobia > Terriglobales > Acidobacteriaceae > Sulfotelmatobacter. Next base: position 10,438 of record JBARBI010000265.1, read on the forward strand.
GGGGTGATCCGAAGATTGACTTTCGGATCGATCATGTTCGTGTAAAGAGCCACCCGGAGCGCCATACGCGTTAACTCGTTTTCGGCTTCCGATCCGTCTCGCTTGATCCCTCCGAGCATAATCGTCTGACCATTGTCTCCCTGCTGCACACCCGGATAGAGGTCGCTATCTTTGTTGAGAGTGAGAAAGAACTCGGCCAGAAGCTCTTCTGCAGAAGGTAGATCAAGTCGTCCTTCGGCCAAGTCGGTTTCAAGGTAGGGCCACAGATACTGGTCCAAACGGCCAAGCCCGACGTGATAATGCCCCTCCATCCACAGCGCAGCGTGAAGAATCCGTAGAGACTGCAGTGCTTCATGAAACGATCGAGCAGGCCGAGCGGGAACTCTTTCGAGAATCGATCCGAGATCCTCCCTTCCTTGACGTCTTGCCTCGGTCGCGTAACGGGCACAGAGGTCAAGGACCGCATCAATTGTCTCTATCGCGCATTCTAAGAATTCCGCGGTGCCAGGATCGGACGGCGCACGCTCAAGCGTCAATTCTGCAACGCGCCTGCGCTCCATGAGCCCCTGCGACAGCGCCATGTTCCAGTCCGCACAGATGTTGCTGATCGGGCCCAGTTCATGAAGCGTTCGATTAGTGGTTCGCTGCACCCAGGCCTTTGGGCTGTAAATGGGAGGGACAGAAGGTGTGGTACGGGTGAAGACAATTCGCTCGTCCGGCAAAATGACGGGCTTTTCGGCCTCGCACATCCTTCGGACTAGTCTCGCTGACCGCTGCGACCAGCTTAATCCCTCCTGTTCGCACTCGGCTAAGAGGTCCGGCGGCGAGGCAGATCGCAGCCTTCGGTGCTCTAAGCCCCGCACCCGCACTTTCATCGCATCGAGACGCTTGGTGCAAAAAGACGGCGTGGTTGCTCCTTCAGAACTCATAAATAATCCTATAATCTATAATCTATTGCAATTACAGTGACGGGAAGCACACGGTCAAGATCAATTTTCGCGCTGGGCTTGAGTCGCCAGTTCTAGAGTAAAAAGAGCACGGTGTACCCCTAACCGGGACGTACCTTTGAGAGATCGAGGTCCGCTTCTTCAAGGCCCATGTTGTATTGAGCATTCCAATACTCGATCGTCTGGCGAATGAAGACCTGACGGGCCATCTTCTTGTCACGGCTTCTAAGGCCCTCAAGAATCGCAAGATGCTCTTGGACCGCGGCTAGTCTCTCGCTGACTGCTCTTGGGTTTCCGCTCCATCGATCAACAACCGAAAAGATGAAGAGCCTGAAAGTTATTGTCTCTAAAGCATTGCGAAGAAACGGGTTACCGGCAAGATCCCATATCTTTCTGTGGAAGGCGACATCACTTTCATGAAAGAGCTTCACATCGATCTCAGAGATTCCAGATCCGGCCATCTTTTCAACGATTTCGGTGAACTCCTTGTCCGCTTCAGCCGAGAAGTTCTCCGCCGCCTTTCCAACTGCGATCGCCTCCATAGGAATCCGAACCTCTTGGATGAGCCTGTAATCGTCAGGGCTCAATTGAGTTACGTAGGTTCCGCGTTGATGCAACTTTCTCAATAATCCCTGGTGCTCCAATTCCTGCAAAGCCTCTCGCAGGGTAGGCTGTCCGATACCTAGCCGCTCCGCCCATCTTTGTTCGATGATGCGATGGCCTCCACGCAATTCCCCGGCAATGATCGCCTCGCGGATCGCCTGAGCGGCAGCCTGCGGGGCGGTTTGAATCTTTAATTGCGTGCTTCTCGCACCAATGGAAGTCTTTACGGGCATCTCTAAAGCTCCGGCTGCTTGATTCTCGATAGTCTATAACATACTGGTCTGACCTGGCTCTCACAGGAAATGGGTCGCCAGGTTCGCGCCAACCCATTCTTTCCGTCCGACGTAAATCCATTTGCCAATTCCATCAAAGATAATCTATAAAATACAGGTGTTCCAATGCTCATTTTTTCGTAACGGGGCTGTCCCTCTCCCGGGAGCTGTCAATGCCAGCCAGAAATAGTCCCTTCGATCGTTCAACTCCGGTTGAGGTGATCATCCAGCCTGTGCAAACCAGTGCAAGTTTTATGGCCAGCATTCGATCGTTTGAGCCACCGCCTGGCTCACTCGCGATTTGGTTTCTAGGGCAAAACGGTTTTCTCCTTAAGGAGAGAGACGGGCCACTCATTGCGATTGACCTATACCTCACAGATAGCTGCGCCGCTAAATTCGCGCATCTTCCCTATCGTCTGAATCGCCAGTTGCCTGTGTTTATCGAGCCCGAAGATCTCGATGTAGATTTTTTCCTAACGACGCATTCTCACGACGATCACGCGGATCCTGAGACGCTCGCCAGAATGCGGCGAGAGAAACCTATATTCGTCGGCCCATTCGACTCGGTATCGAGATATCTCGAATGCGGCGTGGCGAAGGAAGCGTGCAGGTTGATTCATCCGGGGCAAGAGTTGAATCTGGACTCTTCGACATCGGTGAGTGCGACCTTTGCGTTGCCAACGGACAGTACCGATCTCAATCACGTAGGGTATCTGATCCGCTTTTCGAACGGGATCACCTTCTACGACTCCGGGGATACTGCCTATTCCGAAAGATTGCCCTGTCTGCTTCCCTCGGGAGTGGACATCTGCGCAATCTGTATCAATGGCGGCTTTCATAATCTATCACCACAAGAGGCTGCGTCCGTCGTGAACACTGTGCGTCCGCGAGTGGCCATCCCTTGTCATTACGACATGATGGTCAACAATCTTGGATTGCCCGAAATGTTCAGAGTTGCGCTGGAAAATCTCCACTCGCAGGCAACATTTACTGTGCTCGAGTATTACAAACCTTGGGTCTATCGAAAACCCTGAGTTGAACCATCGTCGAGACCCGTAGACTGAGATTGATTCACGGAGTTCACATTTCATGGAAATTTCGCTTGCAGGCAAAGTTGCAGTCGTAACCGGAGCCTCCTCGGGAATAGGACTTGCCATTTCACAAACTTACTTGGAATGCGGCGCCGCAGGTCTTGTCGCGGTGTTTCGGCGAAAGGAAGTGCCCGAAGAGCTTAAGCATTTGGAACAACGCTTCCCAGGCAGACTTGTGATTGTTCAGGGCGACGTCGCAGAGGAAAGCACCGCCGTCGCATTCACTGCAGCCGCTCTTCAGCAATTCGGCCGTCTCGACATTTTGGTCAGCAATGCCGCAGTGAGTGTGGTGAAAGCTCTTCATCTGCATACTCCAGAGGAATGGGACACGGTGATGAACTCCAACGTGAAAAGCCTCTACTGGTCGTGCCGACATGTCATTCCAGTCATGATTGATCAGGGGAAGGGCTTGATTCTGTTGAGCGGTTCGATCTCCGGTGAAGTTGGAATTCCGACTCAAGGAGCCTACGCGCCTTCCAAAGGAGCACTCCATCAAATGACACGCCAAATAGCAATCGAGTATGCCAAGCATGGTATCCGCGTGAATACCGTAGCTTGTGGTACGGTCGACACCCCGATTGTTCACCGCTCTGCGGAGGCTTCAGGTAACCCCGAACAATACTGGGCAATGCTCCGCAATGCGCATCCAATTGGTCGAATTGCGAACGCGATGGAAATTGCCAGTTTTTATGCGTATTTGGCGACAGACTTGGCTGGCTTCTTCACTGGAGCTGTTCTCATGTTGGATGGTGGCTACACCGCCCAGTAGGAGTGTTTATGAAGACGATGCTTGCAGCTAGATACCTTGGTCCTCATCGAGTGAAGGTTGAAACGATCTCATTACCTGAGATCGGAGAAGACGAAGCGCTCATCGAAGTAGAGGCCTGCGGGTTCTGCGGTTCAGATATCAACATTATCGCAGGCACTCACCCACGCGCAATTGCGCCTCTCACGCTAGGACACGAGCTCTCGGGTAAAGTCGCTCAGATTAACAGCTCAACAAGCCCGATCAAGGTGGGAGACAAGGTCACGATGTTCCCTTTGATCTCGTGCGGAAGATGCCATGCCTGTACTCACGGAAATCCGCACGTGTGCCGAGGCCTAAGACTCTTTGGCTTCGATCTGGATGGAGGAATGGCTCAGTACGCGAAGCTGCCGGTTTCCGCGCTCATGAGTTTACCTGCCGAAATGCCTGCTCGCATTGGAGCTCTGATCGAGCCTCTAGCAGTCGCGGTTCACGGAGTTCGCAGAGCAAATCTCGATGGGGTTCAGCTTGCCGTAGTTCTCGGTGCGGGTCCGATCGGACTGCTTACTGCGCTGGTCGCTCAGGCGAGCGGAATTCCGGATGTCCTCATTAGTGATGTGATTCATGAAAGAAGGGTGCTGGCGCGATCTCTGGGATTGAATGCCATTGAAGCCGGCGAGACGCTTCGTCAGGTCGTCTTGGAAGTCTCGAACGATGATGGTGCAGACGTCCTATTCGAATGCGCTGGTCACCCGACCTCAGCGATCGAAATGAGCACCCTCGTACGACCCCGCGGAGTCATTGTAAATCTCGGCGTTTTCAAGAAACCCGTCCCGGTCGACATGCAGACAATCAACTTTAAGGAGCTTCAGATTTTGGGATCCAGGGTGTATGAGCGAAGCGACTTTGAAGCCTCGATTGGCCTTGCCATGCGTCTTCCTCTCGACCCAATCGTTACTCATGCATTCAGCCTTCAAGACGTTGGGGTGGCGTTCGAGAAATTTAGGTCGGGGCAGGTCTGCAAGGCGCTGATCCGGCCACTGGGAGCTCCAGGTGAGGCCATTTAGTGTGAGGGACAAACTCGCTCTCGTGACCGGTGCCACAAGGGGAATCGGGCTCGGGGCGGCGAAGGCGCTCGCAGAATATGGGGCACACTTGGTTCTGGCTGGCCGACATTTAGCCGAATTAGAGAAAGTGGCCAAGGAGCTGAATAGTCTCGACAGGCGTATTCACCTCGCTCCGTGGCCCATCGTTTTCCTTTCTAGCCCCGCATCCCGCTTCATAGCGGGCCAGGTAATTCTCGTCGATGGAGGATGGCTTTCGACTTTCTAATGACCTCGACAAGGTGACCTATATGTTCAACTCCGCGCATCCGCTAGGCATCAATCGACAATCAGTGCTCGCAGATGTCTCATTGAAGCACCACAACCGTTGCCAACATCACAATGGAGTGAACCAATGCAAATTGGACGCAGACAATTCTTGAAATGCGCTGCCGCGTCGAGCCTGACATTCGCCTATTCAACCCCCGTTTCATGGGCTCGAACGACTGATGCTCGAATCGAAATTATGCCCGAAGACTCAAACGGGATCATTTCATCCAACCTGTTTGGGCAATTCACTGAGCACATAGGTGGTGTCATCTATGACGGAGTCTGGGTTGGAGAGGAATCTAAGATTCCAAATCGATACGGAATTCGAGCGGCGCTCATCGATGCATTGAAGAAGATTGAAGTGCCAATCATTCGCTGGCCGGGTGGATGCTTTGCAGATAGTTATGATTGGATGGACGGAATCGGTCCCGCAGCGAGTCGGCCTAAACGAACCAATTTTTGGGAAGTTGATCCAGACGCGGCACGTCTGCACGAGCGAGGCAATCAAGTATTCGAATCGAATCGTTTCGGGACGAATGAGTTCATACGGTTCTGCGGGCTCACCGGTGCAAAGCCCTACGTTGCCGCCAATGTTCGGAGTCTCCCGGCTTTGAGTTTCGATCACTGGGTCGAGTACTGTAACTCACCAGCCGGAAGTACAGCTCTGGCAGCTATTAGGGAAGCAGCCGGATTCCCCGAGCCTTTCCGCGTGCGTTACTGGGGGGTGGGAAACGAAAGCTGGGGGTGCGGCGGGAACTTTACACCCGAAGAATACGCTTCAGAACTCCGACGCTATACGAGTTGGGTTCCGCACTATGGTGTGGACTTGCAGTTCATTGGTTCAGGCCCAAACAATAATGACCTCGATTGGACGCATCGTGTCTTTGAGGAATTGTATTCAGACCATCCCTATCGAAATCAGAGCTTCACAGGATGGTCGATTCACTATTACGCTTCAAACCTCAGCCGTGGAAAGACCAAAGACTGGGTCCTCGGAAAAGGCGACGCTCTTGTCTTCGATTCGATCGATTGGTATGAGCTAATGCAAGTATGCGACAAGATTGATCAGATACTAAAAGATCAATGGGCAGTCATGGGTCAATACGATGTCGACCACAATGTGCACCTTGTCGTTGACGAATATGGGCCATGGTATCGCGAAGGAACGGAGGTTGATCCTACGCATATTTTCGGCCAGCAAGTGTCCATAAGGGATGCTCTGGCGACCGCGCTGACATTGGATACCTTCAATCGGAATTCAGACAAGGTGACCCTAGCCACGAATGCGCAATTAGTCAACAACATCAACGCACTTTTTCTCGCGCATGAGGACCACTTCGTTGCCACTCCGAACTACTACGTCTTCGACATGTACAAAGGCCATCAGAATGGCACGAGCCTACGAGTTGATTTCTCGTCGGCAAACGTCGAATACACCCGAGATGGTGAACGGGCTCATTTTTGGGGATTGAACGGATCTGCCTCGCAAAAAGGGAACGTGATCACGTTGACGGCAGTCAACCCGAGTTTGGAGAAGCCATTAGAAACCCAGATTGCTTTGCGCGATCGCACTATCAAGAGTGCCGCGGGTAATGTACTAGCGGCGACCGATATGCATGCTCACAACTCGTTTGAACATCCAGACGCTGTGATGGTTGCGCCATTGAGCATGACGGTTAAGGATGGATGTGCGTTTGTCGCAATTCCAAAGGCGTCGGTGATCACAGTCGAGCTGACCATCGAGTGATGGCGCGCAACTGGATTTACGGCCGAAAATCCCGAACAAGTGAGAATGATATCGGCCTCTCAAGAGCCCTCCGTGCTACCGTAATGATCTGACTCCTGGAATTCGGAGTGTATAACTTACCGCAGCCGCAACGAGGTACAT
>JBARBI010000266.1:0-5010 GCA_049792875.1 Candidatus Sulfotelmatobacter sp.
CACCGTAAACCAGCCGTATCTGACGCAAGTGAACGGTTATCAAACGGTGTGTGAGGGTTGTTTTTCGCCGTTTCCTTATGAACAGCCGACCGATCCACGATTCGGGGCAGTCACACAATTGTCTACAAGCGCTAACAGTCACTACGACGGTTTACAACTGTCAGCAACGAAGCGCATGGGACACGGACTGATGGGACAAATCAATTACACCTGGAGTCGTTGCATGGACACCGTCTCAAACGGCGGATTCTTGCAGTTCTCGGCCGGTGGCATACTGTCTCCTCTGCCAGGAGACTTGGCACGGGACTACGGTCCTTGTGACTACGACACCCGGAATAATCTCAACGCTCAATATGTCTATCAATTTCCGTCCAAGGTCCAAAATCGCCTTCTTGGCTACGCACTGAACGGCTGGCAGGTGTCGGGAACCGTGTTTTGGCATAGCGGGATTCCGTTCTCCGTCCTAAGCACACCGTACTCAGCAAATGGAAATGGCATCGTGAACGGAAGTGGACCCCAATTCGCGAGCGTTGTTCCCGGCCTCCCGCTCTACGCACACAAATCCATTCCAGGTGTCACGCAACCAGGCACGGTTCAGTGGCTCAATCCCAATGCTTTTGTGTCGGCCGTTGACCCGAGTACCGGTGCATGCTTTGGAGGCGACAGCCTCAAGAACTGTCAATTCGGGAACCTCGGTCGTAACGCACTACGTGGTCCCAACTTCACGTGGAGTGACTTTTACCTGACGAAGTCATTTCCCTTGAACGAGCGATTGAAATTGCGATTTGACACCCAGTTTTTTAACGTATTCAATCATCCGAATTTTGGCCTTCCGAGCATGGTGCTGGCTGGCATTCCGGGAAGACCTTCTACCCAAACTGGCTTTGGTGCGCTTACTTACACGACTTCTCCGCCAACAGGCTTGCTGGGAGTTGGTTTGGGCGGTGACAGCACACCACGCATGATCGCGTTTCAATTGCGGCTAGAGTTTTAGACTCACTTTCGTTCAGGAAAATGGAATCACGCTGACTTCAGGATTGAACCCAAGTTCCCATGGTGGGTGAAATGAACACCAGTCTTTCAAGTCAAATGAGCGTCGGCCACTGACCGCATAACAAATGCTACTTGTTTGAATGCCGTTCGTGGTGAGCAAATTCCTGGCGTCTGGTCGCGAACTCGGAAACCAGCCAGAAACGGCGTTCGCGGAGATGACAACTGAAGCGCCGTTTTGGTGAAATCTCACTTGCGACATCGAGACTTCGGACCGTTTCGCCGGATTAATCAGACTTGACGTCACACGGTCTCAGAAAGATTGCGCGGCCTGCTGTTATTCCTATCCTTGTTGCTCATTTCCCGGCAGTCTATACTGGCGAAAGAAATTAGCAATTTTGCGCTGAACTCTTACAGTGGCTTTCGATGGAAACTATACGCACACATATCCGATCGCGTATGTACCTAGGGAATACCTAAGAAATTAAACTGTGGGGCAAAGCCTCGGCACGGAGGAAGATCATGCTTACGGCGGAACAGCAACGGTTAGATGATACGCGACAGGGGAAACGTTCGTGGAAGAAGTGGGGGCCGTACCTCAGTGAGCGGCAGTGGGGCACGGTCCGCGAGGACTATAGCGAAAATGGTGACGCCTGGAATTTCTTCACCCACGATCATGCCCGTTCGCGCGCCTACCGCTGGGGCGAAGATGGCATCGCCGGCATCTCCGATGACAAACAGCACCTCTGCTTCGCGCTGGCTTTGTGGAACGGCAAGGATCCAATTCTCAAGGAGCGGCTGTTCGGATTAACCAATAGCGAAGGCAACCACGGTGAGGACGTGAAGGAGTACTACTTCTACCTCGACAGCACGCCGACGCATTCGTACATGAAGTATCTCTATAAGTACCCGCAGGCGGCTTACCCTTACGCCGATCTGGTCGAGACGAACCGGCGTCGTTCCAAGGATGAAATGGAATATGAGCTCCTCGACACCGGAGTCTTCAAGGACAACCGGTATTTCGATGTCTTCGTGGAATATGCCAAAGACGGCCCGGAAGATATTCTAATTCGGATCACCGCAGCCAACCGAGGACCAGAGGCGGCAGAACTGCATCTGCTACCGACTCTATGGTTCCGGAACAACTGGGCATCGTGGATTGCCGAAACAAATAGAACTCCTAAGAAACCAAACCTCAAGCAGATTCTGGGAACGGGGGGCACGAGTGCGGTTGTCGCGATGCATCCGCTTATTGGTGAAATGATCCTTTCCTGTGAGGGCGAGGTTCCGCTGCTGTTCACCGAGAACGACACGAACCACGAGCGGCTTTTCCCAGGGCAAAAAATCGAGAGCCCCTACGTCAAAGACGGCATCAACGACTTCGTGGTGCAAGGCAAGCAGGGAGCGGTGAACCCCGCCAAGCAAGGTACCAAGGTCGCAGCGAACTACAGGGTCAAGATCGATGCAGGTCAATCGGAAGTGATTCGCCTACGGTTCTCAAAGAGTTCTGCAGACCATCAGCGCGAAACCTTCGGAAAGCAATTTGATGAAATCTTCGCAAACCGGCATCGTGAAGCCGATGAGTTCTATAAGTCCGTTACACCTCCAAACCTGAGTGAAGACCAGGCCAAAGTAATGCGCCAGGCTCTCGCCGGCATGCTGTGGAGCAAGCAGTTCTTCTTCTTCGACGGGGACAACTGGTTGGACGAGCACCACTCCAACCCGCTCCATACCGGATTTCGAAATTCACGGAACTCCGAATGGTTCCACATGCTGAACCACGACATCATCTCCATGCCCGACAAGTGGGAATACCCTTGGTACGCCGCCTGGGATCTGGCCTTCCACACGCTCCCGCTTGCTATCGTGGACCCTGATTTCGCCAAGGAGCAGATGGAGTTGATGCTCAACGCCCTCTACCTGCACCCCAACGGCCAGATGCCTGCCTATGAGTGGAACTTCAGCGACGTGAATCCCCCGGTCCACGCTTGGGCGACATATTTTCTACACAGGACTGACCAAGCCCTGCACGGCAAGGCGGACCTCGATTTCCTGAGGACGACGTTTCGAAAGCTCTTGCTGAACTACACCTGGTGGGTGAACCGCAAGGACCGTTTCGGCAAGAACGTATTCGAGGGGGGCTTTCTCGGGCTCGACAATATCGGTGTGTTCGACCGCAGCGCGCCACTTCCCACTGGCGGCCACCTGGAGCAGGCCGACGGCACGGCGTGGATGGCCCTGTTCAGTCAGAACATGCTGGAACTCGCGTTCGAGCTCGCCCTCCAAGATCCCAGCTACGAGGACATGATCGTGAAGTTCGCCGAGCACTTCTACTACATCGCCTCGGCCATGAACAAGCCAGGATCCGACGGGATGTGGGACGAGGAAGATGGTTTCTACTACGACCTGCTGCGGCTCCCGGACGGCAGTGCGACACGGCTCAAGGTGCGTTCGATGGTGGGACTCCTTCCCCTGTGCGCGACAATTGACGTCGAGGCAAGTATGCGGGAGCGCATGCCGAGGGTCATGGCACACATAAACGAACGCCTACGCCGGATGCCCGAACTCAGCAAGACCATGCACCCCACCGGCCCGGGACACTTCGGCGTGGCCGAGCGGGGGATTATGGCTTTGGTGACCCCGGATCGGCTCCGCCGGATTCTGACGAAGATGCTCGACGAAAACGAGTTCCTTGGCCCTTACGGCATCCGCTCGCTTTCCAAGTTCCACGAGCAGCACCCGTACATCTTCCATGCGGAGGGCCAAGAGTACCGCGTGGACTACCTGCCCGCGGAGTCGAACACTGGCATGTTCGGCGGGAACTCCAACTGGCGGGGACCGATCTGGATGCCTGTGAATGTGCTCATTATCCGGGCACTGCTGAACTTCTATTTGTACTATGGAGACAACTTCAAAATCGATTGCCCCACAGGATCCGGAAAGCTCATGAACCTGTTCGAGGTGAGTAAGGAGATCTCGAGCCGGCTCACCCGGATCTTCTTGCGCGACGCGCAAGGCCGACGACCCGTCTACGGCGGCATGGAAAAGTTCCAGAGCGATCCTTTCTGGCGCGATAACATCCTCTTCTATGAATACTTCCACGGTGACAACGGCGCCGGACTCGGTGCCAGTCATCAGACCGGTTGGACCGGACTCGTTGCCAAACTCATCGAGCTTTACGGCTTCCTCGATGCCAAGCGAATCTTAGAATCGGGCAGATCGTCCGCGTTCACGGATAAAGGCCGCGCCGGTGGGTAAAGAGATGGGTAGGATGTAGCCGGCTGGCAGGCAAGGTTGAGTGTGTCCTGAGGTCAAGAACTTGACACTGCAACGCGACACGATCGTGACGGTGCCAGCGCAGGTGATACCGGCCACTACAAGTGGTTCTTCCAATTGGGCCGGGTTTTCTAGGTATATTTAACCTTGTTGGGACTGCCAGCGATGGGGCATCCTTGGTATCAAGGGTGCTAACGGGTCTGTTTCACAATTCCGAAGGAATCCCCACTTAGCTCCCGAGAGTAAAACGGTGTTAGATGGCCTTCGCTGAATTTCTACCCCAGCTCTTCGGGAGCCGTCGAAATTCGCTCGCGGAGCAACCATGCTCACTTAGGGATTTCCCTAGTAGTTGCTCCTCCTGAATCAGAGTAAAGGAATAGGCAGGCTAACGTGCGCTCGGCCAGAAGTACGCCTGTGACAACGCCAGGTTCCTAAAAAGCAGGAAATTCGTTCCGAATGTGTTTTGAGGTGAATGATATTGGCTGCCCCCCCTAACCCCGAGAAAATTAACTGGCGCGCCAAATTGTTTCAGTTCGCACCTGGTCTGCCAGCTCTCTGGCCCTACAATCGTTCTAATTTGTCTCATGACCTAATCGCCGGCCTCTCCGTGGCGGCAGTGGCGTTGCCCGTTGGCGTCGCATACGCACAATTGGCCGGATTCAATCCTTCCGTCGGACTCTACTCCAGCATCCTTCCCCTCTTCGCATACGCGATGTTCGGCACGTCGCGACAATTAATAATGGG
>JBARBI010000267.1:0-78530 GCA_049792875.1 Candidatus Sulfotelmatobacter sp.
CTCACCTGGACTCCCGTCGGCGCCGACATTTCCGGTTCCGGCGATCTCGGCTACACCTATGGCAACTATGAGTTTCATGCGAAAGCCAAAGACGGCAAGCCAGTTGTGCAATACGGCAAGTACACCAGCATCTGGAAACAGCAGAAAGACGGAAGTTGGAAAGTAGTCCTCGACATGGGCAACGCCAGCCCAGAACCGAAATAAAAACAGACTTTACTTCGCGTTCTCCGCGGTATTTCATAGCGAACTTGCGGTTCAAGTCTCTGCTTGTGGATAGAACAAAGCAACCGCGAAGCCGCCACCTATTTCCGAAAGTGATTCTTGATCGCCTCGGCCTGCGTCCGCGTCACGACCGCCGACAGTGCCGCCGGGTCGGCCTGCTTGACCGCCTGCACACTGCCAAAATGTTCCAGCAATCTCCTCGTCGTGCTCGCCCCAACGCCGGGGATCTCCAGTAGTTCCGTGGACCGGTCACGCATTTGCCTGCGTTTGCGGTGAAACGTTACGGCAAAGCGGTGCGCCTCGTCGCGTATCAGTTGGATCAAGTGAAGCACCGGCGAGTGATGGTCCAGCGCAATTGGGTCCTTCTCCTGGCCGTAGACGTATAAGATCTCCTCGCGCTTGGCGATGGCAGCCAGCGGCTGGTTGATGATCTCCAGCGAATCCAGCGCTTCCGCAGCGGCGTGCAGTTGTCCGAGGCCGCCGTCGATCAGCACCAGGCTGGGCATCGGCTTCTTTTCTTCCTGCACCCGCTTGTACCGCCGCGTCACCACCTCGCGCATGGAAGCGAAATCGTCCACACCCTCCACCGTGCGAATAATGAACTTGCGGTAGTCCGATTTCTTCATTTTGCCGTCTTCCCACACGACCATCGAGGCAACCGTCTCCGCGCCCTGAAGGTGCGAGATGTCGAAACATTCGATGCGCTTCGGCGGTTCCGGCAGGCCGAGTGTGTCCTGCAGTTCCTCCTGAATCTTCTGCGCATTGGGTTTGAGCACCCGAAAACGCTGGTCGTAGGACTGCTTTGCATTGTTCCCCGCCAGATCGATGAGAGAGCGCTTGTCTCCGCGCTGTGGAACGAGAATGTGCACACGTGTGGGGCGGACACTCCTGTCCGCCTCTTGTTCGGAGAGCAAGTCTTCGAGGGCTTCGCGATCCTCAAAATCGACAGGAACGTACAGATTCCGGGGAACATAAGGCTGCCCGATGTAGAGCTGCTTCAGCAAAGCAGAGAAGAACTCGTCGGGATGAAAGCTTCCGACCAAGTTCGCCTTGTCATCCTGAGGCCGGCGCGGTTTGCCGCCTGAAGGACCTACGGACTCGCCCGCTGCTCCAGGACTGCCAGCAGCCAGCAGAGGTCCTTCGCTTCGCTCAAGATGACACGCCGGTGAGGCAGAAACGGCATCGACCGTCGCGGTCTCGGGCAGTTCCTCCCAGAAGAACTCCCTCCGGTCGACCATCTTTCCGCCACGCATGTGGAACAGGTTCACCGCCAGCATGCCGTTCTCGTAGTGATAGCCGAACACGTCGGCATCGTCCCCCTCGGCCGCGGCGATGCGCTGGCGCTCCTGCAGTTGCTCGACGGTCGAAATAAGATCGCGATACCTGGCGGCGCGCTCATACTCTTGCTCCGCCGCAGCCTGCTCCATGCGCGTGTGCAGCGAACGGCTCAAGTCGGTGGGTCGTCCCTCCAGAAACAACTTCACGTCGCGCACCGCCTCCTGGTAGACATCCGGCGTGGTCAGATCCTGCACGCACGGTCCCAGGCAGCGCTTGATGTAGTACTGCAGGCACGGCCGCGGATGAAAACGCGTCAGGTCGACTTTGCACGAAGGAATCAGAAAATTGCGGTGGATCAGATCGACGATCCGGTATGCCAGGTTGGCAGGGAAGTACGGACCGTAGTACGCGCTGCCGTCCTTGCGCAATCGCCGGGTCACGTAGACCCGGGGCCAGCGCTCGCCCAGCGTCAACTTCACGTAAGGATAAGTCTTGTCATCCCGCAGCAGGATGTTGAAGCGCGGCTTGCGCTGCTTGATCAGATTGTTTTCCAGCGCCAGCGCCTCTTTGTTGTTGGCGACGACGATGTAATCCACATCGACTGCCTCGCGCACCAGGGTCCCCGTCTTGGCGTCTTCCCACCGCCCTTCGTGAAAGTAGCTGGCTACGCGGCTGCGCAGATTCTTCGCCTTCCCCACGTAAATCACATCGCCGTCGGCGTTCTTGTACAGATACACTCCGGGCTCGGCGGGAATGGTGCGGATTTTGGCGGGAAGATCCATTCGGGAGCGAGTCTATATTTTACGGTCTCGCGCCACCCCAGGCACGACTGCCCAGGGGATAAAGGCATTCTTGGCACTCGCCTGTCAGCTTCGCAATCCGCGGCCGTTCTCGGCGAACGGGGCGATTAAGAGCTTTCGTCCATCACCCCAGGGGTTCCGCTTGCGAGGATGGCTTGGAAGGGTGTTGCGAGACTCGCCATATAAAATTTCCACTCCGCGTGTGGGCTTTGCGTCCTTAAGTATCCGGTGTGCTGGTGCGACCGGTGCAGCCCTCTTCCGCAAGCCATTGAAAATGTATATACTTACACCGAATGTAGGAAGTCAAGAAAACTGGCATGTCCCGTGCAAAAGTAGAGACGGGACTTGTAAGTAGCTAACAGTCATTCCCAGGGCCTCAAGATTGCAAATGCGCGCGGCAACCCAGGGCGCGACAAAGATTGGACTAAGGAGCCTCACCCTATGAACCGCACTTCGTTAGTGATTTGCCTGGCAGCCAGCATGGTGGCCACCGTCGGCTGCGCCAGCAAGAATTACGTCAAACAGCAGACGACGCCACTGATCAACAAAACCAACGAACTCGATGACCTGACCGCGAAGAACACCAAGGACATCAAGGACGTCGACGCGCGTGCCCAGGCCGGCATCCAGGCCGTAAACTCCAAGACCGCTGAAGTTGAGCAGAAGGCCCAGACCGCCGGACAGACCGCAGCGTCCGCCCAGCAGATGGCCGACGCCGCCAATGGCCGCGTGGGCGTGCTGACCAACACCGTCGCCAACCTCGACAACTATCACGCCGTCGCCGAAACCTCCGTGAAGTTTGGCTTTAACAAAGACAATCTGACGCCGCAAGCCCAGCAGGCGCTCGATCAGCTCGCGGCTAGCTTTGCCAGCACGAAGGGCTACATCATTGCGCTGGAAGGCGGAACGGATTCGGTGGGCCCGGCCGATTACAACTATGATTTGAGCCAGCGCCGCGCTAGTTCGGTGATTCAGTATCTGGCTACGAAGTACAACGTGCCTGCGTACAAGATCTACGTGATTGGGCTCGGCAAAGATAAGCCCGTGGAGTCGAACAAGACCTCCACCGGCCGCGCCGATAACCGCCGCGTTGATGTGCGCTTGATGACCAACACGGTGGGCGGAAGCACACCTGCTTCGACACCGGCAACCACAGGCACCAACAATCCGTCATCGATGTAACCAAGACTTTACCCTCCTCCCCGGAGGACTTCGCCAACCAGGCCGCTCAAAGCCTCCCCCTGAGCGGCCTGCTTTTTTTGAGCTTCTAGCCTCTAGCTCCTAGCTTCCAGCCTCCAACCTCCCTCGACTCAGTACCTGTGCGCTTTCTGGGCGGGCCTTGCCCTTCTCCCCCTCTCCCGAGCGTACTTTGCGAATTGACCGAGACCGCGGTGGATTCCGCAAAACACACAAAGCGAATCCTGGGAGGGTAGGACTTTGTCACCGCTTGCCCAAGATTTCCAAAAGCCACGCCCTCGTTTCAGTGGAGGGATTTGCGCCCGTCGAGTTACGATGGCAGCCATGCCGACCATCCCTCTCTCCCGTCGCTCGTTTCTTGCCATGTCCCCGATGTTGCCTTGGGCCTTCCAGAGCGTGGCCGTCGCCAACTCGATTCCCGTGGGACTGGAACTCTACTCCGTCCGCGATGCTCTCAAGCAGGATCCCGACGGTACTGTGCGCACCGTTGCTCAAATGGGATACCTGGGCGTCGAGTTCTACGCCCCATACTTCGATTGGACCGACTCCCAGGCCAAGCAGATGCGCAAATTGCTGGATGATCTGGCTATCCGCTGCTACTCCACCCACAACGATGGAGACTACCTTCTCGCGAAGAACATCAATCGTGCGCGGGATCTGAACCTGATTCTTGGCAGCAAGTATGTCGTCTTGGCCTGGTCCGACCCGAAGTCCGGTGCCGATGGCTGGAAGGGGGTTGCGGACACCCTGAATTCTGCCGCCGAGACCTTGGAACCCTCCGGTCTCAAGGCCGGCTACCACAACCACCAGGCGGAGTTCACCGGCGCCGTGGAGCAGCGTCCGATGGATTTTCTCGCCAAGAACACGAAGTCCTCGGTGATGTTGCAGTTAGATGTCGGCACCTGCCTGGAAGCGGGTTCTGACCCGGTGGCGTGGATTCGAGCCAACCCGGGGCGCATTCGCTCCATCCATTGTAAAGACTGGTCGCCGGCCCCCCATAAAGGCTACAAGGTCTTGTTTGGGGAAGGCGTGGCCGATTGGAAAGGCATCTTCAAAGCTGCCGAAAGCGTCGGCGGAGTGGAGTATTACCTTGTCGAACAAGAGGGAAGCCAGTTCTCCGAGTTTGAGACCGCGCGCAAGTGCCTGCAGGCATTCCGTGAAACCCATGCAGGGCGTTAAAATAATGTCTATGCGGAGGTTGCTTTTTGTAGTATTGCTCGGAGGCTGTGTGGGTGCCTGGGCGCAGAATTCCAGTCCCTCCAATTCTGCGCCGTCGGATGCACAAACGCCGGACTCCCCTTCATCGACCGCGTCCAAACCAGCTACTCCCCGCACTCCGAGTTTGGCGCCCCCACGGTCCGATCGTGTGAACGCGAACGACCTGCCCATTGAACCAGGAGAGAGTTCGAGCAAAGATACCCGGATCGACTTGAGTCCCCCGGAGAACGATGCCAAGGCCCATCCGCAGAGTTCCGAGGTTCTGATGGACGAGGGCTCCTCCGGCAACGCCGACGTGGGCGAATTCCATTCGTGGAATCCGCACAAGGCGGCCAAGGATGTTGAGGTGGGAGACTTCTACTTCAAGCGCAAGAACTACCGCGCCGCCGAGGATCGCTACCGCGAGGCCCTATTCTACAAAGACAATGACGCCGTCGCCACGTTCCGCCTGGCGGTGTGCCTGGAAAAATTGGATCAGCCAGAAGGAGCGCGCAAGGAATACGAGAGCTATTTGAGTATCCTGCCCCACGGCCCGCAGTCCGAGGACGCGCGGAAAGCAATCGACCGGTTGAAAGGGCCTGCCGCCAGCACCAAGCCCACCAAGTGACACCCGGAGTCAACGGAACACACGACTGCCATGGTGACCGCGCTACCTGGCAGGCCCGGCATCCCTCATCTGTGTGTTTTCCCCGCTTGCGGTTTTTTTCTCTGGTGGTCTCCGCTGGCATTTCCCACGCGACTCCGCTTGCCTTCGCCCAGAATCAGATTGGAAGGCCACTTCGGTCCGGATTGAACCGGGCTCTTGGATCGCGCCGCCGAATCCAGGATGGCGTCGAAGGCGTCCATGCAGGCGTGCACGGTCTGAGTCCGCAGCACGCCCTCGAAGCCGCCGCGGATGATCAGCATGGCCGTGCCGTGCATCAGGCACCACACCGCCATCATCAGGCGCGTGTGTTCGCGTGGCGTGCCTCCCAGGCGTTTTGCCACGCGCTCGCGCATGAGATTGAAGGTGGGCCAGGGTTCATGCAGGGAAGGGGGCTTGGCCACGCCGTCAAAAAGCACTTCGTAGGAATGCCGGTGCTGCAGGGCAAACTCGATGTGAGCTTCGAAAGCCTCTCGCAGGGTGCTGGTGCGGCTGAGCGCGGCAAACAGTTCGCTCCGAGTCATGACGCGCAGCGCGCGCAGAATGTCGTCGCGGTCGCGGTAGCGCTCGTACACCGTCGGCGTGGTCGTGCCCGACGCTTTGGCCACGGCGCGCATCGTGAGCGTTTTCTCGCCGCCGCGCGCCCACAGTCGCGACGCCGCTCCGAGAATTCGTTGCTCTAGATCAGGGTCGGGATGCCGGGGCACCATGCCTCCAACGCTCGCAAATTATTACTTGAACTGCGTTTAACTAACGCCGTATACTAAACGCACAAAGCAAGAACTGATGACCTCGCAGAGTGGGTCCCGCCGGAATCGCGAACATGGCAGTCCTCCCAATACGGTTCCCGGGGCCCCCTCTGCGTTCCGCCGCAAAACACTCGAGGAGTTCTCGACGGTGCCCGTAGTCAAATCAAGGTTGATGTAAAACGCCTTAAAGCGGAGCGTGGAGTTGTTGAGCGCGCACTGCGCTGCCGATCGTGTTCGGCTCCAGCATTTTCCGCAGGACATAGTTGAATCCGGTGAGCGTCGGACCCTGCGACGGGCGATTGTTTCGGTCCAGGCTCTACACCACTTTTTTCCCCAAATCGAGGCCCAGATCAATCACCCGGACGATTCCAACCCGTAAGGCCGTCTTTCTCTCCAGCTAGCGACTCAGTGGCGCAATCTGCCGCAGATTCAACTACTTCTCCACCCGGATGAATTCCCCCGTGGAAGCGTTGACCGCCACGGTCAGCTTGGCTCCTTCTCGGCTGGATCCATAGATGACATGCCAGGTGAGTTCACTCGTGTTGTGGTTCCAGTCGCAAACGTAGATCACCGGCGTGTCGGGCGCCTTCTCCAGCACCTTGTCGCCGCCGTGTTTTTGCGACGTGGCGAAAGCCTGGTCCGAATCGATCTTGAGGAAGGCCATGTCAAACACCTGCGTGGACGAGTTCGACGGACTGTAACTGTCTTCGATTCCCGGATTCACCCCGCGCGGCGGTGCCCCGTCGGCCGCACTGCCAGACCAGGTGTACGATTTTTCCGAGCGCTGGGCGGGCGAGGCAAAACTGGCACGCCAAACCGCCCATTTGCCGTCGTGGCCGTTGCCGTCGGTGGTGGCCGTGGATTCCAGGCGGTAAGGCTTGGCATCCTGGTTCCAGCCGCGCGCCGCGACGTAAAGTTTCTGAAACGCCGAACGCGCCGTGATCAGTTCGGGGCCTTTCGCTTCAGGCTTCGCCGTCTCCGCCGGTTTGCTGGATTCCGACGAACATGACGTCAGCAGCGCCAGCAGAATCAGGGCGCAAGCCGCAAACGACCACACGCAGTAAGTCCCGCGCCCTTCGCTTCTTTGCTGCTGACTTCGCTGAAGCCCACTCCTGAAATCCATTCCTGATCTCTCCTCTGGAGTCGCTGTCTGGTCGGTGTGGGCGAGGCTGGCCGTCTTCATGGCATCCTTCCTGTGATAACTTTGCATGGGTTTTGTTGTCGCGCAACATTTTAACCGAAAGCGCGAAAAAGGTAAGTAACGCCCGTGGACCCTGGTCTCCAGAGATTGCAGAGCGAAATCGCGTCGTCCATCGCCGGACTGACCGCAGAGCAATTCACCCAACATCCGCCCGGAAAGTGGTGTATCGCCGAGGTGATGGAGCATCTTTACCTGACCTATACAGGAACGGTGAAAGGATTCGAGCGTGTGGCTGAAGCCGGCAAGCCGCTGGCCACCGTTCAATCCTGGGCGCAGCGCGGCCGCACGCTGCTTGTCGTGGGGTTCGGCTACCTGCCGTCGGGCCGGGAAGCCCCGCCCGTGGCTCGTCCCCGCGGAGTGGCGCCGGAGAAGGTGCTGGCGGAGATTGGCCCGAAAATCGCAGAGATGGATGCCATCGCTGCGCGCTGCGAGCAGCAGTTTGGGCGGCGCCGCAAACTGCTGGACCACCCGATCCTTGGTCCACTCACGGCCGCGCAGTGGAGAAAGTTTCACCTGGCGCACGGCTTGCACCATGTGAAACAGATCCGCCGCCTGCGAGCGTCCGCGCCTCACGGGTAGCGCACGCGTCCCGGGAGCCTGACGGGACCGATCACCCGAAAATAAGTCGAGCGCCGGAGTCTAACTCCGGCGCTCGGGTTTTTGCCAGCGTGCCTCTCCTACGGCTCGCGGACTGAACTCGGTACCCCAGCCTTGCGTGCTTCCTCCTGCATGTCGTCAAGCTTCTGCTTGGCGTCCTCCAGGGCTTTTTGTTTGTCGGCAATCTGCTGCTTATACTGGGCGTCCTGCTTGTCCCAATCGGCAGAGTTGCGCAACCGGTTGCCGACATCGGCGTACATCGCGGCGGCGCGAATCTGGTATTCGCGCTGCACAATGTCGAGTTCCCGCGTCAGCAAATCAATCTGATCCTTCTGAGTCGCGAGCTTGTCCGCCCATTGCTTTATCGCAGCTTGCCGGGCAGTTTCGTCCTCGGGACCCTTGGGGGTAGTCGTTGCCGGGGCCTTGGCTTCAGTCGAACTCGCGGTTTTGGCGTCGCCCGCCGCTGGAGTTGTACTGTCCGCCTGTGCAGTCTTGGCCTGAGCGGAACTATCAGGGGTCGGCGTCGGCGAACCTACAATCGACAGCTTGTCTTCCCGCGGCAGATTGTCGTTGTCAAAAACTTTCGGCTTGGCCTTGGTTCCCGGATCCTTGCGGACCTGACGCGCATAGTCGCCCAGTGACGCACCTGCAGACGAGTTTTGCGAGGCCGACGGAGCCTGATTCTGGGCGCCCGCCGGAACGCCAGCCAGCGTCAACAACAGCGCGAATCCGATTCCAGTGCATGCGATACGTTTCATATCTCCCACCTTTTCCCTTAGGCTTAAGTCTGTTCCGCCGGAGCGGCCGACTCGACCGCGCCAGTCCAACTCTTCCGGTCAATCCTGATCAATCTCCTGAACGGCCACCCGCCGCTCCCTGCGCGGCTTGTCTTGCGGTCAAGAATCCTCCAATGCTGCGATCCAGTTGAACCGTCTCATGGGCGATATCAGTAGCGAGTTGCTTCGCCAGTTCGGGATCGCCGCTGTCGGCAAGCTGTTGCGCATAGCCGGAAATCGTAGTCAGCGACGTCCGCAACTGCAGCGCCATCTCGGCGGAAATTTCTCCCTGCAACGCCTGCTGGCGGCGGATTGCTTCCAGTTCAGTGACATCGTTGATCAGGCACGCGGCACCCAGCAGACTGCCATCCACCGACGGCACTGGAGAAACCGTCACCGCGATGAAGCGCTGTTCCCCCGCGGGAGTCTCATATTCGGCTTCCACCTGGCGTCGCTTGGTGTCTTCGCGCAGCACCGCGCTGATCTCGTCTGCCACAAGGACAAGATCGTCCTCGGTTTCATCCGGAAAGGCGCCAGGCGCTATGAGCCGGGTAGAACTGACCGAGGCGCCCCGAAAGATATCCTCAGGGCTCATGCCGGTGGCGGACGCAAAACCTAGGATCGCCTTAGCTGCCGGATTGGAAGTCTTGACCAGTCCATTCGTCCCAAAAACCAGCACGCCACAAGAAAGATTCGACAGCACCGCTTGGCTGAAATGCTCGCTGGTGCGGGCACGATGCTGCTCGGCCTGCGATTGCACCTGCAGTTCGTGCTTCTGCTGCTTGAGCTGCTGGATTACCGTGTTGTACACGTGCAGTGGCAGAGTCTCCAGCGATGGTGAAGCCGTGGCCGAAAACTCGCCTTCTGCGGAGATGTTTTTCCGCAGCAGCCGCATGAACAGCAAGCCCAACAAAAAGGCAAAGCTCGCGCAGAACAGCACGACCGCCGCTCGCAGCAGCACCGGGTTGCCCATGATCCTCACCAGAGCCCCCCGTACCAGTGCAGAAATCGGTT
Source organism: Candidatus Sulfotelmatobacter sp. (assembly GCA_049792875.1). GTDB lineage: Bacteria > Acidobacteriota > Terriglobia > Terriglobales > Acidobacteriaceae > Sulfotelmatobacter. The sequence continues at coordinate 9,696 of JBARBI010000267.1, forward strand.
GCCGAAGAAGAATGCGACCAGCGCCATGCTTCCCAGAAAGACGCCAAATGGCATCTGGTAGTTACGGTAGACCACTTGCGCCGACTGCCATCCCCGCCGCCGCGCCGCTTGCGCATTCGCCAGCCGTTTCATAAAGCGCTGCGTGCGCTTCAGCCAGACCACCAATACCGTCGTCAAGCCAAACAACGATCCCGCCAGCGATGCAGTAAAAATCGTGAAGATGGTCAGTTTCATGCCGAGGAACGCGCCTACCATGGCCATCAGCTTGACGTCGCCAAAGCCCATGCCTTCCGCACCCCGCCAGCGCAGGTAAATGGCTCCCGCTCCGTAGATGAATGACGCACCCAATGCCGCTCCCAGCAGCGAATCCAGCAGAGACAGCAACCGGACGGACACATCACCGCTGAACGGCAGATTTACCACCCCCGGCAGAAACTGCGATGCCAGATCATTCACCGGAACCAGCAGGCTGAACACCAGTCCCAGCGCGAGCCCGGGCAGCGTCATCTTGTCCGGCAGCAGCTTGGTTTCCGCATCCGTGAAAATCAGTCCCAGCAACAGAAATGCGAACGCGCAATATTTCAGCGTGGAGAGTGTCAGCCCGAAGAACCAGTAGCAGGCCAGAAACAGCACACCGGTTAACAACTCGATCAGCAAGTAGCGAGGCAAGATCTTGCTCTTGCAATGACGGCATCGCCCGCCCAGGAGCAGCCAGCTCAGCACCGGAAAATTGTCGTAGAAGGCGATCGGCTGCTTGCACCGGGGGCACGCCGAACGTGGCGTCACCACCGACAGCCCCAGCGGCAGTCGATAGATACACACGTTCAGAAAGCTGCCGAAGGCCAGCCCTAAGACAAACATCGCCGATGCCATCACAGGATCCACGTGGTCTCTGAACAGTCTCGCAGGCGCTACCCGCGCCTTCGGCGCGAGCCTCTCCTGAAGAACGCTGTCATTTCCTGTTCTTGAGTGGATTATAAGTCGATCATCCGGCGAGGACTAAGGTACTGAAGTCACTGCCCGAACGGACAGGGGGCGGCAAGACATTGAACATGAGGCGATTACCGCCCGCTCGCGGGAGGACAGGGCCCGGTTCCTTCTGTAGCTAGGCCGCGCCACGGCGACTGTTTTCAAGAAATGTCTTTGGGAACGGTACGGCTTTCACCGGTGCCGCTGCGTTCAAGTACAGGGGCCTCGCCCCATAAGCGCTAACTTAAGGAACGAGTGTTTCCGAGTAGCCCCGTGACGGGTGGTCGGCAGGGCAGGATTTCTCTTGGGCTTGCCCGTAAGTATGGTGAGAACTATTCGACCGGCTGAGGCTAATCACGCTCATCGGCTAAGGTGGTATCCACGGGTCGCGCTATCGCGTATTTTGTGACTTTGTATCCTATGTCGCTGCGCGAGACTCCCAGCATTCGGGCCGCTTCCGCCTGCACGCCATTCGCCTGTTCCAATGCCCGCTCAATGAGGCCTTTTTCAAAGGTTGTGAGCAGCTCTCGGAGATCGACGTTAGCTGGCAAGGTTCGAAGCCAATCGCGCATCTCCATCTTCTGGGGTTCAGTTGCTGAGTGGCCTCTATCGTCTATGGGAAGTTCATCAGCGGCAATTTCCTCCCGGTGCCCCAGAATGTGAGCCCGCTCCAAGAGGTTCCGCAACTCCCGAATGTTTCCGGGAAACGTGTAGTTCCCGATCTTCTGCAGAGCTTCCGGACTCATGCGCTTGGGTCGGACCTTCAGGTCCTTCGCTATCTGGGCCGACAATATCTCGCAGAGGCCGGGAATGTCCTCTTTGCGTTCTCGCAACGGGGGAATGCGAATCGGAACAACCGCCAGCCGGTAGTAGAGATCCTGCCGGAAGACTCCCTGCCGCACTCGTTCCTCGAGGTTGCGGTGGGTTGCAACCAGGACCCGTACATCAACCTTGCGAGCCTGCGTGGATCCGACGCGCAGTAATTCGCCATCTACCAGGACGCGAAGCAATTTGGCCTGAGCCGCTGGGGACATCTCGCCAGCTTCATCCAAGAAAAGGGTTCCGCCATGGGCCGCCTCAAACAGCCCCTGGCGCGCTCGATCTGCGCCTGTGAAAGCTCCTCGTTCATGCCCGAAGAGTTCGCTCTCCAAGAGAGTTTCAGTGAAAGCTGCACAGTTGACGGCAATCAGCGGCTTCTGGGCCCTGCGGCTGTTCCGATGAATTGCCCTGGCGACAAGCTCCTTGCCAGTTCCAGTTTCCCCCACAATCAAGACGGTTGCGTCCGTGGGGGCAACGCGGGCAATCTGCTCGCGTACTTCCTTGATTTCGGCGCTGTTTCCGTAGATAGTATCGGCCCCGAGCAGGTTGCCGACCGTGGATTTGAGGAGTTGATTCTCGCGAAGCAGATTCGTCCGCTCACAAGCGCGCCGCACGGTTGCCCTGACAACCTCAGGGCTGAAGGGTTTTGTGATGAAGTCAAAGGCTCCATTCCGCATGCTCTCGACAGCAAGCTCAATCGTAGGAACCGCGGTGAGGAAGATCACCGGCAACGACGGATCGTTCTCTTGTGCGACCGCTAGAACTCTCAGTCCGTCCCCGTCCGGCATCTTCTGGTCCGTGATCACTGCGTCGTATTCGCGCTCCGTCAGAAGAGGCACAGCGGCCATGACGCCATCGGCCTCGTCGACTGTATGACCGTCGAGGTAAAGTTCCGAACTTAGGACGCGGCGCAAGTTAGGCTCGTCATCCACAATCAATAGTCTACCCATGGCTGGTTGCTCCAGTGTCGGCTGACGCTTCGTCAGAAACCGTCATTGTGAAACATACGTGCCCAGGTTCATTCCGGGCTACGATCAGGTCTCCTCCTTGAACTTTCGCTATGTTTCTCGAAATCGCTAATCCGAGACCCGTTCCCTGCGGTTTGGTCGTGTAGAAAGGCTCAAAGATTCTGGACAGCACTTCTTCCGGAATTGGGTCACCCGAATTTTCCACTTGCAGTTCCACGCTTTCGGCCGATGGACGACTACTGCGGACCGCAACATGTCCCCCCAGCGGCGTGGCATCAATCGCGTTGAGCAGCAGGTTCAGGAGGGCCCTCTGCAACTGCTCACGATCAACGTTCGCACGCAGGCCGTCGCCACTCTCGACCGAGATCCTGATGTCTTTTTTCGAAGCATGCACGTTGGCAATCTCGGCGATGTAGCCTAGGACATCTGCCATGGCGACTGGATTTCGCTTAGGCTGACTCGGACGGGCATAGGAAAGGAAATCACTGGTCAGTCTTTCCAGCCGAGCGGCTTCGCTGCGTGCGATGGCGTGCATCTCTCGCCGTTGTTGTTCCCCGACTTCCGGGCGGTCGGCGGTGATCAGTGAACTCGCAATGATGGAAACCGGGTTCCGAATTTCATGGGCCACTGCGCTAGAGAGGCGGCCCACCACGGCGAGTTTCTCTTCGACCATTAGTCGCTCTCGCGTGCGCTCGAGTTCTCGCAGATTGTCGGCCAGCTTTCTTTGATCACTTCGAAGTTGGTTGACCAGCAGCCAGACCATCGGACCCACGATTGCATACACAACGGAAATGACACCTGCTTCAAAGTACTCGCTGGCATGGACGGGCGGATGAAACGCCGCAAAATGCGAGACCCAGAAAAAGGTCACGGAATCCGCAACCGCAATCACACCGATGCAAGCGGGCAGGCTGAAGCGGTAAGCGGCCTGCAAAACAGGCAAGGCGAGGAGAACAAAGTACGGACTGTCTTCACGATTGGTGAGAAATGTGAGAAGAAGGCTTAAACCGATGTTCAGAGAAATCGAAGCCCAAACGACGACGTCCTCTAGGGTGTTGCTCAGCGGCCGTGAGCGGGACCAGAGCCAAAGCAATTCCAGCATCTTGAACAGAAAGGCAGCCCCCAGAGTGACCAGCAAGACGGGCGAGGGTTCGCCTAGTAAAGAAGAAAACAGCGAGTGGAGAAGCAGAAGTGCAGCCAGAACAAAGAGGTTCAGAGTTGCAAAAACCATCTCTTGCTGGCGGAACGACTCGTCGAAGCGTGCCAGCATAGCGACGGTTCGCGACTCTGGTTTGTCTTGTGCCACTTTCGATTAGAGTACTCCCACATGGGCAAGTCAAGAGAATGGGATTCTTGGTCCAAGCGATGGCGGTCAGCCTGCCAAGTCTGGCCGCCTGAAATGTCTTCATGCGTCGTTGCGAGTCTTCCTGCGGATAATTCTCAGACCGGTGCCCAAGGCCAGTGACAAGAGACCAAACGCTCCTGCCAACGGCACAAGGCTGGCGGTCTTCGGGAGTTCGTTCGCTGCCGGTTCCTCAATGGCAGCCGTCAAGGTTGGAGCCTCTCGATCTGGTTGAATGAGCATCGGACCTTCAAACGCCACATCTGGCTGTGGCGGCACTCGACCGGTCACAACCGTGTGCCGGGTGACGATTTGCTCAGGCGCAACCGTCAGTACCGTTGCTGAAATGCCCATTCCTTTGCGGAGATCGAATACCGTCTTGTCTTTACCGTCGACGTTAAACACGGTTCCGTCCGGTACCGTGTAGGATTTGTTCTTACCGTCGGGGAAAGACAGGATCAAGTGCGGTCCGTTCACGCTCCAGACCGTTCCCTTGACCGTTCTCAGAGTTGTGACCTCTTGCGGTGCAGTAACCGTATGAATCTCCTGCGACAGCTTCGTCCCGGGAGTAAGTTCATGCACGGTAAGATCCCTGCCATCAACTTGGAACCTGAAGTCCTCGCCCAGATTCAACAGTTCCAACTTGCCGTTCTCAAGTTCTACAACAACCTCGTGACCTGAAACGTGGATCACTTCCGCATTCTTGACATGAGCTGTTTGAACCTCATGCGTTGGCGGTCCGGTTGTTTTCGTGGTTGATGGGTGCGTAATGTCCTGGGCGGCGATGCCCGCGGTCATAGCGCAAAGAAACGCCAGTGTCGTAAACGCTAGGGTAACGATCGTGCTCTTGGATTGCTTCATTGGTTTTCTCCTTCTGGCAAGAGTGATCTTCCTTGTTGTTCCTCATCTTGCTCGGCTTGTGCCCTTCGAAGACTCTTCGACGACGTAGCGCTTGCGGCCAAGTGCGAAGCGTTCACTCACACTGGTCACGTTCTACCCGTTCTATTTCGTAGGTCCCGCTCCGACTCGCGACACTGACGACGGCTGGACTGGTGATTCGGATCGCTTTTGAACCAGCCTTCATTTGGCTTAGTCCTTTTCCTGTGTCTCCGTCGGCAGCGCAGCGCTGGCATCCACGGGAGTGGAAGCTACCATTGCCCGCACGCCGAATTCGTGCACGAGCCTGCCCCCGTTGTGGGCGGTATTGACCAGCAGCAAAGCGCCCGCGCTGTACAGAACCAGAAACGCCAGCGGCAGAATGGTTGTCGTCAGGCGAGTGTCTGCTCGTTTCAGCAGCCACGGGACTGCCAACAGCGCAAGGAATATCACCGACAGCACACTGAAAACGGCTTCTGTGCGCTCGGCAAGGGATTCGTGGGTTTCGAGGACCAGTTCCATCCCCGGAGTCCGTTCGGCGAGCTTGCCTGCAGCTTCCCCTGTCTCGACCGCTACGAAAATTGATGCTGTTCCAACCAACAGCAACAGCATCGCGGCAATCAGATAGGAACGGCCCTTGGTCGGCGTCAGCACAGCACCAATGACTATGAAGATCGGGGCAATTAGCAAAAGAGCAATCGGAAAATGAATGATTAATGGGTGCAAGGCATCCCAACTCGGAATCGCCGGAAACTGAAGCATAAAGGGCTCCTTGGTCCGAAGCAGCGGGCCGCTGTTGCGACGGCCCGGCCCGGTCCTAGCTGACCTTCTCGTACTTGTCCTTATGACTGAAACACGACGGACACTTGGAGAAATCCAATTGCGGCGTCGTGTATCCACAGACGATACACACGTAGTAGTCCTTCTCCTTGGAGCCTTTGAGTTTGGGAAGGTTATTGAGAACCTCGGAATACAACTTTGCATGTTCGGCTTCCGCTGTCTTGGCGTAGTTGAAGGTCTGGACAGCATCTCTGTTTCCCTCAGCGCGAGCCTGCTTGAGGAAGTCCGGATACATGGTGTCTCGCTCGTAAGACTCTCCCTTGATGGCGGCTTCAAGGTTTTCCTTGGTGGACTTGACGACCGGAGTCTCGATCTTCGCCAGCGGTGTTCCGCCCATCTTCTTGATTACAGCCGCATGGTTAGCGGCGTGAACCTCTTCAGCCTTGGCAGCGGCGCGGAACAGACTGGCAACTTCACCGTAACCCTCCTCGGCGGCCTTTTCGGCGAACGCGAGGTAACGCGCATGAGCATTGCTTTCGCCGTTGAATCCGGCCGGTAGGTTGTCGAGGGTTTTCGTCGCCGCGGTAGCCCCGCTTGGCAGGGCAGTCAAGGCAAGCGTGAGGGCAAGCAAACTACAAGCAAACTTCTCCATACCCGGTATTCTCCATTTCAATGAACGGCGATCTTATCCAGATCGCTCACAGAGAGTAGGGCACGGCTTGGGCCAACCACCGATTTGTGCCAAGTTGCGCAGAACAAACAGCAAGGCCGAGACGATTTCAGCCGCAATCCCCCGCATGTCAAAGGAATCGGACAGAGAATGTCAGAACCATCGGACATCACAACAGGCGTCGGGTCAGTTCGGTCATCTCACTCATCTTCGCGCCAAAGCAGGTGAACGCTGACAGCAGATTCGGAATGGTCTTATCGGGTTTGTTCTCTGTTGCTTGGCGTTTTCCTTCCGGCATCGAAATTCCAAGAGTAAAGACTTGTAAGCACCTTCCACCTCGCCTGCGACGGCACTCCACATGCACCGCACTTCGTGGGTAGAACCGGATTACCGGAAGCATTCGGCGCAAGACCGGGGATGGCTGATTCGACTTCTTCGCGTCCGAGATTGCACCTTGGTCGCCACGAGGAGGGATGTTGGGGCATTCCCCACAGTCCGTGCAGGTTGTTCAAGGACCTCATATGAAGATTCTTCAGCGTCACTGGTTGATCGCAATCCTGACAGTGCTGGCAGTCTCCGTCTTGGCCGCATTTCAATTGAAGGGGAACGACAATCCGCAATATTTCACAGCGAAGGTCGATCGCGGAGACATTCGGCAGGTGGTCGAGGCCACGGGCACCATCAACGCCGTGACTACCGTGTTGGTCGGTTCTCAGGTGTCAGGGACCGTTTCTCGTCTGTACGTGGACTTCAATTCGCGGGTAAAGAGAGGACAAGTGATAGCGCAGATCGATTCGGCGCTGTTCGAAGGCTCGGTGCTGCAAGCCCAGGCCGATCTGGCCAACGCACGAGCCAGCGTCGCCAGCGCCAAAGCAAATCTCAAAAAGACAGTGGCATCACAGATTCAAACCGCGGCCGACTACGAACGCGCCAAGGGCTTGACTGCACAAGGCGTCATGAGCCAGCAGCAACTTGACCTGGCCAAGGCTAACTATGATTCCGCCGTGGCCGGGGTTGCTGCTGCGGATGCCCAAGTGAAGCAGGCTGAAGCCCAGGTTCAGCAGCGGGAAGCCGCGGTAACGGTTGGCCAGACCAACCTGAACTACACCACCATACGCGCTCCCATCGAGGGCACCGTGATTGCTCGCAACGTGGACGTGGGCCAGACCGTTGCAGCCTCGTTACAAGCGCCCACCCTTTTCACGATCGCTCAAGATCTGACCAAGATGCAGGTCTATGCCAGTACAGATGAATCCGATGTGGGCGCGATCAGACCCAACCAACTGGTCACCTTCAAGGTCGACGCATATCCCAAGGAGACCTTCAGCGGTCGGGTCTCTCAGGTCCGCATGAATGCCACCACCGTCCAGAACGTCGTCACCTACAACACCATCATCGATTTTGAGAACCCCGAGATGAAGTTGTTTCCCGGGATGACGGCCTACATCACGATTCCGGTGACCTCGGCAACGAACGTACTTCGGGTTCCAAATGGCGCGTTGCGTTACAAACCCGACATGAAGGCCGAGGAAATACGCGCTTTGTACCAGAAATTTGGGCTCGACCGCGAAAGCGAGCCCCAGCCCGCCGCCATTCAGACGGCCGGCTATAACCCGGAATCCGGCGGCGAAGCGGCGAAGAAGGACAGCCGTCGCACTGTCGCGGTAGACGGCGACACGAGCGGACTCGGGCCAACCGTTGCTCCCCGCAGGGATGTGGCTGTCTTGTGGAAGCTGCGTCCGGACAAAACTCTAGAACCAGTAAGAATTCGATCCGGCATAACGGACCGCACGGTGACGGAAGTGGCCGAGCTTTTCAACGGATCACTGAAGAATGACGACGAGTTAGTTACTGGCGCGGTTCTCGCGGGCCCAAAACTGGGGCCGGGCACGACGGCCGCCAATAGGCATTAGGGACTAGATCGCGAGGACGCGGGGAGACGGAAGACGACAGTCCCGCCCCTGCGTTCTTCTGCAAAGGAACTCATGGTCACAATGAGCCAACCCGAGGTCAACATCGCTCCCTCGCTGGCAGGGGAAGTGAGGATCCGCGTGAACGATGCTCACAAGTACTACGACCTGGGCGAGACCCGCGTGCATGCGTTGCGCGGTATCACGATGGAGATTGCCAGTGGCGAGTTCGTGGCGATCATGGGAGCTAGTGGAAGTGGTAAATCCACGTTCATGAATATTCTGGGCTGCCTCGACAAGCCTAGTTCTGGAAGCTATTTCCTCGACGGCATCGATGTTTCAGGCCTGAGCAAGGACGAATTGGCGGCGATCCGGAATCGCAAGATAGGCTTTGTCTTTCAAGGATTCAACCTGCTCTCCCGGACCACAGCGCTCGAGAACGTGGAGCTGCCGACCCTCTATGCACAGGTTAGCAAGGAAGAGGGTGAGAAGCGGGCCTACGAGGCGCTTGAACTTGTCGGACTCGGAGAGCGTTCGACACATTTCCCTTCTCAGCTATCTGGCGGACAACAACAGCGAGTCGCGATTGCGCGTGCACTGGTGAACCGGCCTTCGATTCTGCTGGCGGACGAGCCCACGGGCAATCTGGATAGCCGCACCTCGATAGAAATCATGGAGATTCTTGAGCGGTTGAACAACCGCGGGCTGACTGTGGTTTTGGTTACACACGAGCACGATATTTCGCAGTTTGCCAGGCGCACGATCCAGTTTCGCGATGGCAGGGTCCGCCGTGATGAGCTGGTAGTGAATCGCCAAACCGCTTCGCAGGTGCTCAAGGAACTCCCCGTAGAGGAGGAGTAGATCCGAGGCGTCTTTCAAGAGGAGCTAAGTATGGACTTAGTCGCCGTAGCACGGATCGCGGTGCGAGCTTTGGCGCGCAACAAGATGCGCTCCAGTCTCACCATGCTGGGTATCATCATCGGTGTGGGTGCTGTCATCGCGATGGTAGGGGTCGGGCAAGGGGCACAGCAGCAGGTACAGCAGCAGATTGCTGCAATGGGCTCGAACATCCTGTTCGTGGGCTCGGGCACGGTTACTCGGGGCGGAACTCACATGGGCTGGGGCGCCACCAAGACCCTGGTATACGCGGACATGCTCGCCATTTTGAGAGAGTGTCCGGCGGTCAAAGCCGCCGCTCCTGGTAGCAATACCAGTTCGCAGGTTGTGTTTGGTAACGACAACTGGGCTACTCGAATCAACGGCACCGAGCCCCAGTACTTCGAAATCAGGAACTGGCCATTCCAAGAGGGGGCTGGTTTCACGTCCGATGATGTGGAGACGGCGGCGAACGTCGCGGTCGTCGGGGAGAGCGTGCGTAAGAACCTGTTTGGAGCGACCGATCCCCTCGGACAAACCATTCGGATCAAGAGTCTTCCATTCAAGGTCGTGGGCGTGCTCGCGCAAAAGGGGACATCGGCCGCCATGGGCGATGATCAGGATGACATCGTTCTTGTTCCCATTACGACCCTGCAGAAAAAGATAACTGGGCAGGATTGGCTGCGTTGGATCATGGTCTCAGCCACTTCGCGTCAGGCAAGCTACGCGGCGCAGGAGCAAATCGCCTCCTTGCTACGAGATCGCCACCGCATTCGTGCCGGGCAGGACGACGACTTCATGGTACGGAACCTGGCCGATATGGCCGACCTCGCCGATCAGGCGGGGAGTATCATGACTATGCTCTTGGCTTCGATCGCCAGCGTTTCATTGATCGTAGGTGGCATCGGCATCATGAACATTATGCTGGTGTCCGTCACCGAGCGCACTCGCGAGATTGGTATTCGCATGGCGATCGGCGCCACTGAGCGCAATGTGCAGAGCCAGTTTCTGACCGAGGCGGTAGTGCTCAGTCTGATTGGCGGCGCGATTGGAATCTTCTTTGGGATGGGCGCATCCTACCTCATCACTAAAACGCTGGGCTGGGTGGTGCTGGTTTCTCCCCTCGCGATCGTGACAGCCGTTGTGTTCTCGATGGCGGTGGGGATTTTCTTCGGCTTCTACCCCGCGCGGAAAGCGGCGCGACTGAACCCCATCGAAGCCTTGCGCTACGAGTAGGTGTTCATTCCTGAAAGCGGGTGCAGGGAATCGAGCAGGAGGGCATGGTGAAGCGGAAGCACTTCGTCCAACTTGTCGGGGAAGTGTTGGACTCGCTTCCAACGCAATTCCGAGAACGGATCCACAACCTTGCGATAGTTGTTGAGGACCGGCCAGGGTTGCGCGAGAGACCACGTGCACTTGGGAAGAAGATCGGTCCCCGCAAGGCACGCAGTCTCGTTCTGGGAGTCTTCCAAGGTGTACCTGCCACCCAGAAAAGTGTGTTCGATCTTTGCGTAGGACCGAACCGCATCGTCCTCTACCAGAAAAATATCGAGGCGGTCTGCTCGAACGAAGCTGACGTTCGTAATGAGGTTCGGCAGACCGTGCTCCACGAACTGGGACATTACTTCGGGATGAACGAAGCCCAACTTAGAGACGTTTAGCTCCGTCAGAGAGCTCTCAGTGATTGCGATGAGTTTCCCGGACGCTGCTGAACTACCGCAATAGAACCGGACGATAACCAGACAAACGGAGCGCCCCGGGGATGCGTGGGAACGATAACTCCTACTCGTGCGTCACCATTTTTCTTCTCCGATCAAGCGGAGGATTCCCAGGAAATGGGCGGCCGCGTCCATTTGGCGTCGCTCACCCGTTTCTGGCGCTCGGGCGTACCACAACTCCCGAGCTCGACGCTGGATCGCCATCTGAGCTCGGACGACACGTGGCTTGACTTTCTTGCGGTCTGACTCCAAAACGGCTTCTCTGTAAAGCGTCAGCCAGTTCTGATTTCCGTCCGAATTCGCCATTGCTGTTCTTCCTTATGCGTGAGGTGGTCACTCTGTAGGGAGTTGGTGTGTTATCAACCAAATTACTTGTGGGTGCAGAGTTGCCTTTTCTGGAGTGCTTCCTTTGGCACGAGAAGAGCAAAATGAAGCTCTAACGTTGACTTGGGCCCTTCTTGGTTGCCGGTGAGTTCCTGTCCTGGCAGCGTTCTCAAAATTCCGAACACAAGAAGAACTTTGGCTTAGGGCACGGCGTGTGCCAGTCGTGGACTGGCTTCAAGTTGCACAAAACAAATATCAAGGACACCCACCGGTCCGACCTGCGGACCCTCACGCGTCAAAGGAATCGGACCGTGAATGTCCGAAGTATCGGACAACGCGCCCCGCAGGTCCCCTTCGATGTCTAACTGAACGAGCATGGGAGACCGATTCCAAAACGGGTCAGTCGCCTTTGTTGTCCATCGCTTGGCACGTCCCTTTGTCGTTTGAAAACGCCGGCGAGTAAAGATTCGTAACCGTTCTATTCTTCGCGCGCGCCCGGCACTCAACATGCACGGAACGCGTTGTCACTTGAGCGGTTGTTCCGGGAACCGGCGGATCCGGTTGTCCCAGGCGACTGCCAGCGAGGGAGAGCGGGGTCATGAAAACGCAACGCGCCAAGATTCTAGTAGCGGATTGCCATGAAGATGCCCTCATTGTGCTTGAGCGGCTGCTGGAGGATGCAGGATTTGACACAACCACGGCGTGGACGGCGAAAGACGCACTAAAGCTCGTCGATTCGAATGCCTTCGATCTCGTGCTGGTGAACGAGTACCTGCCCGACGCGGAATGCGAGGATGTGCTGAAAGCGCTGCACAAACGAAGTGTATCGGTGCCGTGTATTGTCATGCAGCCGAGCGCACCGGAGATTACGGACTTTACGCAGCTGGAAGCCTTGGGAGCGCGCGATGTCGTCTGCAAGTACGCGCACCGGCATCTCGTCGAGGCAGTGAGTGAGTGTCTGATTTGCGACCACAGGCCCCTGCCCGTCAGTTAATCGGGAAGGCAGGACCCAGGACCTAAACGCGATCGAACTGGAGGTTCTTACCATGACCACCGATCACATATTTGCTTGCGGCGTTGTCTGGCTGAAGACATCCGATCCGGAAGCAGGTTGGGACCTGGTCGAAGGTCTCGAATCCAAGGACCCACAGCTCCGCTTGCTCGCACAGTCGCTCCTGGCCTCAGCCGAAACCATAGGGTGAGTTGGGAGAGCCATGGGTATTACTTGGGCAATCTCCGGCACGACGTCAACAATATGGGCCGAATGCTGAGTGAACTGGAGCAAGCGATGCCAGAAGCGAGCGAAGCATAGCAGCTGGCCATGGAGAGGGCTCGGCCCCACTTAAAGGCCTTGGCGAGTGAAACCGGTGACGCTCTCGACTCGCTGCGGGGTGGAAAGGAGAACCTGTGGCAGGCTCCGTACGAAGAAACCATTGCCGACCTGGCCAAGCAAGCCGACATTCTCTATCAGACAGTTCACACGATTGTGAACTACGACAATGCAGATGACCGCCTCGAAAAGCTGGAGAGTTCGCACAGCGGATCGGGCAGTTAAATGCGCAAGATTGCAGAAACAACAGGGGAGCGAGGGCCGCTGGTGTTACGGGCAGATTGGCAGCAACGGCTCGCCTTCCCGACAACCGATCCTAGAAAGTGAAATATGGCAGCCTGAAATCCATGTGAACCTGGAGGATGCTATGAAAACCGCGGTGATCCTGGCAGTCCTGTTCATGAGTGTGGCGGCCTACGCAGGAAATGGGAGCACGCAGGATCCAAACGACGATAGCGTGCATTCAACTCGCAGCACGGGCTTGAGCCAGGGGGGGGTTGATCGAATTGTCAAAGAGGCGCGCCACCAACTGGTGATGCTTCCGTTTTATGGTGTGTTCGACAACCTGCTGTACAAAGTGTCGACCGATGGCACTGTGACATTACTCGGAGAAGTGAGCCGACCGACGCTTAAGTCAGACGCCGAAAGGGCAGTGATGGAAATTGAAGGTGTCGAGCGGGTAGATAACCAGATCAAAGTGCTGCCCGTATCACCCAACGATGACCGCATTCGGCTGGCGACGTATCGCAAGATCTATGGAAACAGTGTCCTTTCGCAATATCAGTTACGTGCGGTTCCGCCGATTCACATCATTGTCGAGAATGGGCACGTGACCCTGGAAGGCGCGGTGGCGCGTCAGATGGAGAAACAGATCGCTGAAATGCAAGCCAATAGCGTTTCAGGGGTGTTCTCGGTTGCGAACAATCTGCGAGTGGAGAACGATTAGCACGGTTGATCCCAACCGGAGGAAGTCGGGTTCCCGGTGGCTGCAGAAACAGGGAGGAGGCAAGACATGAAGGCACTGGAGTTGAAGTCCCAAATTGCAATCAAGAACATTCTGTTCGCAACTGATTTTGACGTGTCGGCCAGTCGGGCTTTGCCGTTTGCTGTTGCCTTGGCGGACCGGTACGAGGCAACGCTCTTTGCCGCCCACGTCATACCACCGGAAGCTTATGCGTTTGCTTCTCCCCAATCTGTAGACCGGATCCTGAAAGAGGCCGGCGACTTCGCGGGGTACACACTGGATCAGATCGTAGGCCCCCTTCGATATCGGGGCATGCGCTGCGAAGCGCTGTTGGGAGAGGGGAGCGTAGCGGACGTAATCAAGAACTGGGTGCAGGCGTATTCTGCCGACCTGGTCGTCGTGGGCACAAGCAGCCGCGCGGGATTGGGAAAGGTGCTCGTCGGTTCGGTAGCAGAGGAGGTAATTAGAGAGGCACCATGCCCGGTGCTCACGGTTGGGCCGCATGCCATGACACTGGCATCCGCCGGAATTCACTGCATCGTTTGCGCCAGTGATTTCTCCCCCGCGTCGTTGCGAGCAGCAGAATTCGCTGTGTCACTGGCACACCAATATGAAGCGCATCTCACGCTGCTCCACGTAGTGGAAGGAAGTCTCCAGGACTCCCCGCATCTTGCGATACAACTGACCGAGAAGCGCTTACGTGAGTTGATCCTTCCGGAATCCGACCTGCTCTACGAACCGGAGGTGGTGGTGGAAACCGGGCCCGTCGGAGAACGCATCTTGAACCTGGCGGCGGATCTGTCAGCCGACATCATCGTAATGGGTGTGCGGGGAACAGGAGCCTTCGCGCAGACAGCCAGTCGTTTTGGCTCGATCGCACACAAGGTTGTATCACTTGCCCCGTGTCCGGTGGTGACCGTCAGTGACCTACAAAAAACTGGGAAAGACTAGCTGGAGGAGGTGTCCTTATGGATTCGGCGACGATTTTAGTATTGCTCCTGTGCGCCGGCGTTGTGGCTCTCCTTGCATGGTTTGAAGTCAACTCTCGCCGAAACGCAACCGGCAAGACCCCAGAGTCAATTCTCGCCCAATCGGGCGTGACCCTACCGAAGAAAGGACTGACTTCAGCTGAACCTAAACGGGAGAACAGGAAGGCTGCCTAGCAATCAAAAAAACGGGAAAAGCAAGGAGTGCATTATGAGAAGACTTTCCGTCATTGTCGCTGACGCTGATATGGACAAGCTCAGCCGTTTGGTTCGGGCTCTCAAGCATTCTCTCTTTCGAGATCAACAGCAGCTCGAACTACTTGATCAAGCGCTGGAGAGCGCAGAAATCAGGCCTGCTGCGCGAGTCCCGAGAGACGTCATCCGGATGAATTCTTGTGTTCGCCTTCTCGATTTCGATACCCGGCAGAAGGGATTGTATACACTGGTTTTTCCCGAGGAAGCCAACATCTCGCGAGGCTTTATCTCAGTTCTCGCCCCGCTGGGGATTTCTCTGCTCGGTCGCAGAAAGGGAGACGTCATCGAAGCGAGGGTGCCGGGTGGACTCAGGAGATTGAGAGTGGAGCAAGTGCGGTGTAAACCTGCAATCGCGAGGGAGCGAGTCCGTCCTGTCGGATCGAATAGACGAGAACTTCATCCGGGTCAAACGATTCACAGGACGGCCTTAGCCGTCTAGTCCGGCTGTGCGTTGGAGCTTGCCCATGAAATTCCCTCTTTAGTTGATGAGGACGCCTATCACGAGCTTGCTGTTACAAACCTTATGCTCCTCCAAGAAACCGTTCCTGCCAAAACAGCGACTTCGACAGCGAGAGAGACCTACATTGCGATCGTGACCTTGGTCGCAATTGCCGCGCACGTGATTCTCCGGTATTCGACCCATTTGCCCCGGTGGGCGTACCTGGGACCGCTAGTCCTTGCCCTGGTAGTTGGCGGAATTCCCATCCTGGTGACCTTGGCCAAGAAGCTCTGGTTGCGAGAATTCGGTTCGGACCTGCTGGCTGGGATATCCATCGTTGCCTCCGTTGCGATGGGCCAATACCTTGTGGGAGCGATCATTGTCCTGATGCTCTCGGGTGGGGCAGCCTTAGAGCAGTTCGCAACGCGCAGAGCATCCTCCGTCTTGGACGCCTTAGCCAAGCGAATGCCACAGGTTGCGCACCGCCAACGTGGAACATCGGTCGAGGACATCAAACTCGACCAGATCCAGATCGGCGATCACGTCATTGTGTTGCCGCACGAGATCTGTCCGGTAGACGGAGTGGTCGTCGAGGGGCATGGGGTAATGGATGAGTCTTACCTGACGGGTGAGCCGTTCGAGATCTCAAAGACTCCGGGTTCGAAGGTTCTTTCCGGAGCGATCAACGGCGACATGGCCTTGACCATCGAAGCCGAGAAACTGGCGGTCGATTCGCGATACGCAAAGATCATGCAAGTGATGGAGCAGAGCCAGGACAAACGTCCCCAGCTTCGCCGCATTGGCGACCGCATCGGAGCCTGGTATACACCCTTGGCCGTGGGTGTGGCCGGGCTGACGTGGCTCCTTACCGGGGACTCCACCCGCTTTCTGGCGGTGGTCGTCATCGCCACTCCATGTCCTCTGATCCTGGCGATCCCGGTGGCGGTCATCGGGGCCATTTCGCTCTCGGCGAGGCACAGCATCATCATCAAGAATCCGGCGGCGCTGGAGCAGATCACCACTTGTCGCACACTCATTTTCGATAAGACAGGGACCTTAACCTACGGCAAGCCTCAGATGACCGAGGTGTTGTGCGCTCGCGATTTCACGAAAGACCAGGTCTTGCAGGCGGCTGCCAGCCTTGAGCAATTCTCCAAGCACCCGCTGGCCGGCGCCGTGATACAGGCGGCTCACGACGCCAAGTTGGCCTTATTGGAGGTTAGCCAGATGCAGGAGAAACCGGGAGACGGCCTCCTCGGCATGGTTGCCGGCAGAAAGGTGCGGATTACCGGGCGGGGAAAAGTAGATTCCAAGTTGCTGCCGTCGTTGCCTCCACTTGCTTCCGGATTGGAGTGCCTCGTTTTCTTAGACGACCAATATGCCGGAGCCTTTCGTTTCCACGATGCGCCTCGACAGGACACGAAGCCCTTCGTGCACCATCTGAACCCAAGCCATCAGGTAAACCGCGTGTTACTGGTCTCGGGAGACCGAGAGTCGGAGGTCCGCTACCTCGCGCAGGAAGTCGGCATCACCGAAGTGTATGCCGGGCAGACCCCGGAACAGAAGGTTGCGATTGTGGAGGCGGAGACCAAGAAAGCCCATACCCTGTTCATCGGGGACGGAATTAATGATGCCCCCGCACTCATGACAGCGACCGTGGGCGTTGCCTTTGGGGCAAACAGCGACATCACCTCCGAGGCAGCCGACGCCGTAATTCTGACCACGTCGCTGGGCAAGGTGGACGAGTTGATTCATGTCAGTCACAGGATGCGTTCCATTGCACTGCAAAGTGCCGTGGGAGGGATGGCAGCCAGCGTCGTGGGTATGATCGCGGCTGCTCTGGGCTACCTGCCTCCGCTGGAGGGGGCCATCCTGCAGGAGATCATTGATTTGGCAGCGGTAGCGAACGCGGTGCGGGTGGCCCTACCCACTCGGGACTTAGCCGACTTTTAAGTTGATCGAATCACCCAGTTCTGTGCGGTGCATACGTCTATTCATGTGGAGGGTGCGTGTCGGAATCTAACAGCAAGATGAAAAATCGCGCAGGCCTTGCTTTCCTGTTGGTTCTGACCGCGATAGCCCTTTACTTCTGCTTTGTACTGCTTGCTCCGTTCCTCAGGCCAATCCTCTTTTCCGCAGTCTTAGCCGTCGTGTTTTATCCCCTTCATTCGCGCGTGCGTCGCAAAATTCGAAACCGCCATCTCTCTGCACTCTTGTCCACATGTCTGATTGTTCTATGCATCCTCCTGGCAACGGTATTCCTAGGCCGGGCCCTAGCAGGGGGACTGCACGACGTCTACCAATCTTTGGGCAGTTCAAGCGACGGAAGCGAGCGCCTTAGTCTTTACCTGATCGGTCTTCTGGAACGAGCGGTTGATCTGGTGAGCCGCTATCTGCCGATTTCTACTTCCGATCTGCGAACCGCGATCGTGAACCAGGCAGAGAAAAGCGTGGCGGCGCTTCTGGGTATGACGGCCGGAGCCCTAGGAACCTTTACGGCGCTGCTCGCCAACGCGTTAATTGCATTCTTCATTCTGTTTTTCCTAATTCGTGACGGCAACGCGATGTTGCGTCGCGCCACCGTTCTGCTCCCATTGCGGCCCGATCAGACACGAAGACTCTTTGCGTTGGTGAAAGACACTCTCAACGCCACTGTATACGGGACCCTGACGATGGCAGCGCTGCAGGGCGCTCTTGCCGGTCTTGCTTTCTGGTTTCTGGGAGTTACTTCAGCAGGCTTGTGGGGAATTGTCACTGCGTTGTGCGCGCTGTTGCCCTTCATTGGAACCGGGATCGTTCTCGTGCCTGCAGTCTCGATGCTCATCTTCAGCGGTCACTGGATCAAAGGTCTCATTCTCCTTGCCTGGGGGCTGGTGATCGTCCATCCGGTGGATAATCTGTTGCGCCCACATCTGATCGGTAGCCGCACAAAGCTCTCCACACTGTATGTGTTCTTCGCGCTGCTGGGAGGATTGCAGGCTTTCGGTGGACTAGGAGTATTCATTGGGCCGATCGTCCTGGCCATTACCTTGGCACTTCTAAAGTTTCTCCGCGAAGAGAAACGCGCTGGTCTCTGGAGCTTTGACCATGAAAAGTCGCAGTCTCCGCTGGCAGAGCGCTAGTTGGGGTTCGCGACAGCTCTGGCTAGAGACCTAGAACGGGATCAATGACTGAAGTTGGCGCTCTGTAGTAACCGAGTACGGGGATTTTCCGCCAGCGCTCGAGCGATCCAGTTCCAGTTGAGGAGTGTATGTTTCAGAGACAAACTGGGCTCAATTGCACGCTGGACTTGATGAAGGGCAAAGCCGAATTCACGCCACTGACTCGCTGGCTGTCTCGGCCACATGAATGCATCCATAGGGGGAAATAGCGCGACCGATACCAATCAATTTCTGAGCAAGCAGGGCGACCAGCATTTTCCCGTGCAGCCAAGCCCGAGAACTGCGGTCGTCATGTTTGGGTAGGTGCCCCAGTTGAACCAAGCTCTTCAATCGCTTGAATACCAACTCAATCTGCCAGCGGGAGCGGTACCACTCCAAGATCTGGACGGTAGATGCGTTGCGGCAAGTCGTGAACACAACTACGTACTTGGCGACTTCCAAAGTCTCCGGTCTGGTGCTCATTTGCTTCTTACTGGCCTTGCGGTGCAATCGGCGATGGGCCAGCTCAATTGCGTGCTCACTTTTTCGAACCGCACAGACTCGGCCTGTGAACGAGCAAGTGGGGCCGTGCAGAGTGACCTGCCACTCTCCGACCTGCCCTGCTTTGAGTAACTGCCGCAATTGCTTTGGAAGACTGAACCGTCTTCCTTGCTGCGAATACGCGACGAAGGCTTGAGGATTCACGCGGACCAAGACATCAGCTCCCCTTTGCTGGACATACTCAATCCCCGCGATAGAACAATAGCCCGCGTCAGCGAGAATCAGTTCGCGTCGAGCGACGGGCAGGCGATTCAGCGACTCCCCGTTACCTTCGCCAATCGTAGCCGTCACCTCGAAGAAGTCACACGTCAAACTCGGTAACTGGAGGCTGTAGAGAATTCGCCACTGACTGCCGGTCTTGCCGCGTTCCTTAATGACCGTGCCATCCACGATCCGCACTGCTCCCACTGTCTCTGCGAGCGCAAATGATCCATTCTCTCGAAGTAGTGCGATGCACAAGGAACGCAACCATTCCTCACAGTTGCGCATGCGTTTGAGCAAAGCTACATTGGACACATCGACCCACTGCGCCAATCTTGCTCTCACTACCGTTTCCCGCAACGAATAACCAAGGCCGACGTGTAGTAGCAGTGTCCGCAACAACGTCTCTGGAGAATTGAATCCGCGCAAGCGCGTAAAGGCACCGAACTCCAGTGCTGCGTGTTCCCATCCTGTGGGAAGTAGCGATAGAAGTACATTCCAGTTCTTTTCCGAGGCGTTCATGCCTCAAGAATGTATAAGAAGCCGCAAAAACTCAATTCCTTAAGTTAGCGCTTATGGGGCCTCGCCCCTGAGGGTTTCTCCCCCCATGGAGCAGTTACGAAACCATTTCGATGTCCCACCACAGCGCGTACGAACGCTTTCGCCCTCGACTCCGAGGCACACCCTCCTTGCCCCGGAGCCGCCAACGCTTGTTCTGCGAATCGCTATTCCGGCTACTTCGCCTGCAAGCCTTCGATGTAGGCCACCAGATTGCTGATTCTCTGCTGTACCTGGGCGTCGCGGCCCTGGCTGATGCTGGAGAACAGTGGACCCCATACAGGCATATCCTGGCTGCCGTGGGAGGCTGTCGTAGCCTGTCCCCGGATCACAGCTGCCACGTGAGCCGCCGGATACTTTCCACCACTCTTCTGCGTCAGCAGCGTCAGGTCGGCCGGCGGAGTCTTCATGGCCGACGCTGCCGGCCCATTTCCTTTGCCATCTTTTCCATGGCAAACGGCACAATAGCTGTTGTACATATCCTGGCCCGAGTTCGACGGGGTGTTGGTGATTGGAACGTGTTTGACGGTGGGAGCCTGAGCCGGGGCCTGCTGCGCCACAGCAAATGTTGAGATCACCACCAGAATCACAGCCAGACTGATGAATTTCATTACACGCATATCTTCCTCCTGGGCCCTTCCAGCCCAAAACTTCCACAACAACGCAGTTTAGGCGCGGCTATGAGAGTGGAATGTGATCGGGATCACAAACGGCTGTGACTGCTGCCAGAGTGGATTTTGAGATGTCTATTCGAGGATTTTCACGACTTACGGGAATACGAAACGCAACAGTTCCCCCTCCAGCGCGAGCGCAGAGGCCTCGTAAGCGGGATACCGATCCTTCCACAGGTTCCAGCTTGGCGGCACAAGCCGGGTTTGTGCTGCTGGCACTTCCACCCAACCTTCCGCCGTCTCTTCGCGAAGAAACACGGAGAAGGCCGATGCCGCTGGTGTCTTGCCCGGAAACGATTCCGACTTCCACTCGAACAGGCTTGCCGCCAGGCTCTCGGTCAGCGCCTCCCGCGGATCGAGACACAGAATCCATCCTGGGTTAGGGGATGGAAGACTAGCGGATGGAAGACGAGCGGATGGAAGATGAGCGGATTGAAAACCGGCAGAGCGAAGATAATCCGCCGGCGAGACGCCGTCTGCAGCGTCCACAACTCGTGCGCCGTACTCTCGCGCGATCCGCACCGAGGCGTCGCGCGAGCCATGGTCCACCACCAGAATTTGGTCGCATGGATAGAGCGTCTCCAGAACGCGCCCCACCCGCAGAGCATCATTTTCGGTGTGGAGCAAAGCTATGATCGACGCCATGATGTGTCTATGGGGCGCGGGCGCCTCGTCCGCGCGGCCATCACTCATGCTGCTGGCCTTGCGGTCGAGGCCGCTCGCGCCACGAAATTCTCTGGTTGCCGACTCGTTACTGCGAGTTCCCTAACTTCTGCCGGTTCGCATCCGCGCTCGGAGCCTGGACCACCGTGATCGGTGCCTGCAGCGTAAAGTTCAACACCGTCTCCGAAGGCAGCTTGATCTGCTGGCTCTTGGTCGCGGCCTGCACGCCGCCTCCCACACCCGCCCCGGCCGCCGCTCCGATCGCCGCGCCTTTGCCGCCGCCGGCGAGAGCACCAATAATGCCGCCAATCACTGCCCCTCCGCCAACCTTCTCGGCGGTGTTCTTGCCCCGTGAACTTCCTTCTTTCTTGTACTGATCGGTCTGCAGGCTATAGGTCCGGCCGCCCGACGCAATACTGTCGAGCTGCAGCACCACCACAGACTGCCCGGCAAACTTGCCAGCACTCTTCACCTCCACCAGGTGGCCAGTGATTTCCACACCCGCCGGCACAGCTTCTTCTCCGTCCGACGAGAGCGGCGCGTTCAGTGTCGCATGGAAGGTGTCCCCAGTCTGATTCTTCTCGCTGTCAATCGGATCGATCAGGCGAACCGTCAGTTGGGTCCCCTGATCGATGATCAGCTTCTTCGGTGCCGGAGGCGGCGGAGGAGCCTGCGTCACCGCCTCATTCTCCCGCGTGGCCGAGCCCGACTGGTCAGCGGCCGGCTGGTTGCTGGCCCTCGTGTCCCCAGCATTTGAACTACCTGCGGAATTCCCCGCCGGGCTCGCATCCTGTGAAGCCCGCGCCTTGCTCACTTTCTTGCTTACGCCTGCCTTGGGTTTGTCGGCAGGCGGCTGGCTGGAAACCTGCGCTGCCGGCGTCGGCTGTGCCGGTGGTGTAGCCGCCGCGGCGGTGGACGGACCGCCCACCTGCAGGTTATTAATCACCATCTTTACACCAGGAATCGACGCCGCCTGACGGCCCGCAGCCTCCCGCTGCGCGTCGTTGTCAACCATCCCTCCGAGCGTCACCACGCCGTTGTCGGCCTGCACCGTGAGTTGCTTGGTGGAAAGCCCCGAATCTTGGCTGAACTTGTTTTGAACGTCGCCAGAAATCTTGGCGTCGTCGGGCTTCTTGGCGCACCCCACGCCCAAAGCTAGAATGACCGCGAGAACAAAAGAAGAAATCAACAGGGATTTGTTTTCCATACTCAACTCCTGATACTGGCGTAAGCACCGCCCAACATCCGCTACATTTTAGATGCAGAGACCTGCCCCTGCAGATGTAAAACGCAGGGCCCCAGCTCGTTACGGGAAAGGGAGAAGAGGGAGCAACGGATGGAGGCCCGTGACTTTCGGCAGAGCCCGGTGGAAGGATCCCGCCGTTTGTCCCGCGAGCCTGAACTGAGGGTTCCGATGGGGTTTCTCGCCCCGGCCTAGTGGATGAACTTGTAGTCGACGATCGACGCTGCCAGAGCACCATTCTCTTCCGCCGACGTGTCCTCGGACTGCGAAGCATCCTTGGCACGCATTACGCGCCCCTGGCACACCACGTTGCTGTTCTTCTGTCCGGAAATTTCTTCCGGCATCTCAAAAACCATCTCGATCAGCGCGTTCACCGGAAGCTGCTGCGGGCCGCTAAACAGCACTCCGCTCTGGCTGATGTTTTCGATAATCCCCTCGTACCACGCACTGGTCTTGTTGACCCGATACCGCAAAGGAATGTCGAGTTTCAACCGGCGGGCCCGCGGAACCCACGAAGGACGCTTCTCCCGCGCATGGCTGCGCCGAACACTGGTCTCTGGCTTAGCATGCTCCACGCGCTGCGTGCGCCGCATGGTCGTCCAGTCGTATTTGTATTCCGCGGCGCAAATCAAGCAGACCTGGTAGTAGTCCCCATCCACACCACGGCGCGGCCAGGAGAATTCGTGAGAGCAGCGCCCAAGCATAAGCACATCCATGAATTTTTGCGGCATGATTGTTACTTCCGGGTCAGTTGATCCTCGGACGCACCGACATCATCGCGCGAAGCCCTGACTTTGGGAAGGTTACTTTCGTGCACGGTTAACGCGGATTCCAACTTAAGCCCCGCTGAAAGAATAAGTTACGCTGTGGACCGCTGCTCGGAAGCTCTCTGTCCAAAGTCAGAGGCCGAGCTTGAGGCCAAGCGTGGAGAAGAATTTCTGCAGGTTGGTGTGAGGAGAACGTTGTTCCTCGGGACTGGCTGGGCTAGTCCGACATCCAGAAGCGGAGGAGAACGCCTATACAAATCCAGGGTTGGCTGATTCGCGACAATCTCTGCCGATCTCGTATCAACCGGGAGGTGGGAGCCTTCACAAACTTCAGTGTACTTTTGGGCAATCTGCAGCACGATCGTGACTCTGATCAATCCATCTTTCGGGATGCTGGTGTCTTGTGGACTCGTCAAAAACCCCGGAACTGCGGTTGTGACGGTATATCTTTCCTTCACCAGCCCCGACAGCAGAAACCCGCCATACTCTTCGGTGACCCCGTAGGGGATCAAACTCATCCCGCGAACGATTAGATCGGTGGCGAACACCGGCATCACCTCAGGCTAGTGCGCCTGCACCATGGGAGTCAACCACAATCCCGCCCGTGTATCATCGCCCCATGGGCGGCATTTCCCTGGATGTAGCGGCGTTTGTCCTGGCCGGCGGCAAGAGCACACGCATGGGCGCGGACAAGGCTTTCGTTATGCTCGATGGCCGCACGCTGCTGGCGCGCGCGTTGGAATCAGCCCGCTCCGTCACGTCAGACGTCTGCATCGTCGGCGATGCCACGAAATTTGCCCCCTTTGGCCCCGTGGTCGAAGATGTATTCCCCCAATGCGGCCCACTCGGAGGCATTCATGCCGCACTGCGGGCATCGCAAAAGGAACTGAATCTGATGCTGGCCGTAGATGTGCCCTTTGTGACGCCAGCGCTGTTACAGTATCTGATCAGCCGCGCGCGCAATTCCGCGTCTGCGACGGTGACGGTCGCCCAGGCCGGCGGAGGCTGGCAACCGCTGTGCGCCGTCTACCGCCGCGAGTTCGCCGGCGCCGGCGAGCGGTCGCTGCGCGCTGGCCGCTACAAAATTGACGCGCTCTTTGCGTCAACACCGATGCAGGTAATTGCAGAAGGCGAGTTGCAAGCCGCAGGCTTCTCGCCGAAGATGTTCCGCAACCTGAATACGCGAGAAGAATTGTCGCAAGCCAGCGTGGAAGCAAAGAGCTAGAAGCAGGAAGTTGGAATCTGATTATGCCCGACGATCCCAAAGCGGTGCCCTATATCGAATTCCGCGAGGTCAGCAAAGCCTTCGGCGACAACGTCGTGCTTGATCACGTCAGCTTCGACGTGCTCCCCGCCGAAACCGTCTGCATTCTGGGCCGCAGCGGCGTGGGCAAATCGGTGTCGCTGCACCACATCATGGGATTCCTGAAACCCGACTCCGGACGCGTGATCGTTGCCGGCCAGGACATCACCGATTACGACGAACTGCAACTCGAACTGATCCGCAAGAAAGTCACCATGGTCTTTCAGAACGGAGCGCTCTTCGACTCGCTCACCGTCGGCGAGAACGTTGCCTTTCCACTCCGCGAAACCCGCGAACTGAACGAAGAGCAGATCTACCAGATCGTCGACGGTCTCCTGCAGATGGTTGGCGTGCAGGAGATGCGTGACTTGCTCCCCTCCGATCTTTCCACCGGCATGAAGCGCTCCGTAGCCATCGCCCGCGCGCTGGCCGCGCGCCCCGAATGCGTTCTCTACGACGAACCCACCACCATGGTCGATCCCCTCATGGCGCAACTTCTCGGCGACCTCATCAAACGCCTCAAGATCCAACTGAACCTGACCAGCATTGTCGTCACCCACGACATGCGCCTCGCCAAGAAACTGGCCGAGCGAGTCGTGTTCCTGCACGAAGGCAAGGCGATCTTCTTCGGCCGCTACACTGAAATGGAAAAATCCCCCGCGCCCATCATCCAGGAATTCCTCGAGCTCGACGAACTGAAACTGGAAGCCTAAGAATTTGTCGGCATAGCGAAGTGCCAATCAATGACGGCTTCAGGCGCTCTGATCCCGTACTGCCAACTGCCAATGCCCTCAAAACCCTTGCTGCACCAGGTCCTCCACGGTCAGCGAACTATCTGACGTGTCGCCCTTTATCATCTTCTCGACATATTTCGCAATCAGATCGGCTTCCAGGTTGACCGGATCCCCGGGCTTCAGCGAATGCAGATTCGTCATTTCCACGGTATGCGGAATGATGGCGATGGTGCAGCGATTCTTCCCGATCGTCGCTACCGTGAGGCTGATGCCCTCAATCGAGATTGATCCCTTGTAGACCGTATATTTCTCCACATCCTCCGGCAGTTCAATCTCCAGCCACCAGTTCTCCGAATCGGCGATGCGGTCGAACGAAATCAGCCTGCCGACGCCATCCACATGCCCTTGCACAATGTGTCCGCCAAATCGCCCGTCGGCCTTCATCGGCAGTTCAAGATTGACCAGTGCGCCTTCGTGAATTCGCGAGAACGACGTGCGCACCCAGGTCTCCGGTGCCAGATCCGCGCAGAACGATCCCGGCTTGATGTCGAGCGCCGTCAGGCAGACTCCGCTCACCGCCACGCTGTTGCCGGTTTTGAGTTCCTTTGGCGCGTTCTCCGCGGTCACCGTGATGCGCCGGTTCTCGCCGCGCTGTTCGATGCGGGTAACCCGTCCGACTTCTTCTACGATGCCAGTAAACATGAAAGCCTCCGGGATGAACCGAACATCATAAACCCGCCACGCCAAACTCACCACGGAGGCACAGAGTCACCGGAAAAATCACAGAATTGGCTTCTCTAGTGTCTCAGTGTCTCCGTGGTGAAAAAGTCATTCCCCATACGGATCGCGCAGATACCCCTCAACCGCGAAGTCTTCGCCGAAGCGATGCAGATGGAGATGCTTGACCTGCGCGGCCTGGTTCATGTGGTGGAATCCAGCTCCAGCCGCAAACGGAATCGAGCCTGACCCCGCAAGGATCTTTGGCGCGTAATACAGAAAGACCTTGTCCACTACGTTTCCGGCGAGCGCGGTCCAGTTCACCGTCGCTCCACCTTCGATCATCACCGTTGTGATGTCCAGTTGGCCCAAACGGCGCAGGATGGCGGGCAAGTCGGGCCTTCCGTCCGGCTCCACAGTGGGAATCTTCTCCACGCGGATTCCTAGTTGTTCCAGCTGCGTCTCCTTCTGCTCGTCCGCCGTAGAACAGAAGACCAGTACGTCGTTTTGTCGTTCCGCCGCGACGCTCTGTACCAGTCGCGACTCCAGCGGCAGGCGCAGGCGTGAATCGAGAATCACCCTCAGCAGACGTCGCCTCCGTGCACGCCCGCTGCGGTCGGTGAGCAGCGGATTGTCGGAAAGGATCGTACCCGCGCCCACCATCAGCGCGTCGTTCTGATGCCGCAGTTCCTGCACATGGGCGCGCGCCAGTTCGCTGGTGACCCATCCTCCGGCCGGAATGCCGTCGTGTCGATCCAATGCCTCGGCGGGCGGCGGCGCGATTTTGCCGTCGAGCGTCATGGCGGCCTTCAGCGTCACCAGCGGCGTGCCGTGGCGGATGTAGCGGGCGAATCCCTCGTTCAGCCGGCGAGCCTGTTCTTCCAGGCGTCCCACCTCGACGTGCACGCCCGCGGCGCGCAACGTCTCGAATCCCAGGCCGCTCACTTTTGGATTCGGATCAGGCATCGACGCCACGACGCGATGAATTCCGGCGGCGATCAGCGCGTCGGTACACGGCGGCGTGCGGCCTTGATGCGCGTGCGGTTCGAGGTTGATGTAGAGGGTCGCCCCGTGAGCCTTCTTGCCCGTCGCTTCCATGGCCAGGATCTCCGCATGCTTCACCCCGCTGTAGGTATAGCTTCCAGTGCCAACCACGTTGCCGTGCGCATCGGCAATGACCGCGCCGACGTAAGGATTGGGTGAAGCCAGACCGATCCCTTGCCGCGCGAGTTCGAGTGCGCGGTGAAGAAGTTGTTCGTCGGCGGAGTGGTTGGACATGAGAACCGTATCTACCACGGAGACACAGAGGCACGGAGCATAACGGGGCTACAGTTCACGTGGTGGGAAAGCGTCGGCTGGATTGTCCTCCCCTGGCTCTTCAAGCGCGACAGCACCAGATCTTCCTTTTGGCCGCATTCCGCAGGGCACTGGCACGAATGAAAACGGGTCTTCAGCAGGCTCGGCCGGCGCTTTCGGGCGAAGAAGTCTGCTCAAAAACCACCCAGCAAGGCCCAGAATCGCAAGAACGGTCAGGACTTCAAGGAAGGTAGTCATGCTTTTCTCCGTGTCTCGGTGCCGCCGTGGTGAAGAACTCCCTATTCAAACAGCGAGTCCACAAATTCTTTCGGATCGAAGGGCAGCAAATCGCCCGCCTTTTCCCCCACGCCGACATAACGCACCGGCAGCCCGAGTTCCCGCGAGATCGCGACCACAACTCCACCTTTCGCCGTGCCATCGAGCTTGGTCAGCACAATCCCTGTCACTCCCGCCGACTCGGTGAACATGCGAGCCTGCTGCAAACCATTTTGCCCAGTGGTCGCGTCCATCACCAGCAGAGTTTCGTGGGGCGCTCCCGGAATGATGCGCTGCGCCGTCCGCCGCATTTTTTCGAGTTCCGACATCAGG
Organism: Candidatus Sulfotelmatobacter sp.; assembly: GCA_049792875.1. GTDB lineage: Bacteria > Acidobacteriota > Terriglobia > Terriglobales > Acidobacteriaceae > Sulfotelmatobacter. The sequence goes on from JBARBI010000267.1 coordinate 37,385, forward strand.
CTCGTCTTAGTGTGCAGACGGCCCGCGGTATCGACCACGACGTAGTCGGTCTTGCGCGCCACAGCGGCCTGCAAGGCGTCGAATAACACTGCCGACGGATCTCCTCCGGGTCTTGTCTTGATCACTTCGGTGCCGGTACGCTGTCCCCAGATTTCGAGTTGCTCGATGGCGGCGGCGCGAAACGTGTCTGCCGCGCAGAGCAAGACGTTTTTCCCCTGCGCACGGAAAACCTGCGACAGCTTGCCGATGGTGGTGGTCTTGCCCGTACCGTTGACGCCAACCACCAAAATCACTTCCGGCGTGCCCTCGACTTTGCTTACCGGCCGCGTGTTGGCCGCGCTCAGAATGGCGAGCAATTCTTCTTTCAGCAGGCGCTTGAGTTCCGCCAGGTCTTTGATCTGCTTGCGGTCAGCCTTTTCGCGTAGCTTCCCGAGCACTTCCTGCGTAGTGGTGTTACCCAGATCGGCGGCGATTAGCGTGGCCTCGAGATCGTCGAGCGTGTTGCGATCAATCTCTTTTCCAAACGAGACGACCTCTTCGATGCGCTCCGCGAGATTCTCGCGCGTGCGCGTGACCGCCTGCTTCATGCGGTCTAAAAAGCCAGTTTTTTTCTCTTCCTCGAGGCTGCCAAACAGAGTTTGAATCATAAAAAGCCCAAGATCTGATTATACGGGCTATGGTTGCGGCACGGTTGTGCCGCCAGATGGAGTTGTGAATAAGGGTATTGTGGGGGAGGGGAAGGGCTTCTACGCTGATGCCGCTGATGTTTTTGGTTCCGAGAATACGAGCCATTCCAGGGTTGAGAATGGCAGATAAACGTTAGGCGCATCCATGGTGGCCATTGCACCGCCGGTAATCTCTCGCAAAGCCGTCACGATCTCGCCGCTCAGAAAACAGAACCCAGTTTCATCCGTGGCAACAACCGTGCCGGGAAACGCCCGGCTGAAAAGCGAAACTTTCACAATCACCCGCTTGCCCACGAGCTTGGTTTTGAATGAAGGGGAGTCTGGCAGAGACATGGTTCCTCCGAAGAAATACTTCTGGTAATAGATTGCGGCTCGCCCTTCGATTGAACAAGCCCCGTTTGATCTCTGTTGTTACCACGGTACTCTCAACCGAGCGAGGCGATACGATCAAGCCAGACCCCCGCTCGGAACCTCGAAGCTCGGCGTAATCGTCAAGAACCGGGCCATGAGTTTCCATCGCGGGTTCCCACCTCACACCGCCTCTGCCCCGCGGTAAACTATCATCATAAGATCAAGAATTCCCGGGAGGATTTAGATCATGAAGGCGATGCGACGCCGCCATCAACAGTCGTGGAGGATACCGACGAACCAGACGTTGCAGGGTGTTTTGCTGGTGGCCGGCCTTTGCTTGGCCGTGCCTTCCTTGTTCGCGCATCATGGGCTAGCGCAGTTTGATACGAGGCGCGTTGTGAGCATGGCGGGGACGGTTACCGATTTTCAGTGGATCCAGCCACACGCATTTATCCATGCGGATGTGAAGGACGAACACGGTAAGGTCGCAAACTGGGCGATGGAGTTGGGGAGTCCGTCGATGCTGGGCCGGTTTGGCTGGAGCCCGACTTCACTGAAGCGTGGTGACTGGGTCATTTTTTACGGCTATCCGGCTAAGGACGGGTCACCTTATATGTCGTTGGGAAAAATCGAGCTCTCCAACGGCAAAACTCTTCCGGGAGCTCCATAGGACATGCCCGACATGCTCGCATTCTGCAAGTGGTTGCAACAGACTTCGGTGGGCAGCAGTGTTCGGGAATCGCTGTGGCTGTTTCCCGTGATTGAGACCGTTCATCTGCTGGGGATGGCGGCGTTGGTAGGTACCGTTACCGTTCTCGATCTGCGCCTTCTCGGATGGATGCTGCGGCGGGAACGCGTGTCGGAACTGGCGGGGCGTCTGCTTCCCTGGGCATGGGCGGGATTTGCGGTGCAGGTGGTCACGGGGACAATCCTGTTTTCGTCGGAAGCCGTCAAAATTTATGGTAACCCCGCGTTTCGATTGAAGATGCTGTTGATCTTATTTGCCGGGGCACACGCGCTGATTTTTCATCGGACCATCTACCGGCATGTGGGGACATGGGATGACAGCTCGGCCTTGCCAGCGGGCGCAAAGGTTGCAGGCTCGATTTCGATTCTGTTATGGGTTGCCATCGTTGCCGCAGGGCGATTTATCGGATTCGTGTAACCTTCCTGAATTGGCCTCGTGAAATCAAAGCGCCGCCACGCGCCGCTGCACCAGCAGAAAGTACATTGCCACCAGCACGAGCACCAGCCCATTTACGCCCAGCACGACTGGCGCTGTAAAGAGTGGAACCAGCCATCCCGATACCAAGTTCCCCATGGGCATGCCTCCGCGAAATGCGCAGTTGTAGACGCTCATCACCCGTCCGCGCATTTCATTGGTCGTGATCAACTGCACCAGCGATGTCACCGTGGCGAATACTGCCATCATTGATGCGCCCACGAACACCAACATGGCATAGCTCAGCGGCAGAAACTTCGAAAGGGAAAATCCCGAGATGCCCACGCCCAGGCAGATCAACATCGTCAGCGCGAACCGGCCTTTGTTGCGCATGTTGCCGATGCCGGCCACAGCCAGCGATCCGCAGATCGAGCCCACTCCCATCAGCGACAGCAGATTCCCGTAAGTTTCCGGTCCACGATGAAAAATGTCCTTCACGAATACGGGGATATAAGTTCGCATCGGCATGCTCAAAGCGGTCATGCAGAACGCCAGCAGCGTGAGCGCCTCCATGGATTCTTGCCGACGAACGAACTTGATTCCCTGTTTGAGGCTGCTGAACATCGACTCGGTGGATTTCTCGGGCAGATAGCGGGCCGTGATCATCGAGAGCGAAATAATCGGCGCCAGGAATGAAACCGCGTTCAGCCCAAAGCACCACTTCTCTCCCAACTTCGCCAACGCCTGCCCGGCAAGCGCCGGGCCAATGGTGACCGCCATATTGAACTGAATCGAATTGAGCGCAATCGCATTCGGCATGTCCTCGCGATCGACCAGTGTCGGAATCAGCGCTTGGTAGGCGGGTCCTCCAAAGGCCTGGGCCAGCCCGGAAACGAACGACAGGCACAGGATGTGCCACACATGCACCATTCCGGTTGCCACCAGCACGGTGAGTATCCCCGCGCTCGCCATCTGCACATATTGCGAGCCCAGCAAAACCTTCCGCCGCTCGGCGCGGTCGGCGACCACGCCGCCGATCAGCGAGAACAGAAAGATGGGAATGCCGCCGAGAAACTGGTCTAGCGCGAGCAAGAACGCCGAATGGCTCAAGCGGTAGATGAGCCAGCCCTGCGCGACAATCTGCATCCATGTGCCAATACTGGAGGTACAGGCCCCGAACCACATCAGGCGAAAATCACGATAGTGAAATGCTTTGAAGACTCTACGAAGTGTCGAAGTTTGCATGTGGTCGAAGCGGCCCTTGCGTCAGCCATCTATCTTCGCACGGAAACGAACTCGGGCGCGGGCGAGAGGCCCTTCACCAAGCTCAGGGCAGGCTCCCGCGATAGCCGGCAAGATGCCGGCGCTACCCTGCGGCTACTTGGCTTTCTTTTCGGGCTTTTTTTCTCAAAGGGCGGGAGCAGGCGTAGCCCTCATTGACCTAGTTGCGGATGCGGCTCCCCAAGTTGGCGCAGGCTGCTCGGGCGCGGGGGGAGGTCGCACAATCCTTGCGCCCAAGTCCCGGACGTCCTGCGAGATTGGGAACCGGCGCGCGGCGCGGTATCGAAGGCTTAACGATCTCTTACAGCAGAAGAATATTTCCTATGAGAGTGACCAGGAGAATGATCCCCAGCAACAAGATTGCCACGGCCATCTGGAAATTGGGGTTACTGACCAAACTGGTTTTCGGGCCCATCCGCTTCAATGTCCGGCAATACTGAATGAGCATGAACAGCAAGGGGACGGTTCCGGTGAACAGCATGATGGCGCCGAAATTTCTCGGCGTATGAGGCCGAATGAGCTTCATGGAAGCATGGTCCTGCAGGTACTTCAGGATATTGAAGATCGTGAATCCAAAGCCGATAAAGGATATGGATGTGCGAATACCGGCCAGCATGGTCCGGTCCGCGGCAAGAACAGTCCGCTCAATCGCGAGCCTGTCGGCCAGTTTTAGCTCTTGTGTAAATTCGTTCTCTTCTTTTCTTACGATTCCCGCTCCGAGCTTTTCTTCGTCCCGCATGTTGCTCCTTCGCGACTATCGTCCTGTGCGAGAATGCTCCGCCAGCCCGAAAGCGGGCTTCGGGGCGCCCTCAGGCCTGATCATCCGGCCGCAACGGGCGCGCGACAGGGCCCCTTCTGGTCGCCGGTCGGTTGCTCAACCAGTCCATGATGCGCAGGCGACGGGGCACGTGGGAACTGTCAATACTGACTATTTGGGTTGGGATAGAAAACCCTTCCGCACGGGAGGATCCTGGCGGAAGGGATGTGCTCAGGCCAGGGAAGAATCTACTGCTTGTCGTAAACAGACGCACTTTGCGATCCGAACTCGTGCTGAATGGCAAACGTTGACGGATAGCGGTTACACACACCAAAGTGGCTTCTAGACGCGGGTTCTTTCCAGAGTGACGGCTTCAGTGGGGGCCGAAGGGGTTGCGGCGGAGTCGGCTGCGACCGCAGCAGCGTCGGTGGTTGAGGGAGCGATGGGGCGCTTGATGGTGAAGCGCTGAATCTTGATCTCTCCACGGGCGTACACCGCGAGGAGAGCCTCAACCGCGGCGGGATCGAGGCGCTTGCCGGCAAGGTTTTTGATGATTTGCAATGCCTGCTCGGGCGTGTGCGCCTGCTGGTAGGGACGGTTCGTGGTCAAGGCGTCGAAGGTGTCGGCCACTGCGATCACGCGGGCCAGCAGCGGAATCTGGTCGCCTTGGAGCCCATAGGGATATCCGCGGCCGTCGAGCGCCTCGTGGTGCAACTCAATGCCGGGGAGCATTTCCGCCAGCTGCGTGACCGGGCGCAAGATGTTGGCCCCCTTGGTGGTGTGGGTCTTCATCACTTCGAATTCTTCCGCGGTCAGCGCACCGGGCTTTTTCAGGATGTGATCTTCGATACCGATCTTGCCTACGTCGTGAAGCTGGGCGGAGATCTGCAGCGTCTCCATGAAGGAGGCGGGAAGGTTCATTTCCTTCGCAATCATCAGGGAATAGCGCGTGACGCGGTCGGAGTGACCGCGGGTGTAGGGATCCTTTTCGTCGACCGCTCCGGCGAGCATCTGGATGGAACCCATAAAGAGTTCGCGATTTTCTTCGGCGGCGCGCTTCAGGTCTTCGACGAAATGCTCGAGTTCATCGGACATGGTATTGAAGGTGTGGGCAAGTTCACCAATTTCGGTGCGGCTCCAGAGGTTGACCCTCTGCGAGAAATCACCACGGGCCAGCGCCCGGCTCGACTGGGTGAGCACATGCAGGGGATTGGTGATGCGGCGGGCTGCAAAAATGCTGACGCCGATGCTCAACAGCACGGCCAGGAGGGCCAGAAGGCGGGCGGTGCGCTGCATCTCTAGGATCCCGCGATAGGCTTCGCGGCGCGGCTTTTGCACGATGACGGCCCAGTTCAGGGCGGTGACGGGACTGTAAGTGCCGAGCATTTCCACATGTTCGGAACCGGCGTCGACCGTGAATTCCTTGGTCGCGGCCAATTGCGCCTTGTTGCCGCCATCGACGAAGTTGCGCACAATCTCCAGGTTCTTCATGTCCTGACCGGTGACAAACTCGGGCGTAGCCGCAGCCACGAGGCGACCCTGGGCGTCGACGACGTAGGGCGTCAAGCCACCGCCGGCGACTTCCTGCAGGCGGCGCTTCAGGAATTGCAGGTCCACTACCGACGCAATCATGCCCAGGAAACGTTGTCCGTAGCTCACGGGGTAACTGACGAGGAACACCGTGTGGGCGGATTTGCCTTCACCGACAACGAGGGCCTGGCCGTTGTAGACGCGGCCGTCGCGTGCGGCGGCGTAGGCTCGTTCCAATTCGCGGTTGAGGAAGGCGTCAGGAGCGATGCGTCCGGCGGAAATGCCTTTGGCGTCGGAGTTGAGCAGGGTCGCGTAAGCGATTTCGTCGGACGAGGATACGAAGTTTTCCAGCAGAGCCCGCAGTTCGGGGGACTGGATGTTGGTTTCGCCAATGTCTCCGCCGCTCGCCACCTGAATGGCGGAGGAGAGGTTGGCCAACATCATGTGCAGGGAACGTTCCTGTTGAGCGAGATCATCCGCCAGCGAGCGCGTCACCGTGTTCTGCAGCAGCATCTCGTTGGTCTTCAGTCGGTCCCCGTTGATGGCCTCGACCTGGGCCGAGTAGAAATACATGGGGACGATGCTGATCACCAGAAGCACACCGAGGATGACATACAGAATCGGGATGCGTGCGTGATTCGGAGCGGTGGTAGACAAGTCTCTCCCTTCACTTCTCGCAGACGCCGAAGACGGGGTGGCGGCGGCTTTCAAAGGTATCCCTAAAATTTTAATGGGGAATGGAGCGGGTGGAGCGAAAAGCTGGGGGGATGGGGATTACCGAAGTACCTTGCGAAAGTAACGATGGGGTTGAGGTTGGCAAGAGAACGACTTTGGAGGAGACTGCGCAATTAGGTCCAGGCTGTCATAACGATTCTTGGTTCCGCATCCCTGTGGATCCTGTGTCATAACTTTTCTTTTCGCCCCTCGGGGCTTGCTCATTTTAGACTTCCGTCCCCCGGCTTGCGCCGTGAGCTTTATTCTTTCGCTGCTTCGCGGCTTGCTAGTTCAGGAGCTTATTCAGGTCCCTCCATTGGATCAGGATGACGTGATTCTCTTCTAATGACTTCTTGAACTCTGGGCTGGTGATGACGTTGTAGTCTCGCTGGCGCCAGGCGGCGCCGTAATCAGGGTGATTCACGGTGACGGCTTGCAGTTCGGCATCGTCGTAGCCGAGGTGAACAATCATCTCGGTGAGACCGGGTTTCAGGTTCTTGACAGCATTGGAGTAGAAGGCATTCCAGTTCGCGGAACCGATGGCTGGATCGGCTATCACCAAAGCGTCGAGGATGATGTCTTTTTCGGAAAGCTGGGACAGGAGTTCTTTGGGAGCGTCCGGGGTGCGGACTGCAAGGAAAGGGAGCTTGTAGTCATGAGCGACCTTCACGTAAGCGGCGAAGAGTTCGGGGCGGGAGAAGAGTACTCCCATGTGGCTGTCGACGTGAGTGGGATGGATGCCCATGGCTATGGCGCGTTCGGTCTGGGCGCGAATCTCGAGCTCGGCTTCCTCGGGGTTCAGACTGTGCTGATCGGTGTCGGGCCAGAGATATCCGGGGGGATCGAGCAGGCTGGGGACCTTGTCTTTGGACACGACGGGACCCCAGCGATAGGTTTTCCACTCGCTGGTGAGGGTGAGGTGCAACCCGAGGTCCGCGTCGGGATGGGCCTTGGCGTAGTCAGCAACTTCCTGCAGCCAAGGACATGGGACCATGATGCTGGCGGACGTGACCGCATGTTTGTCGAGCGCGTCGAAGCTGGCGGAGTCTTCGGAATGAGCGACGGCGAGATCGTCGGCGTGGATGATGAGGAGCTTCGAATCGGGCGGATAGCCGAGGCGATCGGCGATGGTTTTCGATTGTGCCAACGCGCTCGTCAGGGGAGAGAGGAGAAGCGGGATCGCGATCAACAGCCTAATGCAACGCATTGCTGGCTCCAAAGAGCTGGGGTTGTAACGGTAAAGAGTAACACGCGCGGGGATGAGCGGCGGTGAGCCCGCCCGGTACTGGATCAGCTATTGTCTTGGTTCGCGCCAGAGGCTTCGCTACGTCTGAAAAGCGGCTTCGCTCAAAGTGGCTCGCTGGGAAACTTGGCTATTCACTTTCACCCGGGCCTCTATGGGCCCGTTTCGCTTTTGCCGGTTCTTGACATCAGTTCCTGGATGGCCTCGCGAGGAGATTTCCCGTGGTGCAGGATGGCGTCCATCTGCTCGGTGATGGGCATTTCGACCCCGCGCGCCCGGGCGAGTCCGACTGCGGCAGAGGTGGTGAAGACGCCTTCGGCGACCATGCCGTGCATGCCGGCGATGATTTCGGGAAGTTTTTGCCCACGGCCGAGTTCGACGCCGACGCTGCGATTGCGCGACAGCCCACCGGTGCAGGTGAGTACGAGATCACCGAGTCCGGCCAGGCCAGCCATGGTTTCGGCGCGGCCGCCGCAGGCTACAACGAGACGGGTCATCTCCGCGAGGCCGCGCGTGATCAGGGCCGCGACTGAGTTGTGTCCGAGGCCGAGTCCGTCGCAGATTCCGGCGGCGATTGCGACTATGTTCTTCAGAGCGCCGCCCAACTCCACACCGACGACATCGCTGTTGGTGTAGACGCGGAAACTGGGATCGCTGAACTCTTGCTGCACGGTTCGCAGGAGTGCGGCATCCACCGAAGCGACGGTGATCGCGGTGGGGTCGCCACGCGCGACTTCCTGGGCGAAGGACGGACCGCTGAGCGCTCCGACTGCGAAAGCGGATCCGTGCTGACGGTTGAGCACGTGCGCGATCACTTCGCTCATGCGGAGTAGAGAGCCTTCTTCCAAGCCTTTGGTAGCGCTGACGATCAAAGTTTGGGGACGCAGCAACGGGCGCATGCGCTCGAACAGGGCGCGGCAGTGTTGGGAGGGCATCGCGCTGACGACGATCTGCGCGTCTTGGAGAGTCGCCGCCAGATCGTTCGTGGCAGAGACGGAGTCGGGGATGCGGCGGCCGGGGAGAAAGGTCGCGTTGACGTGTTTCTGCGTGATGGATTCGCAGACATCCGTTTCGTGCGCCCACAGGCGGACGTGGTGGGTGCCTTTGCGCCCGAGCACGATCGCGATTCCCGTGCCCCACGCGCCCGCCCCGATGATGGCGATCTCACTCATGCGTGCCTCGATCCAAAGCGGTTTTCCGTGCCCGCCAGCAGGCGGCGGATATTGGCGTAGTGCTTGATGACAATGAGCGCCGACGTCAGAGCCATGAGTACGAGTGCGATGGGAGTGTTGCCGTACTCGCGCAGAGCCAACGCAAGATTGGGGAAGGAGGCCACTGCCACGATTGAGCCCAGAGAAACGTAACGGAAGGCTATCACCAGAATGAAAAAGATGGCTGCGGAAAGGAGCACGGACTTGGGGGAAATCATGAGGAACGCGCCGAATCCGGTGGCCACGCCTTTGCCTCCGCGAAACTTCAGCCAGACTGGAAACACATGGCCAATCACAGCGAATAGCGCGGCTAAGGCGGCCCAGGTGGCATAGGCGGGCGATGAAGCGGGCAGGATCGAGCGCCACGGAATTTGGGAAAGCGAGACACGATCGAAAAGGGAGGGACTCAGAATCATTCCGAACGCTACGGCGGCCGATCCTTTCAGCGCGTCGAAGAGAAGCGTCAGGACACCGAGGGTCGGAGACTTGCGGGCTACGTTGGTGGCTCCGATATTGCCGCTGCCGGTGCGGCGGACGTCCTCGCCCCGAAAGATCCGGACAAGGATGTAGCCGAAGGGGATAGAGCCCAGCAGGTAGCTTGCGGCGGCGATGAGGAGGAGCCTCGGCATGTTGTGAAATGTCGTCGACGTTTTCGGTACCACTTGCGGCGTGGGCGTCCCAGCTACCACCGGCGACACGCTTGCGCCATGTGCACAGCGCTACTCTATATTGAACCGCGCTAGCTTCGTGTATGTCGATCCTTTCGACGACAGTTGACTGTTGTACAAGAAGAACTCGCGGGCGGTCATCGCACCAAACTCCGGGGTGGGCAGGGCAGACAGTTTTTCCTGCAGATGCTGAAAGGTGCGGTTGGGGGCGTCTGTTTTGCTTCGGCGCGGGGAACCGGAACCGCCTGGGCCACGGGCCAGGGTCAAGTGCGGGCTGAAGGGGCGGTTTTCCTTCGGCATTCCGAGAGAGGCCAGATTGTTCTCGATCACCGTGGCTAATGCTGCGAGTTGGGGGCCAGTCTCCATGCCGATCCAGAATACGCGGGCTGATTTTGGAGTGGGAAAGAATCCGTATCCGTGGAAACGAATTTCGGTGGGGCTGGCTGCGATCGTGCTCAAGGCCTGTTTGATCTGTTCGATCCCGGGTTCGGGTTGCTCGCCGATGAATTTCAGGGTAACGTGCAGGGATTCCGGTTTCGCCCAGCGCGCGTCGGGCGCGAAACCGTGGACTCCGTCGAGGAAGTGGGAGATGCGTTCGCGGATGGTGTCGTCAATATCGAGGGCGATGAAGATGCGCATCGATCAGCTTCTAGCTGCTAGCTTCTAGCTTGAGCCCCATTCGCCGCGGGCTCTGAATCCCGACCGAAGTCGTTATTCTCGGTCGGGTCGTAAAAGAACCTCGGGGGCTGAAGAGTGTGCGTGAGAACTCGTGCCGTCCCTCCGGGACCCGCTTCATCCTCTCGCTTCTGCCCGGCACTTCCGTGCCGGGCTTTCGCATGCTGCCCCTTCGGGGCCGGAATGCGGTCATTCCGTTCCAGTCCTTTCTTCCAAATCGGGGTTCCCACCTCCGAATCGCGGTTCTCACGCGGTGTCTCCTAAAAGCCCAAACCTGAATAGACCGCTGGTACGGCTGAAGCCCTTCCAGGAACCATTGATGACCAGACTTGACACCCTAGATCCGGGGCGAAAAGCCAAGAGCCAAGTAGCTAGCAGCTTACTTCACATCAACTTTTTTCTCACCATATCCAGCGCCATGGTGGAGGCGAAGCGGCGAATGCGTTTGCGGTCGCCGGGGAAATTGCGGTGGATGACTTCGGTTCCGCGGTCGCTGGCTACAGCGTGGAACACCAGGCCGACGGGCTTTTCGGGCGTGCCGCCCGTGGGACCGGCTACGCCGGTGATGCCTACGCCCAGCGTGGAGTCACAGCGGTAGCGGATGCCCTCGGCGAGCGCGGCGGCGACCTCGCGGCTGACGGCGCCGTGACGATCGATCATTTCCGTGGGGACGCCAGCGAGTTCGGTCTTCAATGCATTCGAGTACACCACGGCTCCTCCCAGAAAGTAGCGCGAGCTGCCGCTGACCGAGGTAATGCGCTCGGCCAGCAAACCGCCGGTGCAGGATTCGGCAACGGCGACGGTCGCATTACGCATCTGGAGCCAGTAGCCGACGATTTGCTCGAGGGATTCGCCGTTGCGCGAGAAGACGGCGTCGTCCAATTCATCTTCGACCATGTCCGCGACTTCATCGACGCGGCGCTGGGCGGCGTCCACGGTGGGTGCGATAGTCTTGAAGTGCAGTTCGACTTCTCCTGCGCCCGCCAGGATGGTGGTCTCGACGTCGCTGTAACGCTTGTAGATAGGCGAGACGCGGGCGTCGACGGTGGATTCGCCAAGCATAGCGATCTTCAGCGTGCGGATGGCCAGGAAAGCGGGCGGAACTTTAGCGCGGAAGCGATCGAGCACTTCGGCCTCGAACAATGCTTTGAGTTCGTGGGGAGGACCGGGGAGCAGGACGACGATGTGTTCGCGCCCGTCGAACTCTCCGCTAAGCCACTGTCCCGGGGCTGTGCCATTTGGATTGGGGAGGACAATGGCGCCGTCGAGAACGTCGGCTTGTTTGGCGTTGTTGGGCGCCATCTTCCAGCCGCGCTCGGCAAAGCGCTGCTCCAGACGAGCGAGGATTTCTGGATTGCGACGCAGCGTCAAGCCGAGCGCTTCGGCGACCGCCTCGCGCGTCAGGTCGTCCTCGGTAGGACCGAGGCCGCCGCTGAAGATCAGAATGTCGGAACGGAACAGAGCGTGCTGCGCGGCGGCTACCAGGCGCCGAAGATCGTCGCCCACGATGCTCTTGAAGATTACGTCGACGCCCAGGCGGTTGAGCTGGTCGGTGAGGTACAGCGAGTTGGTGTCCATGCGGAAGGGCGTGAGCATCTCGGAACCCACCGCGATGATTTCTGCATTCACTCCTGCAAAGTTTAAATGAAAATGGCAAGTATCGTGGAGGCTGGTGGTGCGGTGAAAAGCAGACTCCCTTTGACTGCCCTCTGGCGAAATCCCCACTTTTGCCGCAAAGGGCGCGGCAAAAATGTGGCACCCGAAGGTTTTTGTCTCCTTCGGTGGCCGCAGGTCCATGGGCACTCAGGGCAGGCCGTCACTTTGTTCGGGATGACAACGGCGGCGGAGTTCGAAATAACAAGGGCACGGAATTTAATCGGGTGGGAGCGGGAGGCCTTGAATGTTCCAGGAAAGGTGATGCACGGAGCTCGTGGTGGCGAGAACGACGGAGCGACCGGGGGCGAACGCCAGGCCGACTAAACCCTGGCCGGCGACTTCGAGATTGGCGAGGCCGTCGTGAGCGATCTTTACGATGCCGCGCGTTCCGGAGAGAGAAGCTGCGACGTAGAGATTGCCGTCGACGTCGAAGGCCAGTCCCTGGGGCCGTCCCAGACCTTTATAGAACGTGCTGACGGTTCCGTTGGGATCGATTTTGTAGATACGGTCAGTGGGCCCGGTCACGAAAAGGTCGCCCTTCGGACTGAAGGCGAGGTGATACGCGGAAACGCTGGGTTCGAGGGTGGCGAAGACGAAGACCTGCTGATCGCGCGCGATCTTGAAGATGGTGCCGTTGCGGTCGCCGACGTAGAGGCTCTGGTCGCGATCAAAGGCGATACCGGTGGCGACTCCCATGCCTTCCGCGTAGTTGGTCATGGTTCCGTTGGGAGCGACGCGATAGACGGCGCCGTCGTAGCGCGAAGAGACGTACATCTGTCCCTCGCGATCGAAGGCGATGGAGGTGGCATTCATCATCTCGACCACGAAGGGCCTGACGTTGTAGTTGGTGTCAATCTTGAAGACCGCGACCGGAACCTTCTGGCCGCGCGAGCCGGAAAACGTCACGTAGATGTTGCCTTCCGCGTCGAGAGCAGGGCTGGTGACGGGGTGAAGATTCTCTGCGATGAGCACAGCCACCTTTACGGTGTGGGGGTTGCTGACGTGGCCGTTGGTTGCGACCACGACCGGGCCCGAGGTTGCGCCTTCAGGGACTCGCGCGACCAGAAATCCGTCGGAACTGACGATGACCGATCCTTCAAAGTCACCAAATTTTACTTTGGGGCGCTGGAGTTCCTGCGGGCGGAGACCGGAACCGGTGATGCGGAGTTCGCCCCCGGCGAGGGCGAGCGAGGGCGAGACTAATTCAATGCGTGGTCCGCCGTTTGCGGTTTTTCTGCCGAGGATGCGGTCGGAAAATCCCATGAAGAGCACCGAGTCGCGAGTACCGAGTTGAAGTGGCCACTCGGTACTATCTTAGTAGCCCAAAGTGCAGCAAGAGATGCATCACCACGAGCGCGAAAATCCCTGCCATGACATCATCGAGCACGATGCCGGTGCCATCTGGAAGTCGTTCCAGTTGCCGTACCGGAGGCGGCTTGAGGATATCAAACGCTCTAAAAAGTATAAGACCGGCGAGAGAAGTTTTCCACGTGAGGGGGACGGCGATGAGCGCGATCAGTTGTCCGGCTACCTCGTCGATGACGACGAACTGGGGATCTTTGCCTCCCGTGGCACGCGCCACCCTGGTGGCGGCGGGGATGCCGATGAAGGTAACCAGGAGCGCCAGGGCGATGCAAATTGGGGTCCGAAGTGCGGGGGCGAAGAACTGCGCCAGCGCGGCCCAGAGCAAGGCTGTGGAGGCTGAGGCCCAGGTGCCGGGTCCGGGGCGGAGGCGTCCGATGCCGAAAACGGTTGCTGTGAGCGTTGCCCAGAGCGGGGGGCGACTGTCGGCGGCCGGGTTTGGATCTGGTTTCAGGACTCGTCCTCTGGGTCTTCGGGATCGCTTTCCCGGATTGATTCGTCGGCGTCGGTTGCCGGAGACGAGATCACATATTGGCCACTGGCCCATTTGCCCAGGTCGATGAGGCGGCAGCGGTCGCTGCAAAAAGGGAAATCGAGGTCGGCGCTTTTGACTGACTTTTTGCAGATGGGGCAGCGGAGTTTGACGATACGCTTGCGCGGCATACGATTCGTATTGTTGTAGGACGATTTGTTGAGGGAATACCGCTACAAGATTCTGGCCACCAGATCGTAATCGTGCGCTTCCGTGATCTGGCAGCGATAAAACCGGCCGGGCTGCGGGGCCGTTTCCTCGGGGAAATCGTTCACGAATACTTTGCCGTCGATTTCGGGAGCGTGCATGGGCGTGCGGCCTTCGAGGAGCAACTCGGTTTCTTCGGATTCGCCCTCAAGGAGCAGGTCAAACTCCCGTCCTACCAACGCTTTCTTTTTCTTCTTGCTGATCTGGCGTTGGATCTCCATCAGGTGCTTGCGCCGGCGCTCGATCTCGCGCGGGGAAAGCTTCTTTTCCAGAGTGTAGGCTCCTGCGCCGTCCTGATCGGAATAGGCGAAGGCGCCCATCCAGTCGAATTGGGCTTCACGCACGAAGTCGCAGAGTTCCTCAAATTCCTTCTCAGTCTCGCCAGGGAAGCCGACGATGAACGACGTACGCAGGGTCAGGTCCGGCACGGTGCGGCGCATTTTGGCAAGCGATCGGAGAAAGACATCGGCTCCACCTCCGCGCTTCATGCGCTTGAGCACTGATGCGGAGGCATGCTGCAGGGGGACGTCCATATAGGAGCAGATTTTTTCGTGCTGCGCGATCGTGTCAAGCAGTTTGCCCGTGATCTTGTTGGGATAGGCGTACAGGAAACGGACCCAGCGAAGATCCTGCATGGCGGCGAGTTTTTCCAGCAAGAGTGGCAAGCCGTCCTTGAGGCCGAAGTCTTCGCCGTAACAGGTGGTGTCCTGGCCAATCAGAGTAATTTCACGCACGCCTGATTGCGCCAGGCGCTCGGCCTCGGCGATAACGGACTCGAAGCGACGCGAGCGGAACTGGCCGCGCAGCTGGGGAATAATGCAGAACGTACAGGGATGGTCGCAGCCTTCGGCAATCTTGATGTACGCCATGTGCCGGGGCGTGGCCAGGATGCGCGGCGTGGCGTCGTCGTAAAGATAGTTGGGGAGATCGCCGATGGCGCCGTCCCAGGACTCGCGGGAAAAGCGGCCCTGCGCGGCCCGGGCATCTCCTTCCGGCCGGGAAGGGAGCACTACGAACGGGGAATTACTGGGCGAGGGCGCGGACGCAACGCCGGTTGCGGCGAGAATATTTTCCAGTTCGCCTGTTCCCACCACCGCGTCGACCTCGGGGATGTCCTGGCGAATTTGATCGCGAAAGCGCTCAACCAGACATCCCGTGACGACAAGTCTCTTGGCTTTGCCCCCGGTTTTGTGGGCAGCCATCTCGAGGATCGTGTTGACGGATTCCTGCTGCGCACTCTCGATGAAGGAGCAGGTATTGACAACGATAACGTCGGCGTCTTCGGCGCGACGGGTCAGCTCGGCGCCGGCCCGTGCGAGCAGGCCCATCATCACTTCGCTGTCCACCAGGTTCTTGGGGCAGCCCAGGCTGACGAAGCCCACTTTCTGCGGGCGATCGGCGGGCGGCTTCTCCGGAGATTTCTTCGCCTTGAAATCAGGCTTGAGATCATGGGAACCGCTGACAGTGAGGTCCTTCACAGGCATGCAATCTTTCTATTTTAGCATCTCGCGAGGCGGCATCCGGGCTCGGAGAGGTTTGAGAGGCTGCGAAAGGACTCGCTTGCCGCGCTTGGGACCTGAACTGGTTGCAGAGAAACGCAGTCCAGGTTCTTCAGGGGCTAAAGACGTTGCGGGAGAGCATGCGCTGTCCCTTCGGGACTCGCTTCTTCTTTCCACTGCTGACCTGGCACTTCCGCGCCGGACCGCGCCACCAAGAAACGATTTCTTCAGCGAACCGTGAATAGATACCTGATTCGAATGTTTGATTTTTTTTACAACTAGTCGGCCTCCGATTGCGGGACCAGAAAAGATAGTGCGCGCAGGTCTCAAAGAGCCGGGCTCGTGCTAGGCTATGTCTTACCGCCGTAACAATTTATGAACCACCTCGCAGGAGGGGAAATGTTTGGCAAACGATTCTGGATTGCGGTCCTGTCGGTAGTAAGCATTGTCGCGGCATCGGCGGCCGGGCAGGATGAAAAGAACGAGGTGGGCGGCATGATCGGCCGCACCTTTATCAGCAACCAAGGCATCAAGGGCGCGCCCTTCGTTAATTCCGTGATTAGTTTCGGCAACGGTCTCAGCTTTGAAGGGGAGTATGCGCGACGATTTTACGTGACCCCGGTCTATGCGATCTCCTTCGAAGCGCTGGTGATGTACAACCGAGACGAAGATATCAACGGCGGTGCATCCGGATTCGCGGTGGTGCCCAACAGCCTCAGCGAACTATTCGTGACCCCGGCGGCGCGCTTCAATCTGTTCCCGACTACGGCGGTTTCCCCGTGGGTTAGCTTCGGTGGAGGCTTCGGCCACATCAGTCAAAGCTCATACCTGGACTATGGCGGCCCCAACCCTGGCAAGTCCACGACGTCAGGGGTGATCGAGGGCGGCCTGGGCGTAGATGTGAAGGTGTGGCGCAAACTGAGCATCCGGGGGGAAGTACGTGACTTCTGGTCCGGGGAACCGGATTTTCCGCTGGCTCCAACCGGGAAATCCCGGATGCATAATTTCTTTGTGAGCGGCGGCGCCTTCTGGCGCTTCTAGCGGGAACCCTTTTTCAAAAAACGATGGTTCGCATTGCAGCGCTGCAAAGCGCTGCGCCACCAAAAGCGAGCCGCGCATTGAACAGTTCGGGATCGTCGTTTAATTGTGCGCGGCAGATTCGACTTCTTCGTACAACTGCGGTAGACGCTGGGCATCCTCGGTCGAATTGCCGAAGCGGGCGGACTCGTAGACCTGGGTAAAGCGGGCGACGGGCTCGCGAAGCCGCGTGTCTGCGATCTTCCGGACGAATTCCTGCGGCGTCTGAGACGGGGGTTTCTCCATGCCCCGCCGCGCCAGGGCGCGAGCCATTCGCTGGTACCACATGGCAGCCGCCTGCTCCGGGGATCGCTCGGGATGGGCGCGCAACCCCTTTTCGTGCAGCAGGCGCGCGATCCGGCCAAGGTTTCCCAGGAGCAGAAGGCCGAGCGTGACCACGGCGCCCAGGATCGCCCATCGGCCGGGCGAGTGCTCCACGCGATCCTGACTGCGCCGCGCCCACTTCAGCATGGACTCGTAGTGAGTGCGAGCCCAGTTGCGCGCGCCCTCCCAGAGACCGCGAGTGCCGCTGAGAGCTGCGTGGCCGAGCACGTATTGGTGCGAACTGTCGTAGCTGACCACCCAGTCTCGCCAGAACGAAGCCATGGCGTCGACGTAAAGACTGACCCGTTCCCAGCCCCGGGGAGTTCCGCTGCCACCGGGCGGTGTGGGATCGAAGGTGTGCCAGCCGTAGCCGGGGAAGTATGCCTCGACCCAGGCGTGTGCGTCCTTGGCGCGCACGACGTAGTTGGCAGTGAGGTCGTTGAACTCGTCGGACCGGAATCCGTTGACCACCCGGGAAGGAATTCCGAGCGTGCGCAACATGACCGCCATGGACGAAGCGAAGTACTCGCAGTGTCCCTGCTTGCGCTCGAAAAGGAAATTCGCGATGGGATCTTTGGGGGTGGTGCGCGGCAGCTCCAGGGTGTAGCCGAAACGCGTCCGGAGATGGTTTTCGATGGCAGCTGCCTTGTCAAAATTGTTGCTGGTTTCCTTTGTGATCTGAACTGCCAGCAGGGGAACGCGGGGATCAAGAGCTGGCAGGCGCAGATAGGCCGCGGCGATGGGGGTGGGGTAGCTCTGTCCCGCGGCGCGCAACTCGGCGGCAGACGCCGCCGCGATGTCGGAGTCGGCCTCGTAGCGACTGATGCCACGCTGAGTATCGAAATTGTACACGGCGGCTCCAGAATCGGCGGCCAGCATCCGATAGTCTCCGCTGACACCGCGGGCCCATGGCGCCAGGAAGAAGACGTTGGTGCCGATCGGTTCCATCAGGACGCGGTAGTGAATCAGTTGCTCACGCCTCAGCGTTTGTGTGACGTAGGATCGCAGGGGCGTGTTGGCGCGCGGCACGGTAAAGCGGTTGTCCGGTTCGCGCTGCAGGAGGATTCGTTCTCGCGGATTGGACCAGGTGTGGCCGTCGAAATCGGCAAGGGATACGCCACGCCAATGCAGGTCGTAGCGGCCGACCAAGTCGCCGTCAATCTGGATGTGCATCACGACCGCGTTCGACTGCTGGATCTGGCCGATCTGACCCAACTGCACGCGATCGCTGAATCCCGACGAGAGATCGGTGCCGAAAGAATAGGCGCCTAGGTATCCGGTGGACATGCGCGGCATCAGAAAGAAAACGATCGCGCCGCTGAACAGAATCATGAGCATCAGAGCCGGAGCGACCCGAGCCAGAGAGAAGGCAAGATGCCGGTGCTCCTGGGGATCGTTCGAATGGCGGGCTTGAACGTTGGCCGCCTGCCCGGAACGGCGCATTTCCATCAGAACAAAAGTACCAACCGCCATCATCATGAACGTGGCGAAAGAGAACAGGAACACGCTGTCAACGGTGAGCACGGCCGACGCCAGGACCATCAGGAAAGCGAGGATCGCGAGAGTGATGTGGTCCCGCTCGCGGCGCAGTGAGAACATGCGCACTACCACGCCGAACAGGGCCAAGTGCACAGTGGCGGGGAGGAAGCCGCGGGAAAGAACGAAATAGTCGGCGGCGAAAAAGACGAAGTAAGCGAGAGAGAGGGGTGCGGTCCAACGCTCAGAAATCACGACCTCGCGCCGCTTCACCAGCAAGTAGCCGCGGATTGCGAGGGCGACCCCCACTAGGATGATCGAAAGCAGGTCGAGTCCGCCGGTGCCGGCCAGGGTAGCAAAGCCAGTGAGGACAAGAAGATAGAGCGCCAGTTCGAAGTAGTGGTCGATGGCCCGAGATAACGAGATCACGCCGGGTTGTGAGGGGAGCGGCATTGGAGTTGTAGCACGGGGAATGCGGAGCATCCTCTGCGGACGATGTACTCCCCGATCCCTATTGTTCGACAACCGTCCACAGAAGGGAAGGCTTTGTCGGAAGATTCTTGCACCGAAAGTCACATGTCCTTCAGCGGCGGAAGTCAAGGAAGGCGCGAGCACGAAAATCCCCATTGTTGCCGCAAAGTACGCGGCAAAAATGGGGCAGCCGAAGATTATCGTCCAGGAGACGCTGCGAGAGCGACTCTTAGCCGAATGCTAGAATGATTCAGGTCAGGCATCGGTCTCACGCGACGCACTCCCGCCAACCCCGCCAGGTCCGGAAGGAAGCAACGGTAACGGGCTCTTGCGTGTGCAGTGAGGTCCCGGTGCCTGGCTTATGTTTTGGAGGCTAGTGGTTTCTGGCCTACTGATTACATGGATTTACACTTCCTTGACGACTCTTTTCGCAACGAAGCATCTCCTCACGCATCAAGAAGAGCTAGGCTGGGCAAAATGAATTGCCCCGGCCGAGAGGAGAAAAATGAACGATCGCGGTCATTCCCCCAAGCTTGTTCCCCGTGTCACCATCCGCGTATCTGGAAAGCTATTTCAGGGACATCTCGCATATCTGGATCAACTGGTTCACTCTGCGGCCGAGTGCCGCCTGTGGCCCCAGCTGAGTCTCTCGCACTTGGAGGAGTTGGACCGCGCGGCTCTCTTGTACTTGATTGACGGCGAAAATCGTGACTTCGGCATCGTGTCTTGCCCGGGCTTTGTGCGCGAGTGGATGGATCATGAGAAAGACAGCGCTGCGGCTTGAAGGGGGTTCCAGCGGAGAGAGGGTTGCACTTCTGCCCGTTGCCGTCGATTTCCTGGCGAGCTTTGAAGGGTAAGAGAACTTAAACCGCAGTTCATACGGCGCATCATCGCGCGCAGTGCGAGGTTGATATGCGCGAAGGGGGATTAAGCCGCCGGACTATACGTTCTAAGCGGAATTCCGCCGGGCTTCGCCCTCGCGGGACGACAGAGGCGGCTATCGCCACATGATCGGATATGGTTAGACATTCTGCTCCCAATCCTTGAGAATACACAGTTTCATCGTTGGGAGTTCTCATTGAATAAACCGATCCGCGCCAAAATCAGCGCTCTGGGCACCTATGTTCCGCCTCGCCTCTTAACCAATGCCGACCTGGAGAAGATGGTCGACACCACCAATGAATGGATCATGGAGCGGGTGGGGATCCGCGAGCGGCATGTCGTGGAAAAGGGCGTGGCCGCCAGCGACCTGGCCGTCGCTGCAGTGAAGAGGTTGCTGGCGTCGCATCCCTTCGACGTGCAGGAAGTGGACCTGATCGTGGTGGGGACGGTGACGCCTGACATGATGTATCCGTCGACCGCCTGCCTGGTGCAGCACAAGTTGGGGATTGAGAATACGTGGGGATTCGACGTGTCCGCTGGATGTTCGGGGTTTCTGTACGCGTTGAACACAGGGGTGAAGTTCGTCGAGTCCGGTCAGTACAAGAAGGTGCTGGTGATCGGGGCCGACGTGAATTCCTCGATGACGGACTATACCGATCGGGCGGTGTGCATTATTTTCGGCGACGGTGCGGGCGCGGTTTTGCTCGAACCTTCCGAGGAGGGCGAACTCGGCGTCATCGATCATGTGGCGCAGATCGAGGGCATAGGTGGACAGTATCTGTTCATGCCGGGAGGGGGAAGTCTGAACCCGGCCACGCATGAAACGGTGGATCAGAAAATGCATTACATCCATCAGGATGGTAAGAACGTCTTCAAGTATGCGGTGAAGAAGATGGCGGAGATGACGGAGCGCATCCTGGAGAAAAATCAACTCACGGGTAAGGATATTGATTGCTTCATCGCGCATCAGGCAAACCGGCGCATCATTACGGCGACGGCGGATCGTCTGGGGATGCCGATGGAAAAAGTCGTTATCAACATCGATCGCTTCGGAAATACCACGGCTGGGACGATTCCCATCGCTATGCAGACGGCGCTGGAGGAGGGGAAATTGAAAAAGGGAGATCGGTTGCTGATCGCGGCGGTAGGAGCGGGATTCACGTCTGGGGCCACGCTGCTGCGCTGGGCGTTCTAGGGGCGGACTGTGGACGTTTCTCGTTGTCATCCTGAGCAACGCGAAGGACCTCTGCAGCCTGCGGGTGCCAGCGGAGTGCATACGTCCTTCGCTTTGCTCAGAGTCTGTGACTTTTTTAAAGTCGTCGAAAATCGACGCTGCAAACAAACCAGTTATGACGACAAAATGGCCGAAAAATCAAAAAAGTCACAAACTCTCAGGGTGACAAGGTTGTCAAGATGACAACGACAGGCGTTTTACAATCTTCTTCCAATCCTTCAAAATACTCGAGGTTCATCTCCGGGAGCTCTTGTTGACGAAACCGATCCGCGCCAAAATCAGCGCTCTGGGCACTTACGTGCCGCCTCGCCTGCTGACCAACGCCGACCTCGAGAAGATGGTCGACACCAACAACGAGTGGATCATGACCCGTGTGGGTATCCGCGAGCGCCATATTGCAGAGAAGGGCGTGGCGACGAGCGACCTTGCCGTTGCCGCCGCCAAGATCGCGCTGGCACAGCGCGGGCTGGCCCCCGCCGACATTGAGGCGATTATTGTGGGTACCGTGACGCCCGATATGTTTTTTCCTTCGACCGCCTGTCTGGTGCAGGATAAGTTGGGCGCCAAGGGAGCGTGGGGATTCGATCTCTCGGCCGCGTGCTCGGCTTTTCTCTATTCGGTGCAGGTGGGAGCGCAGTTTATAGCCAGCGGTTCGCACAAGCGCGTGCTGGTAATCGGCGCAGACGTAATGTCGTCGATCATCGACTACGCCGATCGCGCCACCTGCGTGATTTTCGGGGATGGGGCGGGCGCGGCGATTCTGGAACCCGCAGAAGACGAGTCCGTCGGGCTCATCGACTACATTCACGAAGTGGACGGCTCCGGCTCCCAGTTTCTATATATGCCCGGCGGAGGCAGTCTGAACCCGACGAGCAAAGACACGATCGCCAAAAGAATGCACTACGTCCACCAGGACGGCCAGCAAGTGTTCAAGTTTGCCGTCCGCAAGCAGACCGAACTGTGCCAGAAATTGCTCGAGCGCAACGGGCTGAAGGGTTCCGACATTGACGCCTTCATTCCGCATCAGGCCAACCTGCGCATTATCAATGCGACGGCCGATCGACTGGGCCTGCGGCCCGGGGCGGTCATCGTCAACATCGAGCGCTACGGCAATACGACGGCGGGGACGATTCCGCTGGCGATGAATACGGCACTGGAGCAAGGCAAGCTGAAGAAGGGAAGCCTGGTGATGCTCGCCTCCGTGGGAGCTGGGTTCACGGTGGGTGCGACGTTGCTGCGGTGGGCGTTCTGAAGGCGGGCGACGGACTCTAACCTTGACCGCTGCCGTACGAAGTCCATGACGTTCGTAACCTCTCCTTTGTGCATTTCCGTGGCTTGACTGCGGTGGGCGCTGCTATCGTTTTCGAACGTTCGCCCCACGTGGGGATGTCGGTGAGCGTGTAAGAAATGATTCGCACTATCTGCTGCTGTCTTCTACTGGCCGCGGGTTCGGTCGGACTGGCCGCCCAGCAGGCCGATCCTCGCGAGAGCAAGCTGCTGGTTCTGGAGCGCCTGTGGAATGAGGCCCAGGTCAACCGAGATTCAGCCGCCCTGGAGGCCCTGGTGTCGAGCCGGTTTGTGAACACCGAGTGGGACGGGGAAGTCAGCGACAAGCAGAAATTTCTTGCCGATATCAAAGACCCGCGTTTCAAGCCGACCGCCGCCAACATTCAAGACGTCAAGATGAACTTCTTTGGGGAAACCGCGGTGGTTACCGGTGTCTATCGCACGCAGGGCACGTACCAGGGCAAGTCGTATGACCACGTCGGACGCTTCACCGACACGTGGGTTCTGGACACCGGCAAGTGGCAATGCGTCGCCAGCCATACCAGCCTGCTGAAGAAATAAGCCCCGCGACAACTCTAAAACTCGTCTGATCCATGCTATCGGATTGGAGGAAGAGTCCCCTCAGGGGCTAAAGCCCTCAGTGAAAAGAGGGGCTTTATTGCAGCGCTGAAAGCGCTGCGCCACCCCAAACCGGTTTTCAGAAACCTGTAAAGCATGCACTTCAATTGACCGGTAGCGGCACGGCTCGAAGCCGTGTCCACCCCAGAGAAAGCGATGAGACAAGTTCTCTGTTTGGAGGCTGTTGGTGCAAACTGCGTCCGGATTATAGCCCCATAAAATTATTTCATGCAGCAAATCCGTGTCCAGAGAGGGCCGCGGTGATCTAATCGGGCTCGAGATTGTTTTGATCTCGCGCAGGAATCACTCGCATGGATGTGGCATCCCAACCTCGGGCTTGGAAGATTTTGCTCGCGTTCGCGATTATCTATTTCGTCTGGGGATCGACTTTCCTGGCGATCCGCGTTGGTGTGCGCGAGGTTCCGCCCTTTCTGCTGGCGGGGATGCGTTTCCTGGTGGCGGGAATCGTGCTCTGTGGCTGGATGCGCCTGCGGGGCACACCCTCTCCCAGCGCACGGGAGTGGGGCGCGGCGTCATTTCTTGCGGTCCTGATTTTTGTTCTCGACTACGGGTTGCTATTTTGGGCTGAACGGCGGGTGCCCTCGGGCGTCGCGGCGGTCATGATGGCGATGATTCCGGTGTTCATGACACTGGCGGAGATTGCCTTCCTCCGAACCCAACGGCTTACCTTGCGATTGGGGCTTGCCTTGCTCGTGGGTATGGCCGGCGTCGCCGTTCTGGTTGGACACTCGGTGAACCTGGGCGAGGCTCCCATCGATACCGCCGGGGCCTGTGCGTTGATGGTCGCGTCCGTCAGTTGGTCGGTGGCGGCATCTCTCAGCCGCAAGATGCCTCTGCCAGCAGCCAAGGCTATGAGTTCGGGAGCGCAGATGCTGGCTGGAGGCGTGCTGCTCACCTTGACGGCGGCGCTGCTGGGAGAATTTCGTGGATTCCATATGCAGGCGGTTTCGAGCGGGGCATGGCTGGCGTTGGCGTATTTGATTGTGGCCGGATCGATCGTGGGTTTCACGGCGTACGTCTGGTTGATTCATCACGAATCGCCCACGAAGGTCGGGACCTATGCGTATGTGAATCCGGTGGTGGCGGTTCTGGTGGGTTACTTTCTGGGCGGAGAGGCGATTGGTCCACGCACGATCGTGGGGACGGTGCTGGTACTGGTGAGCGTGGTGGTGATTACGACTACACCGAAGAAGACGGCGGAACTCAAGTCCTTCGCAGCGGAACTAGACTGATCCGGCCCATTCACGCCCATCGGAAGTGTGCGGTTCGTTTTGCGGGCGGAGGATGAGCATCATCCCGTGATAGAGGAGACGGGAGCTGGGCGCGGGATCCCTCGCCCCGCTGGAAAAGACGCGGGGCTTGGGGATGACGCCGGCGAGATGTGGGAGGGGCTACGGGTGGGTCATCTTCTCCGGTCTGACTAATTGATCAAATTCCTCGCCCGTAAGGTAACCCAGCTTCAGAGCGGCTTCGCGCAGGCTGGAGTGCTCGACGTGGGCGGTGTGGGCGATCTGAGCGGCTTTGTCGTATCCCACTTTCGGGGCGAGCGCGGTGACCAGCATGAGGGAGTTCTTCACGTACCAGTCCACTTTGGCGCGATCCACTTCAATGCCTTTGAGCATGTATTCGACGTAGCCGTGGCAGGCGTCGGTGATGAGTGTGACCGAGTGCAGGAAGTTGTAGATGATCACCGGTTTGTAAACGTTGAGTTCGAAGTTGCCTTGCGATCCAGCGAAGCCTACTGCGGCGGTCGCGCCGTGAACCTGCACGCAGACCATGGTCATGGCTTCGCACTGCGTGGGGTTCACTTTGCCCGGCATAATGGACGATCCGGGTTCATTCTCGGGGATTGACAACTCACCTAGGCCACAACGCGGGCCCGACGCCAGCCAGCGAATGTCGTTGGATACCTTCATCAGCGAGGCCGCTAACGTCTCCATCGCGCCCTGCGCGAAGACGATTTCATCGTGCGCCGAGAGCGCTGCGAATTTGTTGCCATGGGAGCGGAAGGGAAGTCCGGTGAGCTCGGCGATCTTTTTCGCCGCACGCTCGGCAAACTCGGGATGCGTATTGAGTCCAGTTCCGACTGCAGTTCCGCCGATAGCTAGATCGTAAAGCCCGTCCAAGACCTGCTCCAGTCGATGAATGTCACGCTCGAGAAGGCTGGCCCAGCCGCCGAATTCCTGGCCGACGGTCAAAGGCACGGCGTCCTGCAGGTGAGTGCGGCCGATTTTCACGATACTGTCGAATTCTTTCGCCTTCGCAGCGATCGCATCGCGCACCGTCTTGATCGCCGGAGTGAGGGCATTCTTGACGCGGTCGGCGGCCGCGATGTGCATGGCGGCCGGAAACGTATCGTTGGATGACTGCGACATGTTGACGTGATCGTTGGGGTGAACGGGCTTCTTCGATCCCATCTCGCCGCCCGCAATTTCGATAGCGCGGTTGGCGATGACCTCGTTCACGTTCATGTTGGTCTGGGTGCCGCTGCCGGTCTGCCAGATGCGCAGCGGGAACTGGTCGTAGAGCTTGCCGGCGATCACTTCGTCGGCCGCCTGGACGATGAGCTTGGCCTTCTCCGCGGGAAGTTTGCCGAGGTCCTGATTCACGAGCGCGCACGCTTTTTTGAGGATGCCGAAGGCGCGGATCAGCTCGGGGGGCATGGTGTCGCGGCCAATGTTGAAATGCAGCAGAGAACGCTGCGTCTGGGCTCCCCAGTACACGTTGGCCGGGACTTCGATCTTTCCCATGCTGTCGGATTCAATGCGCGTGCCGGTCGCGGGTTCGGTAACAGCGGACATGACGGCTCCTGATTCGAGCGGAAGGATGAATGCAACCGAAAATTATAGCGCGAGGATGCGCTGCGGATTCTGCCCGTGCCCCGGGGATGTCTCGGTTAACCGGCGTTTGATGGACGGGCAGTCGAGCTACGCTCGACGGACAGCCGAGGGCGGCTGTCCCCCCTTGGGTGTTTCCACAGGGGTGTTTCCTGGCGGACGTGGGCCGCAAGGTAGACCTCCTCCACGTGCTAGAATCAACGGTTTCCGAGTTGCGCTCGAACCCTCGTTGCCTCGACGGACTCTGCACTTAGTCCCATGCCTGAATTCCTTGCCGCCGAAGAACTCGTTACCCTGCCCAAGACCAAGGCCAAGGGTGAGCCTGAGATGCGCACGGATGTTCTGGTGATCGGAGCCGGGCCGACGGGTCTGGCTTGTGCGATTGAGGCGCAGAAGATCGGGCTCAAGGTCGTCGTGCTCGACAAGGGATGCCTGGTGAACTCGCTGTTCCACTATCCGGCGAACATGGTGTTTTTCACCACGCCGGAACTGCTCGAGATCGGCGATATCCCCTTCACCACGGCTCTGCAGAAGCCGACGCGCGAGGAGGCGCTCGAGTATTACCGCAAGGTCGCCGAGCATTATCACCTCGATCTCCGCCAGTATGAGTGGGTCAAGACGGTGATGGGCGAAGATGGGAAATTCAGCATCACGGCGACTGACCGCGCGGGGCGGCCGCATGACTACGCCACGAAGAAGGTCATTGTTTCGACCGGCTATTACGACTTGGCGAACCAGCTGTGCATTCCGGGCGAGGAACTCCCAAAGGTGTCGCACTACTACGGCGAGCCGCATCCTTACTACGATACGGATGTGCTGGTCATTGGCGGTAAGAACTCGGCCGCGATTGCAGCGCTCGATTTATGGCGTCATGGGGCCCGGGTCATCCTGGTGCACCGCGAAGCGCAGTTGCACCACCATGTGAAGTACTGGATTAAGCCCGACCTCGAAAACCGTATTAAGAATGGGGATATCGAGGCTTACTTCTATAGTTCGGTGCAAGAAATTGGAGTGGATCACGTGGTGGTGAACACGCCCCGCGGGCCGATCCGCCTGAAGAATGATTTCGTGCTGGCGCTGGTCGGGTACCATCCCGACTACGATTTTCTGCGCAGCATGGGTATTGAACTGTCCGAGCAGCAATGCCGTCCGGTATGCGATCCGGTATCGCTGGAAAGCAACGTCCGGGGAATCTACGTGGCGGGCGTGATTGTCGCAGGATCGCGGACGAACGAGATTTTCATCGAGAACGGCCGCTTCCACGGCAAGCAGATTGCCGACGACCTGAAACGCAAGCTGCGACCGTAGCGCCCAACTCCGTAGCCAACAAAGGCGTCCCCCTCTCTCATGGAACCGGAACCGGAGCACGGCGCAAGCTCGATCACGCTCACATCCTACGTACGGCTGCTGGGCGGTAACGTCAATTTCCGGCGGCTCTGGCTGGCCCAGATAGTCAGTGAGATCGGGGACTGGTTCTACACGCTCTCCATCTATACGTTGCTGCTGCAACTCACGGGACACGCGGGGTCGGTGGCCCTGGCGCTGGTGCTGCAGGTGCTGCCACAGACACTGGTGGGACCGACGGCGGGAGTGCTGAATGACCGACTGAAGCGCAAGCATGTGATGATCGCAGCCGACATGGTGCGCTTCTTGGTGGTGCTGGCGATGTTATTGGTGCGTTCGCGCTCGACGGTGTGGCTGGTCTATCCGCTGCTGCTCGCGGAAACCACCATGGCCGCGTTTTTCGAACCGGCGCGTAGTGCGGTGATTCCCAACATTGCCGCCGAGAGTGAAGTCCTCGTCGCCAACACGCTGTCGTCGGCGACGTGGTCGGTGAACCTGCTGATTGGAGCCTCGGTCGGTGGAGTGGTGGCGGCGTTCTTCGGGCGCGACACGGTCTTTATTCTGAATGCGCTTTCGTTTCTCACGTCGGCGTTTCTGATCAGCGGCATGCGTTTTGCAGAGCCGCATGCGGAGTCCGCCGCGCCGCTCCGTCCGCGCGATCTGGTGGATTTCTCTCCCGTGTTGGAGGGGATTCGGTACATCCGAAGTCATCGGACGCTGCTGCCGGCAGTCTTCGCCAAAGCCGGAGAACTAATGGTGGGGCCAAGCTGGGTCATCTTTACAGTGATGGGAGCGCGCGAGTTTGCGGTGCACGGTCGGGGTATTGATGCGGCCGGCGGAGCCATGCTCGGCATGAGCATTTTGCTAGGGGGACGCGGGCTGGGGGCGTTGGTGGGACCACTCGTGGCGGCGCGCTGGGCGGGGCGTAGCGACCATCGGCTCCGCCTCGGGATCCTTTTCGGTTACATGACGATCGCGCTCGGGTATGGAGTGCTGGGCGCCAGCCGT
The DNA here is from genome assembly GCA_049792875.1 of Candidatus Sulfotelmatobacter sp. GTDB lineage: Bacteria > Acidobacteriota > Terriglobia > Terriglobales > Acidobacteriaceae > Sulfotelmatobacter. The sequence goes on from JBARBI010000267.1 coordinate 65,498, forward strand.
AGCGTTTGGATGGCGGCCGGCTGTGCCATGCTGGCGCACATGGGAGGGTCGACGGTCTGGGTCTTCTCTACGACCCTGTTGCAGCTTCATACCGAAGACCGCTTTCGGGGGCGCGTGTTCGCAGCCGACCTGGGCCTGGGCAGCCTTACGTTCGCCGTTACCGCCTATCTGGCTGGGCTTTTCCTCGATGCGGGAATCTCCGCGCGCACGGTTGCTACGAGCACAGGTGTGCTGATGCTGGTACCGGCTGCTATCCTGGCTTGGGCGCTCCGTGCGGCCCAGTCCCGCAATGCAGGCGCGGTTTCTTGACTGCGCCCACGGTGCGATTTTATCCTACACTTTCGCCAGTCGGGGCGTGTGGTGCATAGCGCCCGCCGATCAATTCCTGTGCAGATGTATGCAGTCGTTTGACTTTCAAGTCGTCCTGAACTGTCCTCTGGAAACCGTTTTTGCCATTTATATCGACACCGACCGGTGGCGCAATCGCAACCTATTCGGTGACATCCGCTGGGTGCAGGGCAAGCCGTGGGAGGAGGGAAGCCGCCTGCGCATCGAGACCCGGGTTCCGATCCGAAGCGATGTCGATCAGGTGGTGCAGCATTTTCGGGCGAATGACAGCGTCAGCTATCTCAGCCACGTTCTTGGGATGACTTGTGAGACGCGGGTGACCTTCACGACTGTTTCTGCCCGTGAGACGGCGATCAACGTCAGCATGCAACTGGTGGGCACCACTTCCCGCTCACTTGGTTTTGCGCTCGCCCCGGCCATCACGAAGGCCACGAAAGGATTCTTCGAAGACTTGCGCAAGGAATGCGAAGCGGCGGCGCCCCGCGCGTCCGAAACATAAGCTTCCCGGAAAGGGTTCCGCGATCTCGATTTGCGCTGGCTTTATCTTGTCCCACGCTGACCCCAGACAGTTGTTTTAGCCGGCGCACTGGTTCTGCCACTTTCATTTGTTGCCTTGAGATCCGGTCGTGGTTCATCGCGAGGAGACTGAGATTCGGGCGCAGGTGGAGTTTGTGTGGGGGTGTTTTCGACGCATCGCAGGCTTCGCGGTCGAGGCTGCCATTGAGCGGCGGACCCGGCAGTTCTTTGCGGACCTCACGCAGGCCTGTGAACACACGCCGGCAACCTAGTCAGCGCTTAGTCGGTCAATCTTCGCTGCCATGATGAAATCGCTTTCGGTGAGGCCGTCAATCTTGTGGGTCCAGAGAGTGATCTCAGCCTTGCCCCAAGCCAGCAGGATATCCGGATGATGGCCCTGTTCCTCGGCCAGCGCTCCCACGCGATTGACGAAGTCCAGCGCCTGCTTGAAGTCGGGAAACTTGAACTCGCGGTGAAGGTGATGCTCGTTGGTGACGGTCCACCGCGGAGTGCCCTGGTTCAGCTTCTCGAGTTCCTTTCCCTTGAGCGGCGGAACACCACCGCGGCACGGTACGCATTGTTTGTCGGCAAGCTGTTCGGTCATCGCTGTCACCCACAGAATTTGAATTGAAGAGAACAACCTCACGAAGAGGGACCCTTAGCCTGCTTGCGCGGGCAGCGCTTCCACCTCTTTGGAGGACGTGGATTTGAAATACCGCTTCAGCCACAACAGGTAACCGAAGAACAACACCATCGAAATCAGACTCCACCACAGCAGGACGTGACTACGGAACATTGGGTTCGAGTTGAGCATCTTCAACTGCGCATCGGACATTCCCATCTTTGCGTAAGCCTGCATCATATCTGCCTTCGCATAGGTGAGCGCCACCGAGCACAGGCGGACGGGCAGGGTGAGGCAGGCAATCCACCAACCGGAAGGTTGCAGGCGGAACAGGGCGATGGCGAGATAAACGTCGACAGCTGCCATCAGCAAAAAGCAGATCGAGCCTGGCATGCCGGTGAGATATTGCCCGAAGAAGGGGAACATCGGAGTCGTGGTTCCGATCAGCAACAGATACAGTGCCCCGGTGAAAAGGACGACACTGGCGCCCAGCACTGGCAGGGGCGTTCGATCAGTCCAACGCTCTACGGGATCGCGACGACGGACGGTCTCGGCGACATCCCTGCGGCTGTAGAAGATGACAAAAGCGATCGGGACCAACACCAGAAAGAACGCGGCAAAGATAATGATGAGCGTGAGGATGACGGCCATCATCCCGGTGGACACATCCTGTGAGGGTGCGTTGGCGGCATTGTGCTGCGCCAGCGTCAGAGCGCCCCGCATCGTGACGGGCAGCACCGCGGTCAGCAGCACGGTGATGAGTACGCCCATGATCAGCCAGTAGACGGAAGTGACCAGAGTGAGGGCGCGAGCCCAACGCTTCATTTGCACGGATCCGATGCCCAAGGCAAGCAACCCAGCAGCAATGAAGGCGTAGCTGGCGACTCCGGAGAGGAACTGGGCGGGACGCATGGCGCCGCCGGGTGCGAGTCGCGACATGAACGCGCCCAGCGCTACGAGAGGCACCATCAGCGCGGCCAGCAATCCGAGGATGATCTGGAATACGCCGAAGACCATTAAGCCGGTGCCGCGGTCTGGGAGTGGGGGCGCTTCCGGTACCAGCGGAGTGGCGGCGACGATAGCTGGAGCCTCGGGCGGTGTTGGTTCGGACGCAGGTTCACGCGTTGGTCCGGGCTCTGGTGGCGGTTCGACTTCCACGGAGACCTCCCTGAGAGGAATTCGCTATCTTAGCAGCCCGGCGAAGGTGGCGCAGCGGCATCACGGCCCCGCGTTCAATGTGGTGGTAGGTTCAAACAGGGCTGATCGTAAATAGGTGGAAGCGCTGATTCCTTTCCCCCAGTTCTCCTAAAATGAAGACCCCGAACGCAGTGGCAACTACAATCACGTAACGCGGCATTACTCTTGCTGTGAAGAGGTTTTGACAGGCTATGTACTTGTGAGTGGAAGGCTTACCATTCTCAGACAGTGTTCGGCGGAAATCGGAGAAGGAGGAGCACTCCGCTTGAAAGACATGTACTAGAGTTCAAGTGCCTTGGGCGGTGAGGCGAACCGTAAAATTCCATCTTTACTCGTTGCAGTGGTCGATTCGGACAGGGAGAGGCAGGAATCAGGCGATTTTGCGGAGGCGGATTCGTGACAGGGCGCATTTTTCCCGCGGCGTTTTCTGTGTAGAATGGTTTTCTATTCCCTCCCGGTTCTGGGATTTACCCTGGCAACTTGGTGCGCTGGAAGTCGCTGTGGACGCGGGCGTTTGAACCGTCAGCGGGGCGGGCCCGAAAGTCAGTTTTGCGTGGTGCAACGCTTGCCCGGAAAGGATTTGGACGTGGTCGTTCTAGTCATCGGCGGTGCTGGATACATCGGCAGCCATGCAGCCCGAGCGCTGAAACGCGCGGGCCATGAAGTGATCGTATTCGACAACCTCAGCACCGGGCATGAATTCCTGGCCGCGGGGTTTGAGTTGATCAAGGGAGACATGTTGGACGCCGGCGCGCTGGCGCGAGTGCTGCCGCGGGCCGATGCCATCATGCACTTTGCGGCGCACGCCTATGTCGGGGAGTCGGTGAGCAATCCGAAGAAGTACTTCCACAATAATGTCGTGGGCGGGCTCTCTCTGCTGAACGCGGCGCTGGATGCGGGGGTGAAGAAGATCATTTTTTCTTCGACTTGTGCGGTGTATGGAGAGGCAGCGAAAGTTCCGATCGAGGAGGATACTCCGCGCCAACCGGTGAATCCCTACGGTGTGTCGAAGCTGTTCTTTGAGCAGGCGCTGGAAGCGTATGACCGGGCCTACGGTTTCCGTTTTGCCAGCCTGCGTTATTTCAACGCAGCGGGCGCCGACGACAGTGGCGAGATCGGCGAATTGCACGAACCGGAGACGCATCTGATTCCGCTGGCGCTGCGCGCAGCGGCGGGGCTTGGACCCGAGTTGCAGGTGTTTGGCACGGATTATCCGACGCCCGATGGAACGTGCGTTCGCGACTACATTCACGTGAACGATCTGGCCGGCGCGCATTTGAAAGCACTGGATCAACTGGCGGCAGGGAAGGCAAGTTTCGCCGTCAATCTGGGGACGGGGACCGGAGCTTCGGTGCAGGAAGTGATCTCCGCGGTGGAAGAAGTGACTGGGAGGCGGATGCCGCGAAAGATGGTGCCGCGCCGGCCGGGCGACCCTCCGGAACTGGTGGCGAATCCGGCAAAAGCACAGGCATTGCTGCAGTGGAAAGCGACGCGTGGGCTGCGCGACGTGGTGACGACCGCATGGCATTGGATGGAGGGTAAGCCGAAATGCGTTTAACCACAGAGGACGCAGAGAGATGCAGAGGAACTCTCCGGGTTTGTAGCTTCCTCTGTGAAGTCTGTGTCCTCGCTGGTAAAGATTTGTGTCTTTGAAGTTCTGAGGAAAATTATGGGAAATGAACTCGCAGGGAAGAAGGTTGCATTCTTAGGAGCGGGCAAGATGGGTGGCATTATTCTGCAGGCGCTGCTGAAGAACGGTCTGCTCTCTACGAAGTCAACGTGGGCCACCGTGGCGCACGAGGAGCGTGCCAAGGCGCTGGCGGCGAAACTGAAAGTGAAAGTCGGGACCAACAACCTCGAAGCGGTCAAAGGCGCCGACATTATTGTGATTGGAGTGAAGCCCCAGGTGGTGGAGGACGTGGTGCGCGAGATCAGCGGCCACATCACGCCGAAGCAGATGATTGTGTCGGTGGCGGCGTCGGTGCCGACTTCCATGATCGAAAAGAACTTGCCGCCGAATGTTCCGGTCATTCGTGCCATGCCTAACACTCCGTGCCTGTTAGGAGCGGGTATGACCGCGATCTGCAAGGGTAAGCACGCCAGCGCGGAGGACGTCGCGATGACTTGCCACATGTTTGATGTGGTGGGGAGAACCGTCGTGCTGGACGAGAAACACATGGATGCGGTGACGGCGCTTTCGGCGAGCGGCCCAGCGTATATCTATATCATCCTCGAATCGCTGGCGGAGGCGGGAGTAAAAGTGGGACTGCCGAGGGACATTGCGACGCTACTGGCGGCGCAGACCACGATGGGTGCGGCCCGCGTGGTGCTCGAGACGGGCGATCATCCTGCGTTGCTCAAGGATGCGGTGACTACGCCTGCGGGGTGCACGATTGACGCCATCATGGAACTTGAGGAAGGAAAGCTACGCGTCACGCTGATCAAAGCGGTCGTGAAGGCGGCGCAGCGGGCCAAGGAACTCGCGTACGGATAGGGAACCAGGGCGTCAATCTTGGCCGTAAAAGCCGCCCTCCCCTCTCGTGACGACCTGTCCGCGACTGAAGCAGGTTGAACTTTTTCCGCCGGTCACAGATTTCAGCGCTCCGGACTCGTCGGCGCAGAATGTCTTCAGGCCAGCGTCGGCATCAACAGGTACGGCGGTGATGCGATATTTTGACGCGGGATTTCCATCGCAGCCGGTGAGCGTGAAGCGATACCCGTTGGATTCCTCGTCGGCAAAGGCGGGACCATACTCGCCTTCAGGGGGCGGAGGGAATAGATTCGACAATGTGCAGGTGTAGCCGCTGTCGGGGTGCCGGGCCGCGTGCGCTGTCTCGGCTCCGGCAATGATCCTCAGCCGTGATTGTGCGGTCGACTCGTCGGCTTCGTCTTGCTCCTTGCGCAAGCTCCGGAGATAGTCGGGATCAGTGAGGGGTACGTGGGCGGCGACGGTGACCTCCGTAAGGCGCCAGATTTCTTTTTCCTGCTGCAGAGTGAAGATGAGCCGAGGCACGACCGGAAGGGATTCTGGTTGTCCGTCCTTGGAGAGGTGGATCGAGAGTTCAATTTCGTCGTCCTCTCCCAAAAGGCTGTCGCGCTCGACGACCACTTCGATTTTGTCGTGGTCCTTCTGTTCACTGAGCAAAAGGGTTGGCCCGGCATCGAAGGTTTCAATGGACTGGCCCTGTGCGACCATTTGGCGGCCGAGGTTGGAAATGCGGAGCACGACGGAGGTGTCGGGAGTTTCGCCTTTGTGAATCAGAGCCCGGCGCGCGTCTTCGGGAAGATGTTTTGCGAAGTCCTCGGAGTCCTTGCCCATAAACATCTCGATCAACGCCTGGCGAGCGGACTGGGGCGGTGGGGGCGTGGAGGTCTGGGCCGGAAGCGAAATGCTGCACGCAGCGGTTACCAGCAAAACCAACCAAATGTGCCGCATGTTTGCCCTCCAGGGGAGCACACATTTTTGGCGAGCTAAGTACATTTTACAATTCTTAAGACTCCGATGCCTGTTTCGAAGTTCCCGGCGTATGAGGAACGCGCTAGACCTGAAGTCTTGCGGGCGCCCTTTTTCCCTTGCTAAGTGGGGTCTGTGATTAAATCTTCACATCCATGAAGCTGTTGATCGTTGTGCATCACCGGTTTGCCCTGTGGAATGTCCCGGCATGGTTTGGGGAGCGCCTGGCGAAGGAGTTTCCGCAGGTGCGGATCACTCAACGCGACACCTACGAGGGCATCGAGGAGAATCTCCGCCACGCGGAAGTGATCTTCACGATCTCACTCCGGCCGGAGCAATTTGCCGCTGCGCCGAACTTGCGCTGGATCCATGCTCCTACGGCGGCCGTCCATCAATTTCTGTGTGCGGAGTTGGTGAAAAGTGACGTGGTGGTTACAAACTCACGGGAGGTGCACGGCCCGGTGGTCGCCGAGCATGTGATGGCTCTGATCTTCGCTCTCGCGAAGAAGATTCCACAAGCCGCGCTCTTCCAGCAAAAGCACTTCTGGGGCCAGGAGGCGATCTGGAAAGAGGGAGCACATCCACGCGAGGTCGCGGGCGCAACCTTGGGCCTGATTGGTGTGGGGAGTATCGGACGGCGGGTGGCGCAGATGGCGTCGGCTCTGGGCATGCGCGTGATCGCAGTGCGCGAGCATGTGGAGAAGGGAAGGCTCGAGGGCGTGGATGCAATCTTTTCCCCGTCGGATCTCGACGCGATGCTCAAGCAGTCCGATTACGTGGTGCTGGCTGCACCGCTGATTGCGGCGACTCACGGCCTGATCAATGGCGAACGGCTTGCCGTGATGAAGGCCGAATCTTGCCTGATCAATGTTGGGCGAGGAGCGCAGGTGGACGAGGTGGCGTTGGCGGAGGCCCTGCGCGCGCGGCGCATTGCGGGGGCGGCGCTCGACGTGTTTGAGCACGAGCCGCTGCCGGCCGATTCGCCGCTCTGGGGCGTCGAGAACCTGCTGATTACGCCGCATACGGCGGGCCTCACGGAGAAGCTCTGGCACCGGCACTATGAGTTGTTCTCGGAGAATCTTCGTCGCTACCTGGCAGGACAGCCGTTGCAGTTTGTGGTGGACAAGCGGAAGGGGTATTGAGCGTCGGGCTTCGTGCTACAGTTTTGCTGGGCGCCAGAAAAGCAGCTCACTACAGAGGACGCTAAGGAACGAGCGTTTGCAAAGCAGGCCTTGAGGATCAGGTTGCGACCTGCGCCATCCGCGGCAGGTCACTAGAAAAAGAATTTCATGGAACAGCGGCTCATTCTTTTCAATTTGCTGTTCAAGCTGGGCGTAGCTGCGGCCGTGTCCAGTAGTTTGGTGCGCTCCAAGGAATTTAAGTTGTTGTTGTTCCGCGAAGAGCGCACCTTCCGGCAGAAGGTGTATCTGGTGCTTTGGTTCGGCCTGCCGATCATGGTTGGCGTCTGGGCCCGAATCTTCCAAAAGAGTTTTGCGGCGGGCGACCTGAGTTTTGAAACCGCGCTGTTGCTGGGAGTGATCGGGGGGCGCTGGGCGGGATCGCTGGGCGGCGTTCTGATGGGGATCCCCGCGTTGTTGCATGGGGAGTGGGCCGCAATGCCGTTCGATGTGCTTTCTGGTTTTCTCGCCGGTCAACTGCGCACCTGGGCTGTCGATAAGGATGACATCTGGTCGTTCTCACCGTTCATTGATGAAGGTATTTTTCGGGTGATTCGACGCAATCTGCCACTTCCGCGACTGTTCGACTGGCAGATCATGTTCTTCTGTACCGTGATTGGCTTGCGTTTCGTACAAACACAATTGGTGCAATATTTCCCTCATTCCGTATTCAGCATCGAGAGTCCCGACAACTACTGGGTATATAGCGCGATCTACGCCGCGTCGGTGACGGCGATCGGAATCGAGCTGAAGATCTTTAACAGCGTGCGCATCCAGATCAAACTGGAGGAGCAGGAGCGGCTTCTGCTGCACGCGCGCATGGAGGCGCTACAGAACCAGATCAATCCGCACTTCCTGTTCAATACGTTGAATTCGATCTCGTCGCTGGTGCGGTTTGACCCGGACATGGCGCGGGACGTGATCTTCAAGCTGGCGACAATTTTGCGGCGTCTGCTCAACAGCAGCGAAGCGTTTGCGCCGTTGCGGGAGGAATTCGAGTTCATCGACAACTACCTCGACATCGAGGTAGTGCGGTTTGGGCGCGACAAGCTGCGAGTGGTCAAGGAACTGGACCCGGCCTCGCTCGACGTGGTCGTTCCCAGCATGTTGCTGCAGCCGCTGGTCGAGAACTCGATCAAGCACGGGTTGGGGCCTAAGGTGGAGGGTGGCAGCATCCACCTGCGCAGCCGGGTCGTCGATTCCCGTCTCATCATTGAAGTCGAGGACGATGGTGTAGGCATGGGTGCGGCCCAGCTGGAAGAAAGCAGCAGTTGGACGGGAATGGGGATCGGGATGGCGAACATCTCAGAGCGTCTTCAGGTGCTCTACGGAGACACGGCGCGCATGACCATCGACAGTCACGAAGGGAAGGGGACGCTGATTCGGATCCGGTTGCCGCTGATCGAAGCTGCGAGTTCGGTACCGGAGGGCTTCTACGCCGAGCGTTCGAGCACGCGCCGGTAAAAATCTTCGTACTGCTTCACAATCTTGGTGGAACAGAAACGCGCCATTGCGACCGCGCGGGCGTGCTTCCCCATTTCGCGCAACCGGTCCTCGTTGCTGAGTAATTCGATGGCATAACGAGCCATCGTTTCCACGTCGCCCACGTCGGCGAGATAGCCGCTCTTGCCGTGATCGATGACCTCCGGTACTCCGCCGGCACGCGTGGAGATGGGAACCACTTCGCATGCCATGGCCTCGAGCGCGGCAAGCCCAAACGATTCCAGTTCGCTCGGAATCAGCATGATGTCGGCAATGGAAAGCTTCTCCTGGATCTGATCCTGCTTGCCGAGAAACAGGACGTCGTCATGAATGCCCTTTTGTACCGCTAGCCATTCGGCAACGGAACGGTCCGGGCCATCTCCGATCAATAGAAGCCTTGACGGCATCTTCTTATGCACTCGATCGAAAATCTCGATGACGTCGGTCAGGCGTTTGACCGGACGGAAGTTCGAAAGATGGACCAGCACGCGCTCGCCGTTGGGCGCGTACTCTGCCCGCACTTGCGCGAACGTCTCTAGGTTGCGGCGATAGACGTCGCAATTCACCGAGTTGTAGATGACCTCAATGCTGTTCTTCACGTCGAAGACGCGCTGGGTGCGGTCTTTCAGGTAATTCGAAATCGCGGTGACACCGTCACTTTGCTGGATCGAGTAGCGGGTGATCGGCAGGTAGGAACGGTCGAGTCCAACCAGAGTAATGTCGGTGCCGTGCAGCGTCGTCACAAAGGGTAGCCGGCGTCCCCGTGGCCCGTCGGCAAGCATTTGCCGCGCCAGCAAGGCGCTCACGGAATGCGGGATGGCATAGTGCACGTGCAAGAGGTCGAGGTCATAAAGCTGTGCGACCTCCGCCATGCGGGTTGCCAGAGCCAGATCGTACGGGGGATAGTCGAACAGCGGATAACGTGAGACCTCCACTTCATGGTAGTGGATGTTCGGTTCCTCGCCGCGCAGGCGGATGGGCTGCGCGTAGGAAATGAAATGGATTTCGTGCCCGCGCTGAGCCAGCTCCAGGCCCAGCTCGGTGGCGACGACTCCGCTACCGCCGTACGTCGGATAACAAGTGATTCCGATCTTCATGTGCGAGGGGCCGCCTTCTGGGTGCTCCTGACATTCGATGGCTGGAATGCGCAGTGGTTGCAGATTTTACACGAGTGGATTGCAAGGCGGCACACGCGGACCGGTGTTATTGGCCGTCTTTGGGGCCGAATGACACGGGATCGAGCTTGTCGAGATGAGCCTGGAACCGTTTCTTGGATTCTTCGGTCATGCCGGTGAATTCGATGCCCATGCCCACACCGGGGTCGCGGGTGCGAACCACAGCGGTGGGAGTGAGGCGCTCCTGTTCGATCCACAAGTCCACTCGTAGCGCAGTACCGACGGCCAGAGGCATGACGGTCTCAACATAACAGCCATTCCCGCTGACGTCCGTGGCATTGACGCGCAAAGGAGTGTTGACGCGTTCGTCGCGCAGTTCGATGGGATAAGAAATCTTGTGGCGGGCGAATTTTCTCCGATTGTCCTGACGCTGTTGCGTGCGTTCTTCTGCTTTCATGTCCGAGGGGAGAGCCGCTGCCCAGGGGCAATCCTGGTCGACCACGAGCTGCACTCCAACCTGGGTTTTCTTCAGCGCGCCCGCATCGACCACCCAGACCACCTTGCAGCGTGCTTTCCTGGCCTCGTACTGCACGCCAATGACATCGCCCACCTTCAACTCGGGCTCGATGCCGTAGATGCAAGCGCCGGTGGCGCTGACATTCTGCGCCATGGCATTCTGGAAGAATGGCTGATTATTGGCGCCCATGCCCCACACCCGGACCTTTAAGTCCAGAGTCGCGCGCGGAGCTGACCCTTGGGCCGACATGAGTGAAAAGCCCTCCTGCCAAAAGAAACTGAAGATGACCTTCAAAATATCATACTACTTGAAGTTAAATCAGCAGGTTACGAGAGTACCTGAATTCCTTAGGTCGGGGCAGGAGCCCCCGGAGAACTTTCGGGATAGAACACGAATCCGGACTGATCTAGGGGGTGCCAGATTTTGCGCCCAGTCCGCGATAGGAGATCAGCTCAATGCCTTGCTGCGAAAGCACGCAACGGGCGGCGGGCAGGGTCAGAACGCGAAGCTCGGTTTCGCGCGATTCGCGGAGGCGGGTCTTTCCCGCCTGCAGGTCCGCGTCGTTGTAGCCGGGGTGACACACGAACTCCCAGGTGCCGGGGGGGATGCTGCGGGCAATCGCGTCGAACAGCGTTTCGTCGAGTGCTCCTGTGACCACGATGCCCAGAGTACCGTCGGGCGTCGCGAATCCTTCCCGGTCCACGGCCTCGCGGAACTTGCCGGCGAATTGGCCCAGGGCGCGAACCTCGGCATAGCGGGTCCAAAGGCCGGGGCGGGCCAACAGGTGACTGGAACGCAGAGGCAGGCGAGGTCCGAACGGGTTGCGCAGAGCGCGAACCCCGCAATCCGCCGCGGCGCGCAACAGCGGACGCAGGACCTTGGGGAAGATGTGCGTGTGTTTGTGGGTGTCGATATGAGAAACGGCGATGCCCGCAGATTGAAGTTTTCGAATCTGTGCCGTGGCTTCAGCAGTGATTTCGTCGGGATGGATGCGACCGGCGATGGCGCGGGCGGCAAACGTCACCATGCCGTCGCGAAACTGTGCGGCGGTGGTGAGTGAGGGAAGTTGTTCCGCGTCGAGAACGGGCACGCCATCGGTGAGGACCACGTGGCAACCGACGCTCAGTTTGGGTATGGTGTTTGCCAGTTGCGTCGCTTCTTCGAAAGCCGGGCCGTTGGCCATGAGCGTGGAAGAAGTGACGACACCGCGCGAGTGACCCTCCACGATGGCCCGGTTTACGCCCGACGTAAGACCAAAATCATCTGCGTTGATGATCAGACGCCGCACCCAGCCAGTCTAGCAGGGCGGGGAAGCGCGGAGTTCGGCGTGCTTTGCCGTAAGCGTTTTTCTGACCGCAACGATCGCGAAGAACATCCACGAAGGACGCAGGAAATCGTTAGGGATTCACTGCACCGCTGATTTCTTTGCAAAGAAGAGAACCGACTCTGCGAAAGCACGCCAGTTTATGCGCGGTTTTTTCCGGGCTCGCGTATACTCGGGAAGGCGCGTTTCGCTCCGATGCCCTGTCAATCGAGGTCCGACCGGCGCGGCTGCAGGGTCGCGCAGGGTCCGAGGGGCGGTTAGCTCAGCTGGTTAGAGCGCCTGCCTTACAAGCGTGCTGAAGTCATACGCCCCGTTTGTTCTCAGTACGTTACATTACGTTGTGCATCGCATTTTACGTGGTATTTCGGCAAGGTGTGCCGCGATTATGCGATGGAAAATGCGATGGTAAAATGTCCGCATTGGGGTATGTAGGACTCTTGAAATGCCATGCTTATTTTGCCGGTCTGCCGTGATGCAGGCATAGTGCGACCAGATCCGAGAGATTCGCCTCGCCCACGCACATGACCGTGTCTGCACCCCCCCAATAGATTTTCACGGTTCCATCGGACTCCAGAACGGCGCCACAGCTGAAAACCACGTTGTGGACATATCCAGTTATTTCCCAAGGATCTTCCGGTTGCAAAATCCACGAGTCGCCCACTCCGATGACCTTGGCCGGGTCCCCGAGGTCATGAAGAGCAACCCCCAAACGATAGACCGATCCATCCATAGTTTGGAAAACTCCGTGATAGATGGAAAGCCATCCCTGGTCTGTTTTGATCGGCGGCGCGCCGGGACCGATCTTCATTTCATCCCAGTGATATGGTTCAGGCCTCATGATCAGCTGTGATTGTCCCCAATAGCACAGATCCGGAGAATAGGAAATCCAGATTGACCAGGGGGCGATTTCCGAATGAGGACGGTCAAGCCGGGCATAGAGCCCATCAAACTTCTCGGGAAAGATCACCACATTCCGATAATCCGCCTCTGTGATAAGCGAAACTCTTTCCACTTGACTGAAGTCCTTCGTCTTGGCCAGGGCGATCCGCACACCATTTCGTGAGTAAGCGCTGTAGGTGATGATGTACTCCCCCTCCAGCCGGGTCACGCGTGGGTCCTCCACCCCGAACTCTTCATAGGCAGCGAAAGGGCTGTCCCGGTCAGGGGTCAGAAAGGGCTGTGGATCGGCTGTGAAGCGGAATCCGTCGGGACTGCGTGCCAAACCAATGATGGACCGTCCGGTGCGGAGATGGGAGCGGAAAAGCATGATGTATTCGTTC
>JBARBI010000268.1:0-4254 GCA_049792875.1 Candidatus Sulfotelmatobacter sp.
ATGTCTATCTAGCCAACACAAACGGCACATCGATCGACACTTACTCAATTGATCGCTCGACTGGAAAGCTGACGTCGGCTGGCACGATTGCGACCTGCGTCAATCCCACCACGGTCCGTTTCAGTTCCGACGCGAAAATCGCCTACACCGGCTGTTCCATGGATGTGGCGCATGACCCGAACAGTGCATCGGTCGACAGCTTCACTGTCGGTGCGAATGGAGCCCTCACTCACCTTAACAGCACTCCGGCAACGGCTTGGCCTTCCGACTTGATCGCAGATCCTTCCGGTCAGTTCCTTTATTCGGTCAGCGTATATCCCTATATCGATTTGTTTCAGGTTCAGTCCGACGGAAGTGCGAAGTTCCTTCGCCGTTTCGGTACGCCCACAAACCCGGGGATGTCCTTAGTAGCGTTCGGTGGGACAGCAGCCGTCAAATACACTCCCCAAACCGCGTATATCACCTCTACCGGCGACAACACCTTCACAACTTATGCGGCGAACACGGATGGAACCCTGACACTGTTGCAGAATGCACCAACGACGAACGCTTACTCGTCGCTAAGTCTTTGGCCGTGGGGAAGTGACATCGCCATGTCGTCGACGATTGCGAGCCCCAACGCGTTGTCTTTTCCTCTTGCGGCCGATGGCGCTCTAGGTTCAGCGACTTCCTTTGGAAACGCCGCCTCCGCCGGCGGTGTCGCGATCGATCCCTCCGGCCAATTCGCATTTGAAACCGACTCCAACCAGGGGCTCATCTATACGTATGGAGGAGGTGGCCCATGGGGGTTGCTCAGCTATGCGACTACTCCACCAACCACCACCTTCGCAGCAGGCGCCGGTGCTGGCCCGATAGCGATTGATCCGTCCGGGCTGCTTGTTTACGTCGCGAATCAGACCGACAACACGATTTCGGCCTACCAGTATTGGGGAATCTCTGCTGAGCTGTTTGAATCGAAAGGGCAGTATATTCTGCCCTACACCGACGGCTCGCCATTTGCTGTGGGTGCCAGTCCGTTGGCGTTGGCAATCGACCCCAACGAAGGATTTCTGTATGTTCTTTCCGCAGACCACACGCTCCGCGCTTTTTCGATCGATTATCGAAGCGGTGGCCACCTAACAGCAGTGGCGAGCGTTCCACTTGCGGGGCAACCCTCCGGTCTTGCCGTCGAACCCAACGGTCAATTCGTCTACACGACGGACAGCACCGGGGTGAGCGCTTTTTCCGTCGATCCAGCGAGCGGATCCCTTTCCCCAGTAACGTTAAGCCCAGCCATCACGTTAGCGAACATCACTGGCGTCTATGTCGAACCGGCAGGCCAGTATCTGTACGTCACAACTGGTTCCCAGACCGTCGCCGGAGCCGTGTATGGATTCTCGATCGGTTCGAACGGCAATCTCACAGCCGTGTCGGCGCAACCGCTCGCCACCCCGAAACTACCTTCGTCCATGGCGTTCAAAGACGACATTCAATAGTAGAGAAGATTTTCGCTGCCGAGGGTCTCACTAAGCTTTCCCAAATCTTGTGTACACGACGAAACGAGGGAAACGCATCCATTCGCGAGCCAGCAAGCTATCATGTAGCCGTTCTCACGATTGCATTGTGCAGAACAAGCCAGTTTCTTCCGTGCGGGCAGCAAGGAGGAAACTCGTGAAGCTCTTCAAGAAACCGAAGTCGAAGTTCTGCTGGTTTGACTTCACTGTGCGAGGCCGTCATGTCCTCATCGAGAACGTGAATGCCCCTTCGCGAGTCGCTTCGGTTTTTGCGTGGCGGACCCTTTCGGGATGAAAACGTCAGCGGGAAGTTTGAACCGAGCGCTCAATTTCCGTACCTGTTCTAAGGTGAGATTGCGCTGTCCAGTCATGAACATCGAAACCCCGCTCTCCGAACCAAATTGAGGAATGAGTTCGCGTTGTGTCAGATTCTGCTGTTCAATGAGAAATCGCACAATTGAAACCGGGTCAGCCTCGGGCACGGAGTAATGCTCTTGCTCGTAACGTTCCACGAGCAAAGTTAGGAGTTCGATTGCTTCAACTTCAGAGCTAGAAGGACTTTCTAGCGCCGTTAATCGGAAAAGAGCATCGGTATACGTTTCAAGTTCTGCATCATTGTGTATGACGTGGGGAGCGCCCTGCGCAATCATTTCCGCCGGGTTTGCGAGAACTGTGCTCATTGTTTTCCGTACCTCCTGTCCCAGTTGCTGCGATTGTCGTATTCCTTATGCGTCAAGAAAGATCGGATGTAGACATGCCCTTCCGTTTGCCTTTCCTTCGTTGTCTTAGCATAGTGGATGATGGTTATTAGCCTGTACCGGTTGTGCCTGATGTTGAAGATCACGAAGCCTTCCATAGAATCGGCATCCTTGAACGTTCCACGGACATCATCAAAATTGTGCCAGCGAACCGCCTCGACAATGGCGGTCCAGGCTTTGATTTCGTTCGCTGCATCTGGGTAGCTTTCCATCGCCTGCCTCAGGTGCTTACGCGTAACGATGTGCACCTGCCCAGGATACTTCACAATATGTGAAGTTGTCAACCGACTACAAATCGAAGGTCCGTAGCCTGCAGTTTCCAGTCTATTTCATTTAGAATCGACGAGTTGCTAGATTGCTTTCCCAGATGAGGCGTTGCAGCCGTGCTGCGCAAGCCGGTGGAGCTGCCATGAGCTACCGTCCAGAATCAGGCCTGAATCTTTTCGATTGCTTCCTTTAGTGTCCCGAAATTGGGGAAGATAACACAGCACCAGGTCATATCGCGCTTCGCCCTGCAGCACTAGTCTTCTGTATCTTAAATGTCTTTACTAATAAAACGGGACGGTGCATACTGGCGATATGCCCCTTCCACCTGCACCCAAACTGTCCCTCACGGAGTCAGATCGCGAGCAGTTACTGGAGATTTGCCGTCATCGCAGCACTCCCCGAGGAATTGTTCTCCGCGTCGACATTGTTCTTGGCGCGGCCCAGGGCATTGCCAATCACGTTCTGGCACGTAGCCTTTCTACCTCTGTTCCCACAGTATTGCTGTGGCGGAAGCGCTTTGACAGCGGCGGCTTAGCCGCAGTCTTGGAGGACCAGCCGCGTAGCGGACGCCCCAAGCAGATCTCCGCAGAACGGGAAGAGGCCATTGTGGACGCGACGATGAAGACTACCCCGAAGGATGCCACTCATTGGAGCGTTCGGGCTATGGCGGCGAGCCAGAAGGTCAGCCCGGCTACCGTGCAGCGGATTTGGAAGAAGCACAAACTGCAGCCCCATCGAGTGGAGTCCTTCAAGTTCAGTAACGATCCGGAATTTGCTCGGAAAGTGCGCGACATTGTGGGGCTCTATATGAACCCACCCGATAGGGCGATCGTCCTTAGCGTGGATGAGAAAAGCCAGATTCAGGCGCTGGACCGCACGCAACCGATTCTTCCGTTGCGGCCCGGCTTGCCGGCACGACAAACGCACGATTATGAGCGGCACGGAACGACCACACTGTTCGCCGCGCTCAACGTTCTGGAGGGCACGGTGATCGCTGCCTGCCAACCGAGGCATCGGCATCAAGAGTTCCTACGGTTCCTGAATCGGATAGATGAGCTGGTCGATTCCCGTCTGCAAATCCATCTCGTGCTAGACAACTACGGAACCCATAAACACCCCGCGGTGAAGAAGTGGCTGGCAGTACGGCCCCGCTATCACGTCCATTTCACACCAACCAGTTCTTCGTGGCTCAATCAAATCGAACGCTGGTTCGCCGAAATCACACGCAAACGAATTCGGCGAGGCACATTTCGCAGTGTTCGTGACCTGACCAAGGCAATCCAAGATTACATCCACCGCTACAACCGGAACCCACAACCGTTTCAGTGGGTCGTCAGCGCCAGTAAGATCATCCGGAAGGTGAACAAATATAAAGAAACTTTAGAGACGGGAGACTAGCGTAAGCGCGTTGCCACCGACTGCGCTTTGGATTGCGTCTTGCACATCCGCGACGTTGATCTGGTAATGTGCATCCGCGTCCCAATCTACAGTGACGTTCAAGTTGGGCTGACCTAGGACGCGAAACACGCCCAGGTCTTCGATTTCCGGAATTTGACGCACAATAGCGACGATCTCATCCGCCTTGGCCTCCAGAGTCTTCCAATCATCGCCATAGATCTTGGTGGCGAGTTCGCCTTTCACTCCGCCAACAGCTCGTCCATGTTGTCTTCCATGGGCTGAGAGAATTCCCAAACAGCGTTGGGGATTTCGAGCATCACTCTATGATGCGTTTCCTT
>JBARBI010000269.1:0-3092 GCA_049792875.1 Candidatus Sulfotelmatobacter sp.
GGGGACGGTTCTTCCTGATTTCACTGGAAGATCATGCCTATCACTTGGACACTCGTTTCACCGAAGACCCCTCCGACATCTTCTCCGTGGCCGAGGAGGTTCAACGGTGGGCGCAGAGCGGACGATATGCGCGATAGTCCCAGCACCACTTAACTGAACCTGCGGACATCTCCAATGCGAAGATGCTGAGTTCCTGTCAATGGGCATCTGAAAGATCAGTTGCGATCAGGTGACAGCGCCGTGACCCCACTGGCTTAATTCTTCCGACGTTGCCCCCAGACCTCGTCTTGTTTGTCGTACGATCGTTGGCCGCTGCGCCAGTCCAAAAAGCCCCTACAGCCCTTTGTGTGGCTAAAGCCCCGCATCTTACTAGTGGTGTGGATCGACAGTCTGCCATGTTTGTCCATTGCTTGCGCCCCGAGAACCGCTAGCTTGATTCGCGGTTCTTGTCCTGCGTTTCCTGTTTGAAGTTGGCCTAAGCCGCCTTATGATCAGGCGAAAACCAGTATTCGTGCGATTATTGCGACAGCACTTTCAGTCAGGGCTGTGGTTCTCTAGCGGGTTCTCAGCACACGAATCGTGTTCCGATTCGGACGACCCTGCGATCAGCGGTTTCTCGAATTGCAACCCAAGAAGGAAATATTGGCGCTCTAGAGTACAGCGTAAAACCGTTGCGTTGAGCACCGAAACGAAATGCGGCAGCTGGGCTTTGTTGATCAACCCAATCGGCACTTCGAGGGAGATTTGGGTGCCGGGTTCCAAGTACCTTTCCGTGGCGAGCAGGACTCCACCTGCGGATATATTCAGCGCCGTTGTAAATTCCAAGAATTCCTCTTCAGTAGATTTCCTGTCGTGCATGAAGAATGGGATCGAAATTGGCAAGCGATACCACTCTCGCCTTTCCGCGAGCGACAGTGGACGGAGCCCTTGATCAGGAGTCTCCATTTCACCCCCAATTGTCTGAAGATTATTGCTTGTAACCAATATCCCCAAGGCAATACAGCACTCCGAGCAAAAAAGGAGCTCTGCCGTGCCATTTTGGGAATCGTCATTCATATCCCAAACTTGGTGTCGGATCATGGCCTAATGCGTGTCGTTCCATTCCTTAGACGCAGCTTCGAACGCATCTAACTCGGCCTCTCTGTCTTCGTACTTGTGCTTGTTGTTCTTGTACCAAGCGAGGCACCAGTCTTCGTAGGCAAGCTGCTTGGGTGTTAGCAATGCCCGTCTAGCCGCCTCTGTGTGCGACCTGAACTTGTAGAGTTCCCGACGAAATTCTCCCGCAGCGGCATACACAGGTGCTGGTCGCGACATGAGCAAAATGAGAGCAGCCACCGCGATGCAGATTAGACTGGTCGCCAGCATTTCGTTGTCAGCTATGCTCCGTTGCTTCGTCAACGCATTGTAAGTCGCTCTTGGAGCCTCGGGCAGGAGCCCTAGATCGGAAATGTAGCGCGTTTCCCAATTTGGAGGCGGTGCGGGAGCCGCTGGTCTGATCCCCATCGCCACCGCCCCCCTGAGTCCCTAATACGACAATATGCGGCGTTGACTACAGGGATATTGCCGACGAATATTCCTCCCCCGGTCTGGCGGCGAAATCGTGGGTATCTTAGCGGCTTTTGCCCCAAAATCTCCCATCGGCGAGGTGACCGATTGCGCTTGCCAGCGGATCGCGCTGTCGGATATTCCCGGTACAAAACTATTTCCCGCGCAAAGCAGCTTCGACCAATTCCACACTGGAAGGCTGCATTCAGACCGCCAACTCGCTTCTGACATCGTGTTAATGCAGGTGGCGGACAACAAACTAGAGTTCGAGAGAAATTGGGACAAGGCGTTCGGTCAGCAACGATATCTGCCTATGGAGATAATGAGACAACTCAGCACAGGAGACTTGCGTCTAGTCTTTTGTCGCTTTCCTGACGATCCGTCCAGCGGATTGGTTCTCGTCCTCGCGCTTGCACGTGTGTTCACTGAATTGCATACCTATATCCCACTCGGCTTGGTCGTATTGGTCTGCGGAGGACTTGAACTGCATATTGCAGACTTCGCAGACGCCCATGGCTCCCGGAGTCTGCCTTCTTACCATTCGCACCTTTCGTTTCGCCATGCCCTAAGTTTACGCCGTTCGTTCTGGCTCCCAATCCCTGTGGATTTCAAACTGCACCACTGCCAAAGTACAACGTGCTGATAGCCGACCTCAACACACGATGAGTGATCGGTTTTCGGGAAGCCCTGCCTTCGTAACAGCGATCAGCCATTCACAAGAATGGGTGGGCCAACTATTGCCCACCTAACGGTTGGAGTTCGCCCAAAACTCGTAGGTCCCCGCGATCTCCGGGGTCAACAATCACGCCGCTCGTAATGATGCTGATTCCTCTCTCGAGATTGTGTGATCCAGACCGTAGGCGCGGCTCAACGGCGGTTGTCGCGCGTTGAGGCATGCTTCCAGCCAATTGCAGAGAAACACCAGCAGTCCAGCCGGAGGCTTGAGCCAAACATTGGCTTTGGTTTCCCGCCACTCTGGGCGCACAAGAACTCGCAGGCCGCGATCAGACAGAGCATTAAAAGCAACTTCATCGCTCTCGTCATTACCGAGGCAGGCCACCGGAGCTCCAGGGTACAACTCGCTAACGATCGTGCGCACCGCGTCGCCCTTGTTGCGCTCCGGTGAGCGAATCTCGACACCACCGTCAAATTCCTGCATTACCATGCCGGCGCGACGGGCGATCGGCAGCCAGCCCCGCGATACGATCCTGCCTATGTCGGACTGCACGTCATCCGGCAGCCCGCGCCAGTGCACAGCCAAGCCGCCTGGTTTGTGCTCGGCCAGATGGTGTAGGCCCAGTCCGTCGAGCCATGTGTCGGCCCTGGCCAGCGCCTGGGTCTCGATTTTATCCGGGTGAGGCAGTTCGCAAGGACCGCCGGATCTCAAATGCTGCAAACCGTGCGCGCCGAAGATCTCGGGATGAGGCCTGATGCCAAGCAACGGAACGACTTCGGGGGCGGGCCGTCCTGTGATCAGAACCACGCGCGTATGTCCGGTGTTCATGATCTCTGTCAGCAGGATTGACACTCCTGGATAAGGAAAAGCC
>JBARBI010000270.1:0-2865 GCA_049792875.1 Candidatus Sulfotelmatobacter sp.
CTTTCCCGTGGAGCACATACTGCCTTCCCACGTGGTCGGCGTTATTTCCTTGGTGGTGTTGGCGGTCGCGATCCTCGCGCGCTACGCTCTTCATTTGGCCGGCGCCTGGCGATGGATCTACGTACTATGCGCCGTGCTGGCTCTTTACCTGAACATTTTTGTCGCGGTGGTGCAGTCTTTCCTCAAGGTTCCGGCCTTGAAGGCACTCGCTCCAACGCAGAAAGAACCGCCGTTCCTGGTTGCACAACTCGCCGTTATGGCACTGTTCGTCGTGCTGGGTATTTTTTCGGTGAGGAAGTTCCACGTCGAACGGGTTGCAACAGTTTAATCCGGGCGGTTCCGGATAGCCCATCGTCAACGGCATGGGATCCAGCGACGGACCTGTTAACGTACTGCGCAAAGGAGACCTACAGGCTTTGTCTCATCAGCATGGACCCACCGACCATGTAGGGGAGCTGTATCTAAGCCGTGGTAAACTGTAGATCCGCAAGCCGGAGAGGTGGCAGAGTGGCCGAATGCGGCGGTTTGCTAAACCGTTGTACGGGCTAACACCTGTACCGAGGGTTCGAATCCCTCCCTCTCCGCCAGTCCTTTTAATTGCAATAAGTTGTGAGCACTCGCAATGAGTGGGAAGAGCCTTCGCAAATCAAGCCAAAACCTCAGATTGTCATGAAATTGTAATGGTTGCTACTGGACAGAGCCGTTAGGCAGCTTCGGAAGTTGTTCCTCCCGGGATGTGTGGTCCCTCCTGAGGGTTTCCAGCTTGCGAATTGCGTCCCTGCGGTATTCGTCGATGGCGCGCGCGTAGGTGCTCAGAATGCTCGTGCTGGAGTGCCCGACGATCTGTGCCACGAAGATCGGCGATACTCCTGCCTGGGTCAATCTTGAGGCCAGGGTGTGGCGCAAATCGTACAACCAGAAATATTGCAGGCCTGCATCCTTCAGCGCTCTTGCCCAGCTTCTGCGCAGATCCTTTAGCGGTTTTGATGGGTTCCGCATGCTCGGAAATACATAAGGGGAGAATTCCGGACCGACGAGGGTACGCCAGCGCAAGAGCTCGGATTTGCACCTGTCTGAGATCGGAATAGTGCGCTCTCCGGCTCGGGTTTTGGATTCACGCACGCGGATTAGGTCGTTTGCGAAGTCCACGTTGCTCCAAAGCAACGACAATGCTTCTTTTCGTGAACGCGTACCCGTCTCAAGAATTAAAACAGCCAAGGCGCGAATGTGAGGCGCCGCGACGGCGAGCACCCGATCCTCTTCTTCAAAGGTGAGAATGTGCGGTCGACGACGCTGCTTGCGTTCTTCTAGAAAGTCCACATCTCGAAACGGACTCTCGTTAATCAGCAGCTTCCGTTCAGCCAGCTTCATCATCCGACGGAGCACCGCAAGGTCACGGTTTATGGTCGCGGTGCGGACACCCGCTGATAAGCGCATCTCCTTG
The DNA here is from genome assembly GCA_049792875.1 of Candidatus Sulfotelmatobacter sp. Lineage (GTDB taxonomy): Bacteria > Acidobacteriota > Terriglobia > Terriglobales > Acidobacteriaceae > Sulfotelmatobacter. The sequence continues at coordinate 1,445 of JBARBI010000270.1, forward strand.
AACTCCTCGATTGCGCCTGCCGTAATGTCCGAAAGCTTCACATTCCCGAAGCAAGCGGAGAGATTGCGAACTGATGATCTGTATCGTTTCTGGGTGTTCGGATGTTGAACGGTCAACAGAAAACTGCGCGTATATTCGTCAAAGTGGGGAGCATTGGATTTTGTTAGCCTCAGTCTTCCTTCTCTGGCTGCGCCTTTGCGGATGTCTAGCAGTTGCCGAGCATCGCATTTCTTGGTCGAACGCGAACTCTCAAATCGCTGCCGACCTCCATCGAAGTAGCTAAACCCCCGTTCTAGGAGCAGGGAGGGCAGTCGCTAGAATAAGCACGATGCCAAGGTCGGAACATGCCCCAGAAGCAGAAAATCAATCCTGCGTTTTAGGCAGCGCTGGTGCCGATAGCACGGGGTTTGCTCGGTGCAATTCCGCTTAGCTTCGCTCTCATCGGGATCTGCTCCTCGACCAAGCGCTTATACGCAACGAACGCGCGGACACGGTCGATGTGGGGATAAAGAGCACATATTTTTTGCCCGCCGGCAGACCGGCATGAGGATCCTGCCTTCGCTTCACACCTGGGACACACTACCTTCTGGAAGTCTGCTGTAATGAACATTCACCATTCCTTCGTTCTGTTGGAGCTTAGACGTAGAGGAAGGTGCAGTACATGGCACCTGCAGGCCGAAGTAGCCTCGTTCGGGCCATTCTGCCTTCGCGGCACGTGAGACAATTCCGCGTGCCCCGGAAGCATCGCGGGGGCTGCCTCACCACTTTAGCTCACGGATCGCTTTGGCGTAGTCGTCGCTCAACTTCCTCAGTTCAATCTGGAGACGGTCCCGATCCTGCGGCTGGGCGTCCTTGAGTGCGTCCAGCATTTTGTGCATCTTCTCTTCGGCTGCTCTTACATCATCGATGGTTGACATGGCCGCGCAGAACGTTCCGGCCATGCTGCGCGGCTCGGAACATCCTGTCAGTGAGCCGGGTCACACTGTGAGAAAACTCCTTGCGTGCTCCAGCCCGGTTTCCTTTACTTTCAGGATCGCGGCTAACTGTTACCAACTTGTCACGGATGGGCAGAAGTGGCGGGCGGCTTGCGTAGGTATCTGGCGCAGTTGTGACTGGCGAAGTCAGTCTCAATGCTCTTTAGCGGAACACCTTTGGACTCTACTGTGCGGGGAATGGGCTGGGTCCAGTCGCAAGCTGAGCAAGTAAATCCCGTAAAGTGCGGACTCTTCTGGAATGTGAGCTTTCGTATAGCCGATGTGCCTGTCATCACCGTACCCTCCTTTGAAGTCGGAAGATTACTCGCAGGCCAGAGTACGTTCTGAAGGTGTTGTCGAAGCGGCGTTGTGCGTGATTAGCGTTTTTTACGTCCGACTGTCAGAGATGTGAATGGCCCGATTGTGTCAGCGAGGAGCACTATTTGG
>JBARBI010000271.1:0-34062 GCA_049792875.1 Candidatus Sulfotelmatobacter sp.
GTCTGATACGTTCGGTTCTCCACCTTAAGCCGACGGTTCTCCAGCGCACGGCTGACGGTATTGAGCAGTTGTTCGCGCTCGAAAGGCTTCAAAAGATAGTCGTACGCACCGTTGCGGATTGCCGCCAGCGCGACCGAAATGTCGTGCACGGCGGTAACCATCACCACCGGCATGTCGGGATACTTCTCCTTCGTCCGCTCCAACAGGCCGATGCCGTCCAGGTCCGCCATCATCAGGTCGGAGAGCATCAATTCAAACTCTTCCCCGGAGGTGAGGACCGCGAGGGCTTCCATACCGGAAGAGGCCTGTTTGCAGGCATATCCGGCAGTCCCGAGCATGGAGGCGACGATCTCCCGAATCGGCTCTTCGTCGTCTACTACAAGAATGCGATCTGGCATGGGTTCACACGAAAGTCTATCGGCGATTGTAACCCACCCGCGAGATGCCGAAAGTAATCACTCAGGTCCGGAAACTCCATCGAGAAAGCGCCCCGCCGTGATATTCAAAAACAAGGAAGACGTACGTCCGCAACCTGATGAACGCATCCCTCTGGTCGATCTGGAATACGGTGACGCACCTTGGCTTGGCCAAGCCGACAGCGGCGGAACTCGCTCTGCTGATTCTGCTGTGCGCTTCTCTGCTCGCCCTGCGCGCCTTCCGTGAGACCTTTCTCAAAGTCTGGGTCGTGGGTTGGGCGGCTTTCGTGGTTTCGCGGCTCGCCGAGCATTCCCTTGCGGCGAAGATTCCCGCGCCTTTCGATCTGGTCGTTGTGCAAGCGACTTTTGTGCTCGCCGTGGGGTTGCTCGCGGGGGCTGTTCTGCTCTACACGCGCAGCCGGGACCTCATCGTTCCCTTGATGGTCATTACACCCATCCTGGTGGGCTTTGCCGGGTCAAGAGTTCTGTTGTGGCCCGATTCCCTGCCCTTGCGCGTCGCCGTTGAAGTCGGCTACAGGATCATCCTGCTGACGGCGTCGATTGCGCTGCTGCGCGCACGCCGTGGGCGCTGGGAACTTTCGGCGTGGTTGCTCGCCTTCTCTCTGCTGTCGCTGCATCTTTCCTGGTCGCCCTTCACCGGTCGCGTGCCTGCGGCGGCATTCCTGGCAGCCGAAATTCTTCTTGGCCTGAGCATGCTCCTCGTGGTCTTTGGTGAGGCGCGGATGCGCACGCGGAGGCTGCACGCCATGCAGGCCATCACCAACAGCTTGGCCAGCGCTCAGCAATACGGGAACGTGGTCCAGTCGGCCATCGAGGAATTGCAGCGCTTGACCCGCGTCCGGGCGACATGGTTCCGTCTGCTCGAAGGCGGGCACCTGGTCGCCACTCACGCCGTCGGACTATCCTCCGATTTCCTGAGAGACGCAGGGTTTGCCGAGATCACGGACGGCACTTCGAAACTGTTGGGCCAACCCGGCCCCCAAGTCACCACCCGGCATGCCGCCGGCTCTGAGCCCGAGGCATGCCTTGAGACTGAGAAGATTCGCCACTTAGTGATGGTCCCGGTCGTAGGCAACAAATCACCGATCGGCTTGCTGCTGCTGGGAAGTTCCGGCAGCAGGCGCTGGACGCGGGACGAACTGGAATTTCTCCAGGCCTGCGCCAAGCAACTGGCGGTCGCGGTCGAAAACTTCCGCTTGCTCGAGCAGGTCTTGCGTTCCCAGCGTCAGTGGATCAACACCTTCGATTCGATCCACGACATCATTCTGGCGCACGACGCAGACTTCCGCATCATCAAGGCCAATCAGGTTCTGCTCGAACATCTCGGCCAGGCGGCCGCGGATGTAGTTGGCAATTCCTGCGAGTCGACCTTGCCCCACACCTTCGGGGAGTGGACAGGATGCCCCTACTGCGCAAGGGGTGGGGACGAGGAATTCACCGAGGGCGCGGACCCATGCTTCGGCGGTTTCTCGGTGGTTTCGACTTCCTCCTACACTGAACAAGGAAGTCCTCAAAAAGGCACTATTCACGTCGTCCGGGACATCACCGATCGGCGCTCCGCCGAAGAGAAATACCGGCTGCTGTTCGAGCAAGTGCAGGAAGGCGTTTATGTCGCGAACCCGGCCGGACAGCTCATCGACTGCAACGACGCGCTGGTGCACATGCTCGGCTACAGCAGGCGCGAAGAACTGCTGGTGCTGAACCTGGACTCCGAAATCTGCGTCGACCCCAAGCAGCGCGACGCCTTCCGTCACGAGATCGAAGCCCATAACTACGTGCGGAATTTTGAAGTCACACTCCGCCGCAAGGACGGCACACTTCTGCTGGCGGTCGAGAGCAGCTTCGCCACCCGCGATGCGACTGGCAACATCGAACGCTACCAGGGATTTGTTCTCGACATGACCGAGAAGCGCCGCGCCGAAGACGAAATGCGGCGCCGTAACCGCGAGTTGAACGCGCTGAACGCCATGGCGGTGGTCGCCGCGCAATCCTTCGACCTCGACGAAATTCTGAACCTGACGTTACGCCAGGTGGTCACGCTGTTCACTGCGGAGAGCGGCACGGTTTACTTGTCCGATACCGACACCACGACCTATCGCCGCCGCGCCGCCTGGGGCCCGCGAAGCCGCGACAAGATGCACACGGCGGAAATCTGCTTCACGGAAGGCTTCGGGGATCTTGTGATGCGCTCGCGCACCGAAGTCGTCACGGCGGAATATCTGCCGCACTTGCCGCCCAAAGTGGCGGAATTCCTCCGCTCCGATGTGGACCGCTCCTGGATCTGGGTGCTGTTCTGGGGCAAGGACAGCCCGGTCGGCATCATGGGGCTGTGCAGCCATCTGGGATACGAATATTCCGGCAACGATGAAAACCTGCTGGTCGCCATCAGCCGCCAGCTCGCCACTACCATCGAGAAGGTTCGTCTCTACGAAGAAACCTGCCGCGCCTATGAAGATTTGCGCAAGACGCAGGAACAACTGCTGCAGAGCGAGAAAATGTCGGCCGTCGGGCAGTTGATAGCCGGCGTCGCCCATGAACTCAACAATCCGCTGACCGCGATTCTCGGCTACGCCCAGCTTCTCGAAACCGAAGGCCTGAACAACCGCGCCCAGGACTATGTCAACAAGCTGTTCAAGCAGGCGCAGCGCACACACCGGGTGGTGCAGAATCTCCTCTCCTTCGCGCGTCAGCGCAAGCCCCAGCGTGACGAAGTCGACATCCGCAAAGTGCTCGACGAAACCCTGGCCTTACGCGACTACGACCTCAAGATCAACAACATTCGGGTCGAGCGCGACGTTCCTTCCGAGCCGGCCCTGGTCATTGCCGACCCGCATCAGATCGAGCAAGTTTTCTTGAACATCATCAACAATTCGGTTGACGCCATTCTGGAGACGGGGCGCACCGGCTCGCTCAAGATTCGTATCTCTTGCGTCGGTGGAAATGTTTGCACGCAGTTCGCCGACGACGGCGCCGGAATCAAAGATCCCAAGCGCATTTTCGACCCCTTCTATACCACCAAGAGCGTGGGCAAGGGCACCGGACTCGGGCTCAGCATCTGCTACGGCATCGTGAAGGAACACGGCGGCGACATCACCGCGAACAACGCTGCAGAAGGCGGCGCTATCATCGACGTGAAACTGCCAGCCGCGGCCGCGGTCAAGGTTGAACCCGAAACGCCCAAGCCGGCCACCCGTCAGCACGAAGGCGCCATCCATGGCCGCGTGCTTCTCGTGGAGGAAGAAGAGGCAGTACTCGAATTTGAGCGTGACGTGCTCGTAGGCGCCGGCGCAGCTGTCGTGACCGCCAGGACCAGCCCGGACGTCAAGACTCGCTTGCTGTCAGAGCCTTTTGACGCTCTCATCCTCAATGGCAACATGCCCGGCCAGTGGACGGTCAAAGAGTCGTACGAGTGGCTCAAGGAGAATTGTCCTGGAATGGAAAGCCACGTTCTGTTCACCTTCTCCACTGGAGTTGAACCGAGTGAAGGGCGAGCCTTCCTGCAGGAAAACGGCGTCCCCTACCTGGTCAAGCCGTTCGAGGTTGCCGAACTCATTGCCCAGGCTCGCCGCCTGTTCCAAAAAGCCCAGTCCGCGGCAGCCGGCGCAAGCTAGCCCGGCCGCTTTTCCGCAGTAATTGCCCGGTTTTCCTCCGTCCCCCTTGCGGTAGACTAGCTCTACCGAACCCATGTCTCAATTCGTCCACCTGCACCTCCACACCGACTACTCCCTGCTCGACGGCGCCTGTGATGTCGAAAAGCTATGCCAGCGCGTGAAAGAGTTCGGCATGCCCGCCGTGGCCATGACCGACCACGGCAATATCTTTGGCGCAGTCCACTTTGTCAACGCGGCCAAGCATGCGGGCGTTAAGCCGATCGTTGGCTGCGAACTCTACATCTGCAAGAAAGATGACCACCGCGCGCCGCCCGAAGGCGACACCTACAACCACCTGCTCGTGCTTGCGGAGAACGAAGAAGGTTACCGAAATCTCGTCAAGATCACGTCCGAAGCTTCGCTCCACGGCTTTTATTACAAGCCGCGCGTGAGCAAAAGGTTTCTTGCCGAGCATTCCCGCGGGCTGATCGGCCTTTCCGGGTGCCTTAAAGGAGAAGTCGCGGAACGCCTGATGGAGGGCAACTACGACGCCGCCCGCGCGGCCGCCGGAACCTGCGCAGACATTTTCGGCAAAGAGAACTTCTATCTTGAGATTCAAGATCAAGGCCTGGAGATGGAACACCGCATCCATCCCGGCCTCTTCCAACTCGAAAAAGATCTCGGCCTACCGCTCGTAGCCACGAACGACAGCCATTACCTCTGCGAGGACGACGCCCACGCCCAGGACGTTATGCTCTGCATCCAGACCGGCAAGTCCATTCACGATACCGGCCGCATGAAGTTCGATGGCACCCAGTTCTTCGTCAAGAACCGCGACGAAATGTATCGTGTGTTCAAGGACTCCCCAGAGGTATTGACCCGCACGCTCGACATCGCGGAGCGTTGCAGCCTCCGCCTGGAGAAGGTCGCCAATCCGTTTCCGCAGTTCGAGGTTCCGCCCGGCTACACGATCGACAGCTACTTCGTCCACGTAACCCGCGAAGGCTTCGCCCGCCGCCTCGAGACCCTGCGCCCGTTACACGAACAAGGTAAGCTGAAGCATTCCATCGCCGACTACGAGCAACGCCTGGAACGTGAACTCGCCATTATTCAGCAGATGCAGTTCCCCGGGTATTTCTTGATCGTCTGGGACTTCATACGCTACGCTCGCGAACATGAGATTCCCGTGGGCCCAGGCCGCGGGTCGGCAGCAGGCTCGTTGGTCTCCTACGCACTCGCCATCACCGACATCGATCCCCTGCAGCACGAACTGCTGTTCGAGCGTTTCCTGAACCCGGAGCGCGTGTCCATGCCTGACATTGACATCGATTTCTGCATGAACCGCCGGGGCGAAGTCATTAACTACGTCACCCAGAAATACGGCCGCGACAACGTCGCCCAGATCATCACCTTCGGCACCATGGCTGCGAAGGCTGCGATCAAAGACGTTGGCCGAGCCATGGACATCCCCTACGCGGACGTCGACCGCATCGCAAAAATGGTCCCCACCCAGCTCAACATTACGCTGGAGCAGGCCATCGAGGACTCCGCTCAACTACGCGAGGCTATCGAAAAAGACGCACAGATCCGCGAACTGTTCGAGACCGCAAAGAAGCTGGAAGGGATGGTCCGCAATTCCGGCGTGCACGCGGCGGGTGTCGTGATCTCGCCGCGCCCGCTCACCGATCTGGTTCCCCTGCATCGCACCAAGAACGACGAAATCGTGACTGCTTTCGACATGGTCGCCATCGAAAAGATGGGTCTGTTGAAGATGGACTTCCTCGGCCTCACCACCCTCACGATTCTCACCGACGCGTTGAAGCTCATCGTGCAAACACGCGGTACACCACTGACCCTGGAGCAGATTCCGCTGGAAGACAATGAAACCTATGAAAAGGTCTTTCACAAGGGACTGACCTCCGGCGTCTTTCAGTTTGAATCGAACGGCATGCGCGATGTGCTCCGAAAGTACCAGCCGAATTCAATTGAAGACCTCACGGCTCTGAACGCGCTCTACCGGCCAGGGCCCATCCAGGGCGGTATGATCGACGATTTCGTCGATCGCAAACACGGGCGGAAGAAAGTTGAATACGAACTGCCGGAATTGAAGGAAATCCTGCAAGAGACCTTGGGCGTGATCGTGTATCAGGAGCAGGTGATGCAGATCGCAAACCGCCTCGCTGGCTACTCGCTGGGTGAAGCCGACCTGCTCCGCCGCGCCATGGGTAAGAAAAAAGCCGAGGAAATGGCCCAGCAGCGCGAACGCTTTGTGGAAGGCGCCGCGCAGCGAAAGTATCCGCCGAGGAAGATCGAGAAGATTTTCGACCTCATGGCCCAGTTCGCCGGATACGGCTTCAACAAGTCGCACTCGGCAGCCTATGCTTTGCTCGCCTATCACACGGCGTATCTGAAGACCCATTATCCCGTGGAGTTCATGGCGGCTCTGCTCACTTCGGTCACCGGCTCCACCGATGACGTCGTCAAATACATCAATGAATGCCGCGAAATGGGCATCGCCGTCGAAGCTCCCGACATTAACGTTTCCGACGCCAACTTCACCCCCCACGGCGAGTCCATCCGTTTCGGCCTCGCTGCTGTGAAGAATGTCGGCGGCAATGCAATTGAATCGATCGTCGCCGCGCGCAAGAAACTGAGTCATTTCAAGTCCATTTTCGAATTTTGCGAGAACGTCGATCTCCGCCTGCTCAACAAGCGGGTGCTGGAGTCTCTGATCAAGAGTGGCGCCATGGATTCGATGGGCCGCCGCGCACAGGTCATGGCCGTACTCGACAAGTCGATGGACCAGGCGCAGAAGGCTCAACGCGATGCCGAATCCGGCCAGCACGGCCTGTTTGGCGTCTTCCAGCAGGAGGATGCCGAGGCCCACAACGACAAGTTGCCCAACATCCCTGACTGGGACGAGCACGCGCGCCTCGCCGCCGAGAAGGAGATTCTCGGCTTCTTCATCAGCGGCCATCCCCTGCACAAATACAAAGACAAACTGACCGACCTGCAGGCACTCAGCATTGAAGAAATCGCGGCACTGACGAAGTCGACCGGCAAAGAGGAAACCATTGTGACCGCCGGCATTATCGGCAACGTGCGCGTACTCAAGTCGAAGCGCGGCGACTTCTATGCCCAGGCCACGCTCGAAGACATGTCCGGTTCGATCGATATGATCGTCTTCCCCGAGGCCTACAAGCGCATCGGAGACAAGGTGAAACTGGAAGTTCCCGTCCTCGTAAAGGCGGGCGTGCGCATCGAGGAAGGCGCCAACCCCAAGATCACCGCTGCGGAAATCCAGCCTTTGGAAGAAGCTAAGGTCCCACTTCCCCGCGCCATCCGCATCCGGGTGCCGCTCGAGAATTCCGTTGAAGCAACCGTCGACGACCTGCACTCGCTCTTCCTGGAGCGCAAAGGTGAAGCCAAGGTGTTGTTTGACGTGGAACGCCAGGGCGATTTCATGGTGGTGATGGAGGCGGACGGCTATAATGTCCTACCGGACCGCAATTTCATCGCCCGGGTTGAGCAGCTATGCGGGCGGGGTAGCGTCCGCATCATCGCTTGATTCAAAGCATGGCCGCCACCGAAAAAGCGCAACAGGAACTGGAGCAGATCGAGCGTCAGGTCGCCGAACTGGAGTCTCCGGGCGCCGATGACGCGACCCGGCGTCAGATCATCAAATTGCAGGATCGGATTGAGACCCTCCGGCGAGAAATGAACGCGCCACCCACTGCCTGGCAGAAGACCGAACTTGCGCGGCATCCGCAGCGTCCCCAGTCCCTCGACTACATCGAGCGTATCTTCACCGACTTCAGCGAGATTCACGGCGATCGTGGATTTGGCGATGATGCCGCCATTGTCTGCGGCCTGGCGCGATTCCATGGCGACGAAGTGATGCTGGTCGCTACCCAGAAGGGCCGCGACATGAAACAGCGCGTCCATCGGAACTTTGGCACGCCGCATCCTGAGGGTTATCGCAAGGCCATCCGTGTCATGCAGATTGCGGAAAAGTTTCGTCGTCCGATCTTCACCCTGGTTGACACCGATGGCGCCTACCCCGGCATCCATGCGGAAGAGCGCGGGCAGGCCGAAGCGATCGCCTACAATCTCCGCGAAATGGCGCGACTGGAAGTCCCTATCATTGCGACCGTGATTGGCGTGGGGGGTAGCGGTGGAGCACTGGCGATCGCAGTCGCGGACCGCGTGTTGATGATGGAAAACTCGATCTATTCGGTCATTTCGCCCGAAGGCTGCGCTGCCATCATGTGGCGCGACGCGGCTAAGAAAGAACTCGCGGCCGAAGCCATGCGCATCACCGCCACCGACCTCGATGAACTCGGGTGCATCGACGACATCGTTCCTGAACCCGAGGGCGGCGCTCATCGCGACCACGAAGCGGCGGCCCATCTGCTCGACGCCAGCCTGCAGAGGCACTACTCGGAACTCAAGAAGATTCCCACTGCGGAATTGCTCGTGTCACGATATAATAAATTCCGTAATATTGCCCAGTTTTACAAAACAGAATCTTGAGTCCGCGGACCTCTTCCCTCGTTTCCCAATCAGGTTCCTCCGGGCTACAGGCGGGCGATTTGGCGCGACGGAGCGGTGCCGTCGCCGTATAATGAGTGTTTCTTCCTCTCGCAACTCACAAATCAAGGGCGACAGGGTTCAGCCCGCTAACTGAAGGAAGGTGTTGGGATGGCCACTACGGATGTCGTGCCCCGGGGATCCGCCGGAGGCGCGGGGCACAAGCGCATCGTCAACGACATGAGCATTCAGGTCGCGACCGTCAACGGTTCGGGCTCACAGAGTTCAAATACGGTACTGTTGCGCAGTATTTTTCAGATGGGCGTGCCGGTTTCCGGCAAGAACATGTTCCCCTCGAACATCGCCGGTCTGCCCACCTGGTACACCATTCGCGCCAACAAGCACGGGTATATCGGCCGCAAGAAGGAAATCGATTTCCTCGTCGCCATGAATCCCGAGACGGCGCAAGAAGATACCATGTCTCTGGCTCCGGGCGCCTCCGTTCTCTACGACGAACCCCTGGCGCTGCACCAACTGCGCAATGATCTGATTTTTTATTCCGTCCCTTACGACAAGATTGTGGCTGCTGTCTGCCCGGAAGCCAAACTGCGCAAGCTTGTCAAGAATATGGTGTATGTCGGCGTCGTGGCCAATCTCCTTACCATCGACATGGCAGAGGTCGAGAAAGCCATCCGCAAGCAGTTTGCCCAGAAGGTAAAGGCCGCTAACCTGAACTTGGCGGCGGCACAGGCCGGCTTTGATTACGCCAAGGCGAATCTGGTGAAGCGCGGCACCTTCTACATCGAGCGCATGAACGCAACCGCCGGCAAGATCATCATCGACGGCAACTCAGCCGCCGCCCTCGGTTGCATGTTCGCCGGATGCACCGTCGTCACCTGGTATCCGATCACTCCGTCGTCATCGTTAGTTGAGACCATGATCGAGTACATGAAGGAATACCGCATCGACCCCGACGGCAAAGCAACTTTCGCCATCGTACAAGCCGAAGACGAACTCGCTGCCATCGGCATGGTGATCGGCGCGGGTTGGGCGGGCGCGCGCAGCATGACCGCTACCGCCGGACCGGGCATCTCGCTGATGTCGGAGTTTGCCGGACTCGCCTACTACGTCGAAGTCCCCGGCGTCATCTGGGACATCCAGCGCGTAGGGCCCTCCACCGGCCTGCCGACGCGCACTTCCCAGGGAGATCTTCTTTCCACCGCATTTCTCTCCCACGGTGACACCAAGAACATCATGTTGTTTCCCTGCTCGGTGGAAGAGTGCTTCACCATGGCGCCGGAGGCTTTCAATCTGGCGGAACAGTTCCAGACCTTGATTTTCGTCATGTCTGATCTGGATCTGGGCATGAACAATTGGATGTCTGATCCATTCGAGTATCCGACCACGCCGATCAATCGCGGCAAAGTGCTGCGCAAGGAAGATCTCGACCGCCTGGGCGGATTTGCGCGCTACAAAGACATCGATGGCGACGGCATCGGTTACCGTACGCTGCCTGGAACCATTCATCCCGCGGCGGCCTACTTCGCCCGAGGTAGTGGCCACAACGAGAAAGCCCAGTACAGCGAGCGCGCCGACGACTTCGAAAACAACATGGAGCGCCTGAACCGCAAGTTCGAAACCGCTCGCTCCTTCGTCCCGCGGCCCGAGATCACCAAAGGCAACAACGCGAAAATCGGAATCATCGGCTACGGCACCTCGCACTGGGGCATCACCGAAAGCCGCGACCAACTCCGCGACGAATACGCTCTCGAAACCGACTACCTGCGGCTGCGGGCTTATCCCTTCACGCGCGAAGTGCACGAGTTCATCGAGCAACACGACCGCGTTTACGTAGTCGAGCAGAATCGCGATGCGCAAATGCTCACTTTGCTCAGACTCGACCTAAAGCCCGAGTTAACCACGCGCCTCCGCAGCATCGCCCATATCACCGGACTGCCGCTGGACGCGCGGTCCATCACCGACGAACTGATCAGCATGGAGGGCAAGTAGATGGCTACCACTCCCACCGTTGAGCCCGGAGCTGCCGGGCCAAAAACCAACCGCATCGGCCTCACCGTTATGGATTACAAGGGCGGCAAGACCACGCTGTGCGCGGGTTGTGGCCACAACGCGATTTCCGAGCGCATCATCGAGTCCATGTACGAGATGGGCGTGCAGCCCGAGTTGCTCATCAAACCCAGCGGCATTGGCTGCTCCTCGAAAACCCCCGCGTACTTCATGAGCCGCTCCCACAGCTTCAACGCGGTCCACGGCCGCATGCCCTCGGTGGCAACGGGAGCAATTCTGGCCAATCGCAAGCTCGTCTGCATTGGCGTTAGCGGCGACGGCGATACGGCGTCGATCGGCATCGGGCAGTTCGTTCACCTGATGCGGCGCAATCTGCCGATCATTTACATCATCGAAGACAATGGTGTCTACGGCCTGACCAAGGGCCAGTTCTCGGCCACTGCCGACCTGGGTTCCAAGCTCAAATCGGGCGTGGTCAACGACCTTCCGCCGATCGACACCTGCGCGCTGGCAATTCAACTGGGGGCGACCCTGGTGGGCCGATCATTCTCCGGGGACAAGCGCCAGTTAAGCGCCATGCTGAAGGCTGCGATCGCTCACAAGGGCACGGTTATGCTCGACGTAGTCTCTCCCTGCGTCACCTTCAACGATCACGAGGGGTCGACCAAGTCCTATAAGTACGTGAAAGAACACGAGGAGACTCTGCAGGATGTCAGCTTCGTGCCGCACTTCGAGGACATTGCGGTCGAGTACGATCCCGGCTCAACCGTCGAAGTCACCATGCACGACGGCTCTCGCCTCCACCTGCGCAAGCTCGAAGAAGACTACGACCCGACCGACAAGATTCGCGCCATCATGCGCCTCACCGAAGCCCATGACAAGGGCGAAGTCCTGACCGGCGTGTTCTATGTGAATCCGGAGGCGCCCAACTTCATCGACATGCTGAACGTCGTGGACCAACCCCTGGCCACATTGCCCGATTCGCTGACCCGTCCAGGCAAGGAAGTTCTGGATGCGGTGATGGAAGAGTTGCGCTAGCACCCGCGTATCGTGACGAAAAGGCCCTCTCTTAGAGAGGGCCTTTCGACTACCGCTATCGGGCTGGCTTTACGCGGACTTCCGTTCCGGCTCACCGCTATGCTCGGGACTGTGTCCGGGCTCGGGAAAATCAGAGTCTGCATCCTTCAACATCGGATCCTGGTCCCGATGTCCGAGCTGCTCTTGCAGGCCGATGTTCCCTGCACCCTTATGGTCCTCAGTTTCTATGGCGCCCTTCGCTGTATCCTGATCGTTCGTGCTATTTGGCATGATGAAACCTCGTTGACTACTCTTAGGCTAGTCTAATCCTGCAGCTTTCCAAATAAAACAGTGATAAAGTAGCAGGAGTTCACGAGCGAGAGGGTAAATGAAACGGCGCCTTTCAGCACTAATGCTATGCGTCCTGTCCAGTGCAATCGGCTTGGCGGCCCGGACACAACCCGCGCTCACTCCCGTGAAGACCACGCACCAGCCAGTCCAGCGCCATCACGCCCACAAAGCCACGAAGCATAAACCTCCAAAGCGCTCGAAACACTACGGCGTCTAGAGACTATCGACCAGTAGTGGACACGCCGAGCTTCTTCAACCGGTCGCGTGCCTGCAGTGCTTCGGGAGAATGCGGATAACGCTGAATCAGGCGCCGCAACTCGCTCACCCCGTCATCCTGTTTGCCGAGTTCAATCAACGCGAACCCCTTTTTTAATTGTGCCGACGCCGCCTTGTTTCCGGTGGGAAAGCTCTGTAATACCTGGTCGTAGCTCTGCGCTGCCTGTTGATAGTTTCCTTGTCGGAACTGGATCTCCCCGAGATAGAAATAGCAGTTCCCGGCCAGATCGGTGTTGGGATAGAACTTGACGTAGTCCGAGAACTCCTGCAGGGCCAGGTCGTTCTTGGCACCGTTGTAATCGCGCAGGGCGTTGTTATACAGCACGTCCGGAGGCGGAGCCTGGGCTATCGCCTGCTGCTGCGCTTGCGCCTGGGCCTGCTGCGCGCCCATGTTTTGCTGCGCCGACTGCATATCTTCCAGTTGCTTGCTGACCTTGGCCAGGCGTGACTTGAGTTCGTCCATGGTGTCGTTCAGCGCCTGAATCTGACCCGAAAGTTGGTCCACCTTCGAGCCTCCGTCAGACTGCTGCTTCTGCAGCGTGGCCTGCAGCCCATTGAGGGCGGTGGCCACCTTATTCACTGCGTCCGTGTCCTGCTCGACCAGGTTCTTCATCACGCCCATGCGCTCGTCAAAGCTGCGTTGCATGGCCGTCATCTGTTCTTGCAGTTGCTGTACCTGCGTCTGCAGCTGCACCATTTCTTTACTTACGCCCCACGCTGGAACCGCTCCCAGCCAGAGCACCAAGAACAATGCGAGAATTGCGGAAATGCGATGTAGTTTCATAGAGATTCTCTGAACCGCCATTCGTTTAGATGCCATGATTGTCCCACAGGCGGGTAGGATTCGGCACTGAAAGGGCCACCGGGAACCGGAAGCCTCAATGGGGATGCGCGCCAGCGCGCACCACGGCTTCATTCCACGCGAGAAAGGCGCGGGAGACGCAAAAAGAGCGTCCCCCGCCGGATTCTTACTTCTGATAGACGAAATGGCCGCGGCGGTTCTGCTGCCAGCAAGCTTCGTTGCTTTCCATGCAGAAGGGTTTTTCCTTGCCGTAGCTAATGGTCTTGATTCGGCTTGCGCTGAGGCCAGCCCCAGTCAGTGCGTTTTTCACCGCACTGGCGCGCTGGTCGCCCAAAGCCAGGTTGTAGTCGGTCGATCCGCGCTCGTCGCAGTGCCCTTCAATCGTGAAGCTCATATTGGCGTGCTGATTGAGGAACTGCACGTCTGCCTGCAGAGAAGCCTGCTGGTCGGCACGAATGTCGGCCCTGTCGTAGTCGAAATACACATCTTTCACGCTCTGGCTGAACAAGTCTGCATCCGTCAGCGAGGAGGTCGGCTGTGGTGGGGGCGGTGGCGCCTGAGTCACAGTAAGGCGCGCCGTGGCTTCCTGGGTACCGCCTGCTCCCTTCGCCGTCAAATGATAGGTCGTCGAATCCGTCGGCGACACACTTTGCGATCCGTTCGCCTGCACTGCGCCAATGCCGTCGATCGATACGTCGGTCGCATTGGAGGTCTGCCAAGTCAGCGAGGCCGACTGTCCTGCCTGGATCGCGTTCGGAGTCACCGCGATCGAAGCGGTCGGCGCCGGTGATGAAGGCGGAGGTGGCGGAGGTGGCGGTGGAACTTTTTTTCCTCCGCACGCCCCCAGCGTCAGTAGAGCGCCAAGCACAGTTATGAGAAGGAGCCACTTCATATTCTGTTGCTTCACTTTTATTCCTCTCTGCGACCCCAAAGGCCTGCCTCAAGGGTCGGACGAAGCGGATTTACTATTTCCAACTCCAATTGGGTTGGGTGTTGCGTCCCGTAAACGTCAACTGCTGGAGCTTCGTGCCGTCAGCCAGCATCGTCCAGATTTCTTCCTTGCCCGACCGGCTGGACTGAAACACGATATGCCGTCCATCCGGCGACCACGATGGAAAGTCGTTGCGCCCGCCGTCGTGGGTGAGCTGCACCCACTGCTTGCTGGCGATATCCATCAGGTACAGATCGGACGCTCCCGGCTCGCCCGGGCCATACTTGCGCACCCACGCGAAGGTTAGGAATTGTCCGTTGGGCGCCCAGCTCGGCGACACGGCATATCCCTGATCGGTCATGCGCTGCTGGTTGGTACCGTCGCCTTCCATGGTATAAATCTGCGGCAGTCCGGTGCGCCCGCTGACAAAGGCGATTTGCGCATTCGTCTTTCGGTTCCACACCGGAGAAACATCGGGCCCCTTGGACGTGGTCAGGCGATGGAGATTCCCTCCCGCCCCATCCGCCACATAAATCTCCGGTTCGCCTCCGCGCGATGACGAAAACGCCAGCTTCGTCCCATCGCCTGACCATGCTGGCGACAGATTCGTTCCACCCATGTGGGGAAAGCTCACGGGCCGGTTGAGGTCAAGCGAATACATCATGATCTCCCAGCCGGTCTTGGTCAGGCTGCTGAAGGCAACGCGGGAACCATCGGGCGAGATGCGCGGTGATAACGAGATCGAACCCAGATGCGTAATCTGGTGCTGGTTCGAACCATCGTAATCCATCGCCCAGATTTCTTTGTGCCCGGTCCGGTCGCTCACGAAATAAAGTTGGGTCTCGGCGATGCCGGTGATGCCACCGCCCAACCTGAAGATGATTTCGTCGGCGAACTTGTGCGCCATCACTCGCGCCGCCGCATCGCTGGACGTGTCCGTGTACTGCTTGCCTAGAACCTGGGGTGACTGAGTGTTCTTCACGTCGTACAGCCAGCCCTGAACGGTCAACTTTCCTCCCGCGACGCCCAGGCTTCCGAACGCCAGCATGGCCGCATTGGGAGGAGGTGCGTTCCAGGCCAGAAAATTGACCTCGATCGGCTGTCCGGGAATCTGCAGCGGATAGAAGCTCTTCGAAACCAGCTCAACCACTCCGGAGACATCGAGGTCGTTCCACAGCGTATCGTTGAACGTCTTCAGCAGCGCGGCATTCTCCGGTTCGCTCGACGACGGCTTGAAGTCGGGAACCGCCAGCCGGACTTTCTCCACGCCCAAGCTCGTGCCCGTCTTGACCCAGTCCTGTGCCTGAACCGTGGTAGAGAGAAGACCGAAGGAAACGATGAAGACAAGCGGCAAGGCTAGGTCGCGAAGCCCGATGGGCCGCTGGAAAGCCGATCGTTCGCCTTCGTCCATCCGCGTGGAGGTGAAACGTACTGCGTACGACAATACCGTATCCCGATATGAATTGGTTTGCAAGGCTTCTTCCCTCTTACGATGGTTCACTGCGATGAATACTCTGGTGGACCTTGTTTACTGAGCGGATTCACCTTTTGTAATCGAACCAGTACTCCACCGAAATCTTGCTGCCCGGGTAATCCGCCGGCAACGGACCGAACGTATCGATGCGCTGCAGCGCCCGCACCGCGGAAACGTCCAGCGAAGGCACTCCACTGGATTGCTCGACCTGCACGTTTACCGGATGCCCATCGCGTGCGATATCGAAAACGATATACACACGCTCCGCCGTCGTGATTCTCGGATCGACCTCGTACTTCAGCCAGTTTTCCGCAACCTTCTGCTGAATCACGTGCACATACCATGCGTACTTTGTACCGAAATCGCCGCCACCACCAGTGATTCCAAACCCACCCTTGGCGCCAGCGGCACTGAACGTTCCATAAGGCCCGCTGACCGGCCCGCCTTCTCCAAACGCGACCTGATTGTTCTCTTCTTCGGGCGCTGCCTGCGGCTTTTCCTTAGAGGCCGTTTCCTGCTTCTTCTTCGGCTTTATCTTTGCGTTCTTGCCTTGAATCTCGATCGCATCCGGAGCCTTTTCCTCGATCTTGGGTTGCGACTGTGTCAACCCCTTTGATTCATTGGCCAGCACGTTCTGCGACTGCGCCGGATTCACCGGCAGCGGAACTGTGCTGACCAGGGTAGCGCCGATCGCTTCCCCGCCTCCACCCGCGCCCCACGTGTCACCGCTCGTTCGCGTCACCAACGCCGAGTAGATCAGCAGCGCCGCGGTGATTCCCACGTGCAGTCCCGCCGACCACGCTAGCGCGCGGCCCCAGCGGTCATGTTCGAAGTAAATCTCAGCGTTTGCTGCCATTTTGCTGTAAAGGTTGCGTCACAATGCTGACGTTCGTAATTCCCGCTTGCTTCACGGCATCCATCACCGTGGCGAAGGCGCCGAAGGGTACATTCTCGTCCGCGCGCACAAAAATGAACTGGTTGCGCGGATCTCGGATCTTTTGCCGCAACTTGCTTCCGATCTCATTGATGTTGATGGCGTCATTGCCCAAAAAGACGCGCTGATCTTTATTGATGGTGATCACCATCCGCTCCTCGGTAATCTGCTTCACCGTCCGCGTCTTCGGCACGCTGACGTCGATCCCGGACTGCAGCACCGGCGCCGTCACCATGAAAATAATCAGCAGCACCAGCACCACATCCACCAGCGGGGTGATATTGATGTCGGCCATTGCCGTCTGCGTGCGTCCGTTGGAGGTCGTGAACGCCATCAGCGCCGAACCTCACTCGCAGTCTGCGCCGGAGCCTGCGCCTGGCTGTGCTCCACCGCGTTGAGAACTTCCAGGGCAAAATCATCGCTGCGCGCCGCGAACTCGCGGATTGACGCGCCAAGCAGGTTATAGGCAATCACGGCGGGTATCGCGGCCGCCAAGCCGGCAGCGGTCGTAATCAGTGCCTCGGAAATACCTGGCGCCACGGCCCGCAACGTTGCTGCACCCGCCGTTCCCAACCCATGAAATGCATCAATAATGCCCCATACCGTGCCAAACAGCCCGACGAACGGCGTCACTGCAGCTGTGATCGCCAGCCACGGCATATTCCGTTCCAGACGCGTGATTTCTTCGGATGCCCCGATCTGCATCCCGCGCTGGATCGACACCAGATTCCGCAGCGCACCCGCCGTCCCCAGCTGGCGCTTGTATTCTTCATATCCCCCCTCGAACACCCCGACCAACGGGCTGGGCTTGAATTGTTCGGCCACCGCGGCGATATCCTGCAACCGTTGCGCCTTGCGAAACGCACGCACAAATCGCCCACTTTGCGCGCGCGCCCGCCGCAACAGGCTCCATTTCGTCAGGATGATGGCCCAGGAGATAAGGCTGAATGCCAGCAGCGCAAGCAGGATCAGCTTGGCCACCGCTCCAGAGTTAGAGATCATGTCGACGATTTCGCCGCCGACAAACGCTACCGGCAAAAGAAAGAAATGCATCGCTTTTTTGGAGAATGCCTTCTGCGATTATAGATGAACCGTAGGCGTACGTTTCCGCACGTACCCGATCCGCCAACCTAACATGTGGGGCCGCTCGCGGCGCTTACCGGCTCACTCTCGGATCGCTATTGGTAAATGCGAACTGCACCACCATCCAATCCAGGTACGGCGAATCCAGCGGCGAGAAGTGCAGATCCTTCACCTGGATCAACACATAAAATCCGTCCACCTTGATGACCCGCTTGGCAAGAATCGGCACCGGTCCAAAGCGGTTCGGGTTCAGCCACCAGAGCTTGTTCTTCGCTTCCGGCGATGGCTCCTGCTCCGCCACCAGAATGTTGCTGTAGATGCTGTGGTGCAAATCCCTCAACTGCACGCTCCACGACGTAATCTTGTTGTCGCCCTCCGGCCCTTGCGGCGCAATGATCAACTCGTACCGATTATTGCCTCGGGAATCCTTGATGAACTCCCGGTAGGTCGCATTCTGGGGACTGAGCTTCGTTTCGAAACTCTCCTCCGTGATGCGCACCGAACCCTGTCGAAAGCTCTCTGCATACATCGTGGAATGAGCGCCTTGACCGAACAACGGAAGGGCAAACATCCCCGCAGCAAAAATTGAAAATAAGGCCCGATTCATCGGCGGTTCACCGCCTCCAGAGCAGCAGCATCGGAAGGCGTTGAGCTCGAATCCGCTTTCAGTTTTCCTAGCCAGTCGCACAGGGTACGGGAGGCGCGAGTGCTATTCCCTGCCAGCCGCGCAACCCGTGGCCACACCCACGGCCGCAGTGCGACGAACCCGGCAAATCGCATTTCCAGAAATTGCCCTTGGGAGTCGACAAACCGTTCCATCGAGGGGAAGACGAAATCGAATTCGTCAGAAATCACCTTGACCACTGCGAATCGCACTCCGCGTGCCTCGGCGGCTCGCGCGACCGCGGCCGCCTCCATGTCGACTGCCTGCGCTGCAAACGAATCTCTCAGGCTCGCCTTCTGACGCGGGTTCGCAACCGATCCGAAACTGACCAGCACACCTTCGCCCCGATCCAGGTTGATGCTGCTGCCATCGCCCGCGTTGATTACCCGTCGCGGCTGAACCACATCCCCGACCTTGAGCGTGGAATCGAGCGCCCCGGCGAATCCAGCCGAATAGACGACCTCGGGCGAATAGATAGCAATTACCGACTCCGCCGCTCGTCGCGCCGCCTCTGCCCCAATCCCGCCACAAACCAAAACAAAATCGTCTTTCTGGAAGAACTTGAAGCGTCGCCCGGATACTTCCTGCTCACTGACGAGCCAGTCTTTCACCAGAGGACGAACCTCGCGCTCGAGCGCGGCCACAATGGCGAATCTAGACATATCCGTTGCTCCGAAACCACTCCACCGCCCGCCGCAACGCCCCCTCCACTGGCACGATTTTCCAACCCAATTCGCGCTCGGCTTTGTCGGAACTGGCAAACATTTTCTTCCGTCCCATGCGCACCGTGTCCACCGTGGCTCGGGGCTCACGATTCAACATGCGCCCCGTGATAGCTTCGTCGACCACTCCCGCAGCCAAGGCGAACACGTACGGCAACTTCACGTTCGGCGAAGCCAGCCCCGTGATCTTCCCCAGATTATCCAAGATCTGCTTCAGGGTCAGATTCTCTCCCCCCAAAATGTAACGCTCGCCCGTCTTGCCTTTGTCCAGCGCCGCCACGTGACCCAGCGCGCATTCTCTTACATCGACGAGATTCAAGCCCGTCTCCACATACGCAGGAAACTTGCGCTTCAAGAAATCCACAACGATGCGCCCCGTCGGCGTCGGCTTCACGTCCTGCTCCCCCACCGGCGTTGTCGGATTCACCGTCACCACATGCATCCCACCGCGTCCAGCCTCCAAGGCAACCTGTTCGGCCATGAACTTCGACCGCTTGTAAGGCCCGATCATGTGCGCGAGGGAGACGGGCGAATCCTCGTCCGCAGGGTGCCCGTTGCTGGTGAATCCCATGGTCGCCACGCTCGAGGTGTACACGACGCGCCGAACACCATTCTTCCGCGCCGCTTCCAGGATCGCGCGCGTCCCATCGACGTTGGAACGGTACATCTCCGCCGGATCAGGCACCCAGAGCCGGTAGTCAGCCGCCACATGAAACACCGTGTCGCATCCCGCCATGGCTTTTTCGAGCGAGCCCGCGTCGCGCAGATCTCCGGTCGCAGTCTCCGCCTCGAGACCTTCCAGGTTGCGCAGATTGCTCGTGGGACGCACCAGCAGCCGCAGGTCGGCGCCTTGGTCGGCAAGGACGCGGGCGACATGAGATCCCAGAAACCCGGTGGCGCCTGTGACGAAAGCACGCATTCATCATTCAGCATTCAGCACTCGGCCCAACTTGTCAACGTCGGCATCCAGCCACCACAAAACACGTAGCCCCGGACGCATTCGTCCGGGGCCGCTCGAATCGCCTCGCAGGGCGGACGAATGCGTCCGCCCCTACGCGAGTTGACTGTTCTTCTCCATGATTTTCGCGTACGTCGTCAGCGCGAGCAGCGGGAAGTAATCCCGGTAGAGGTGGTACATCAGATAAAACACGCGCGGGAATCCGGTTCCAGTGAAGAACGGCTCATCCCACGATCCATCTTTTCGCTGCGTGCGCAGCAGGTAGGCAATACCGCGCGCCACTGAGTCGCTGCGAAGGTCCCCTGCCGCCAGCAAACCCAGGATCGCCCAGGCGGTCTGCGACGGCGTGCTCTCCCCTTGCCCGCGCAGGCTCGGGTCGTCATAAGATCCTACCGTTTCGCCCCATCCACCATCGGCGTTCTGCACCATCCGCAGCCATTCCGCAGCCTGCTGCACGCAAGGCTCGTGCAGGTCCATTCCGATCGCTTCCAGCCCACGCAGCACCAACGCCGTTCCGTAGATGTAATTCACGCCCCAACGTCCGAACCAACTTCCATCCGACTCCTGCTCTTTGCGGATGAACTGAATGGCTCGCTTCACGGCGGGATGATTTTTATCGTACCCGTAGGTCGCCAGCATCTCCAGAATCCGCCCCGTAATGTCTACAGTGGGCGGATCGAGCATGGCGTTGTGATCCGCGAACGGTATGTACTGGAAAACCATCTTGTCGTTATCTTTGTCGAACGACGCCCAGCCGCCGTTCTTGCACTGCATCGAAAAAATCCAGTCAATGGCCCGCTGCACCGACTCCCGCTGGTATCGTCCATTGGGATGCTCCACGCGGCTCAACCCCAGGCAAACCATCGCGCTGTCATCGACATCCGGATAGAACTCATTGTTAAACTCGAAGTACCAGCCACCCGGTTGCCCCGACTTGTTTTTCACTTTCCAATCGCCTACGTTCCGCACTTGTTTCTGCAGAATCCAGTCGGCGCACTTGACCATCCGCGGATCATTCGCCGGAACTCCAGCCTCGGCCAGGGCAAACATCGCGTACGCCGTATCCCACACCGGCGACATGCAAGGTTGCATGCGGAAGGTGTCTTCCTCTTCGATTCCCAGCTTCTCAAACTCGTCCAACGCGCGAATCACCTGTGGATCGTCAAGCGAATAGCCCAGGCACCGTAGCGCAATGATCGCGTTCATCATCGACGGATAAATCGCCCCCAGCCCGTCGCTCATCTCGAAACGTGCCAGCATCCACTTCTCCGCGCTCTTCAGCGCAATCGAGCGCAGCGGACGCACATGCACCCGCTCCAGCCAGTGCGTCATGCGATCGAGCACCAGAAAGAAATTCCGCCACGAAACTAACTTCTTCGCCCAATGGAGATGCATGCGCGACTTCTGCATCCCGCCCACGAACAACTCCTCTACGCCCATCTCCCGTGGAATCTTCTTGAATGGCTTCTTGGCGTAGCAGATCGAGAGCGGCACCAGAATGGCGCGCGACCAGGAAGAAATCTCGTAGATGTTGAACCAGAACCAGTTAGGAAACAGTACGATCTCAGGCGGAATGGCCGGAACCGCGTCGTAATCATACTGCCCGAAGAAACAGAGATAAATCTTGGTGAACGTGTTTACTTCGGTGACGCCGCCCATTTCGAGAATCTTCTTGCGGGCGCGCTGTAGGGCCGGATGATCCGCCGTATAACCCGCCAACTTCAGTCCGAAGTAGGCCTTGACCGAAGCGCTAATGTTCGAGGGTCCCGAGGCATAAATGCTCCATCCGCCGTCCTCGTTCTGGTGACGCAGAATCCAGTTCGCCGCCTTCTGGAAACGCTCCTGATTGCCCGTTCCCAACAGCGTATGCAGCAGAATGTAATCCGACTCGAGCGTCGTATCCGCTTCGAGTTCCCCGCACCAGTACCCCTCCGCATGCTGCTGCGAGAAAAGAAATTTCCGTGCAGCCGAAACCGCCGCGCTTACACGGCTGCCCAGTCCCTCAATTTTTCCGAAGCGAAGCTGTGGGTTCGAACCCAAAGAGGCAGAAGCTATATTGGAATCGGGGGAGTTAGTATCCATCAGTTCACGGCTCCATTCATCCCTTCCGCTCGATGCCACCTCGTAAAGAACTGGGAAGGGCACGGCTTACAGCCTTGCCGATCAAATCGCCAGGAATCCGGGATTAGCCCCTCGGGACTAATCCGCGTTCGCACTGGACGGCGCGGCGGCGATCGCCTCTACAATCTCCGGCGGCAGTCCGAAGCGCACGTTTTCCGGCATTACTTCGAGTTCCTGCATCGTGTCAAAACCCTTGTCGCGCAGGAACGCCACGGTTTCTTCCACCAGGTGCTCCGGCGCCGACGCGCCAGCGGTCAGCGCAATGGTCTTCACGCCCTTCAACCACTCCGCTTCAATGTCGTTGCAGCTATCAATGAGATGCGCATTCGTGCCCAGGTTGCGTGCGACTTCCACCAACCGGTTGGAATTCGAGCTGTTTTCCGATCCCACCACCAGCAGCAAGTCGGCCTCGGAAGCCACTTGCTTCACTGCTACCTGCCGGTTCTCCGTGGCATAGCAGATGTCTTGCGCCGCTGGCCCCTTGATGTTGGGAAACTTCCCCTTCAGCGCCGCAATGATGTCCTTGGTCTCGTCCAGGCTGAGCGTTGTCTGGGTCAGGTAGGCCACGCGGTCCGGGTCCGGAACGCTCAGCGACTTCACCTGTTCCGGTGACCCCACAACCTGCGTCACCAGCGGAGCTTCGCCCAGCGTTCCCACCACCTCATCGTGATCCTTGTGCCCAATCAGGATGAGCGAATACCCTTCCTTGGCGAACTTCACCGCTTCCACGTGGACCTTGGTCACCAGGGGGCAGGTCGCATCAATCACGCGCAACCCTCGTCGCGCGCTGTGTTCGCGGACCTCCGGAGAAACTCCGTGGGCGCTGTAGATGATGCGCTCCCCGTTGGGCACTTCGTCCTCACTGTCGACGAAGATCGCGCCCTTGCCCCGCAGTTCCTCGACTACAAAGCTGTTGTGGACGATCTCTTTGCGCACATAAATCGGAGGCCCAAACGCCTCCAGAGCTATGCGGACTACGTCAATCGCCCGAACCACGCCCGCGCAGAATCCCCGCGGCTTGAGCAACAGTAGAGTCTTCCCGTCGGTTTTCGTCAGGTTTCCAGGCAATGTGGACCCGCTCCTCAAATCCCCGAATCGCCGACTAAGTCTTCCTGGGCAATGCGAGGAATCGGTTTTCAGTCAGTTTAGATGCAAGAACCGCCATAAACACCGTGACTTCAGGGTACACGATCCCCATTGTGGCGATAGTAATAAACTACCGGAAAGTACCGGGATGGTCAACGTAAGCCACAGAAACCGCTGGGATTAGCAGTAAAGAGGGAAATTCAGGCATTGAATGGTTCAGAGCCGAGGGCTTACCTTACCAGGCCCAGTGGCCCGCCGCGCCTCGACTCGAGTGACGCAAGAGTTCGCTCACAAATTTCGTCGGGAGCTCCGGTGGCGGCAATCGGGATCAGTACCCCCAACTTGCCATAGAACTCAATCAGTGGCGCCGTGCTTTGATCATAAGTCTCAAGCCGCACGCGGATGGCCTCGGGCCGGTCGTCTTCCCGCTGAAACAGCTTCCCATCGCAGCGATCGCAGCAACCAGATTTCTTGGGAGGACGTTCGGTCACATTGTAGACTGCCTTGCATTTCTCGCAGGTCTGGCGCCCCGCCAGCCGCGCCACAATTTCACTTGCCGGTAGTTCGTAGCTCACCACCGCCGTCAGGGTCAGTCCCTCCCTACCCATCAGTTGTTTCAGCGACTCGGCCTGCCCCACGGTGCGCGGAAATCCGTCGAGAATGAAGCCACCCCCGCAGCGCAGGCACTCGCTTCGCTCCCGAACCATCTCCCACACCGTGGAATCCGGCACCAGGGCGCCGCTACGCATGTAGCCTATCGCTTCCTTCATGGCCGGGCTCAGCTCAGATTCGCTTCGGCGGCCCGCAGCCCGGAAAACATCGCCCGTTGACAGATGACAGGCGCCCAGTTTCTGGTGCAGCAGGTCGGCCTGAGTCCCTTTGCCTATCCCTGGCGCCCCCAACAGGACGAGCCTCCAGGGGGTCTGAGGACTCTGTTCCACCTCTTCGCAGCGGACTGAAGGCCCTTGCAGCCAAGCCACCCGATCCTTCTTGGGGACATCCATTCTTGTCCATATATCGGATCGAAACCGCTTTCGCTGTGCTCCGCCTCACAGCTCACACTCTCTGGCAACACAGGAGCCTTTCTTCTCGGGCATGGCCCGGTCGTGCCCCCCGCCCGCCACCCCGTGCCATTGTGATCTCAGCCCTGCTGCCGCAACATAGTAGTGTCTTCGCCCAGACTCCCAGGTCAGCGAACAATGTTGCAGCTAGACTCAAGATCGACCCTTGAAACCCCTCAGGCTCCGGCCTTCAGGGGCCGGCAACCGCGCAGACTGCTGTTCGCCCTCGTACTCCTGCTGGTTTCGCTGGTTGGGGTTTTGGTAAAAGACCGCCAGTTCTGGTTTGGATCTGAGCAATCAACTTTGGATTCGGATGTAGCTGAGCCCGCGGCCGCGCGCCAGGGCGTGGCGAAATCGGCGCCGAGCACCACCAGTCAGACGCAGCCAACTCCGGCGCCTGCAGCCAAGAAACCGATCCCAGCCGCCAACACTTCCTCTCAACCGAAAGCTCCGGCTCCGGATGCACCCGCCGTGGCTACTACCCGTACGGTTCTGCCTCCTCTGGACGTAGAAGTAGTAGCCGGCGACACACATCGCACGATTCATCCCAGCAGCAACACCGCAAAGGTCGAGATTGCCCATCCGGGATCGGCCACGCCGGCTCAGTCCGCGCCGGCCCTGGCAGCAGCCACGAATGCAGCGGACCGGGAGCGGTTGCCCATCGACACAGTCGGACCGGAAGCGTCCTATCCTTTGCTGGCGCAACACATGAACGTTCAGGGGTCAGTGGTGTTACAGGCCCTGATCAGCGCCGACGGCGTCATCCAGGATCTTCGGGTGTTGAGCGGTCCCACCATCCTCGCTTCAGCGGCCCAGCAGGCGGTCCGCGCGTGGCACTTCAAACCGATGTTGCAGAACGGTCAACCGGTCGAAACCAAAGCCAAGATCACCGTCAACTTCACGATCAAAGTGGCGGACAATTCTCCTAAGACCAGCTAGTCCACCAACCCAGAACTCAGACCGAACCGCCCTCACCCGTTCGCCTTAATCATCTGCTCCGCATGTTTGCGTGAAGTCTCGGTCAGCTTCGCCCCACTCAGCATACGCGCCACCTCTTCGGTGCGTTCGTCACCGGTAACCGGACGAATGCTGGTTCGCGAGCGCCCGCCGGACTCCTTTTTTTCGATGACGTAGTGCTGATCGCCGAAGGTGGCGATCTGCGGCAGGTGGGTGACGCACAAAACCTGATTCGACCGCGCCAGCTCCTTCAGTTTTTTGCCGACTGCCTCCGCCGCACGGCCCCCGATGCCAGTATCGATCTCGTCAAACACCAAAGTCCTCTGGGTGCCCCATTTCTCGCGCCCTTTGCGAGATAGCCCGCCCTGAGCCTGTCGAAGGGTGGGGATTTGCGCGCTGCGCTGGGTACCCAATTTCTGGCGTTCTTTGCGCGAAGGGGGATCGCTGCCCGCTTCCACGGTCGCCTTCAGCGCCAGCATCACCCTCGACAGTTCGCCGCCCGAGGCAATGTGTTCCAGTTGCCGTAAAGGCTCGCCGGGATTCGTCGCGATCATATACACCACTTGATCGATGCCCGACGCTGTCCAGTTCCCTTCTTCTTCCAAACTCGTCATCTCGATCCGGAACGCCGACCTCATCGCCAGATCGTTAATCTCTCCTTCCACCGACTTCTCCAGTCTCACCGCCGCTTCCAACCGCTTCTTTGACAGCGTCCGCGCCGCCCGCAGATATTCACCTGCAGCCTTCGCCAGTTCGATCCGTAACTGTCGCAGGATTTCGTCTTTGTTCTCAATCTCCGACAATTTGCGTGAAACATCCGCCCCGAACTGAATCACTTCGTCCAGCGTCGGTCCGTATTTTCGTTTCAACCGGTCGAGCAGCGCGAGCCGGTCCTCCACCTGCGCCAGATGTTCCGGCGAAGCATGAATCCCACCGGCATAGTCACGCACGCTCGCGCCCACATCCTCTACGCTGATGCGCGCCGTTTCCAGCGCGGCCAGCGCCTCTTGAAACTTGGGCTCGTAACGGACCAGTTCTTCAACCTGTTTCTGCGCCGCGCGCAGCGACGATGCTGTCGAGCCGTTTCCCTCATACAGCAGATCAAACGCGTTCATCGCCGCGTTATAAATTTTCTCCGCGTTGGCGAGAACGCGCTTTTCCGTCTCCAGTCGCTCATCCTCTCCGCTCTGCAGTCGCCCCTCTTCGATTTCGCGTTTCTGGAAAATCCAGAGGTCCACCAGCCGAAGCCGGTCCTGCTCTCCGTGTTCCAACTCTTCGATGCGCCCGCGGACCTCCTTCCACGCTGCGAACTCGGTCTCCACCGTCTCGAGTTGGCTGCCCGCAAACGCGTCCAGCAACCCCAGTCGCGCCGGCCCGTCAAAGGCCAGCATGGATTCGTTCTGGGCGTGAATGATCGCCAAATGTGGCGCCAGCAGGCGCAATACCGCCACGGTTGCCGGCTGATTGTTTACGAACACTCGCCCCTTGCCTCCAGCCGCAATCTCGCGCCGCAGAATAAGCGATCCATCCTCCGTCTCGTCCAGCCCATAGGCCCCGAGAATTCCCGCGAGCGCTTTTTCCGCCGCTCCCTCCACCTCAAAGACTGCTGACACCACGGCACGCTCCGTGCCCGCGCGAATCACATCGCTCGAGGCCTTTTCGCCCAGCAGCAACGCCAGCGCATCGACCAGGATCGACTTCCCCGCTCCTGTCTCGCCCGTCAGCAGATTCAAGCCTGGACCGAACTCCACCAAAAGGCTGTCGATCACCGCGTAATTCTCGAGCCGCATTTCAATCAGCACTGTCAATCCTGACAAGTCGAAGTTTTGCGCAGCATAGCATGAAAGTTTTGGTCGTAGCACGCATCATGACAGAACGGAACGAATCGGCCCTTAAAGGCCCAAGCACTCCTGGGATTAGCGCTTCCGGCGATGCTGCAGAAAGCAGACGATGGCACAGAAGGCCGTAAACGCACAGGCAAAAGGAACGTACATGCCCAACCAGTACCAGGTAAAGGGAAGCATCCGCAGCACGGCGCCCGAAAGGGCCAAGTCAAAGCAGCCGTACAGCTTCGACTTTTCGAAGAAGACCGAATAAATGGCACCAAGCATTGCCGGCGCGAAGAGCAAAATAACAATCGACAGCGCCGGTTTGACCGCTGTCCGGTTCCCACCGAGCGATTCGACAACCACGATGATCAGGATACCCGAGGTAATCGAAGCCAGCGATGCAACCCCTATCGGAGCGCCACCCAGTCGCAAAGAGAGCCGGTTGTTGCTTGTTGAATCATTGCGCGACGAAACCACTCTCGGTTCTCTGGGCAAGGATTCGCCGCGACTGGCTCTAGTCGACATGTTCGCCTTCCTCCAGGAACCGTGCCTCCGCCGGAGGTAGCCGGTCTGTTGAACCTGCAACACAGCAATACAACGTCGGAAGGAGGAATACGCTGGTCAGCAACTCGAAGGTCAAACCGCCCACGATGACAATCGCGAAAGGCCGCTGGGAATCGGAACCAATATCGTGCGACATGGCCGCCGGCAAGAGGCCGAGCGTGGCCACCAGCATCGTCATCATGATGGGTCGGAGCCGGAGACTCGCACCCTCTTCGGCCGCTTGCCGTACGGTGCGGCCGCGCACTCTGAGCTGGTTGATGTATTCGACCATGATCACGCCCGTCTGGACCGAGACGCCGATCAGCGCCAGAAACCCGAGGCCAGAGGAGACGCTGAAACGCGTTCCGGTGATGAGCAGGCTGAGAAATCTTAGAGCACCCTGCAGGTGGTGAAATGGGAGTCTCCAAAACATTGGAAGGTAGATCGATTACAGAGCAGATCTGGCACCTTTTACGGTGGGCCCGTGCAGTTGCCGGCCCTTCAGGCAGCCGGGCTTGGCGCCTACGGGCTCTCCCCGGCGCCGCGGACGGAGCCACGCCCCCGTTACTATCGGTCACCCCCATCCCCCTGATTTGAAACGAACCTCCCACTGGGATCATCTAAAATGAAGCGATGGCTATTGCCGGACCGTTCACCCTCGAGACTCTCCCACATTCGATTCCCGCGACCATGCTGGCTGCAGTCTACCGGGGAGTGAATGATGTCCGCCTGGAGACCGTCCCTGTACCCAAAATCAGCCCGGGAGAGATGCTGGTCCGCGTCCACTCCTGCGGCGTCTGCGGCACCGACCTTAAAAAGATATCCACAGGCTCCCACTCCGCCCCCCGCATCTTCGGACACGAAACCTCTGGCGTAGTCGCAGCGGTCGGCGAGGGCGTGCAGCACTACCGGCCCGGCGACCGTGTGATGATTTTCCACCACATCCCTTGCCGCCAGTGCTTCTACTGCCAGAACAAGACTTTCGCCCAGTGCGACACCTACAAGAAAGTAGGCTGCACCGCCGGATTTGAGCCTTCGGGCGGCGGATTCGCCGAGTACGTCCGGGTCATGGACTGGATCGTCGAGCACGGCACTGTCCGCATTCCCGACAACGTGTCCTTCGAGCAAGCCTGCTTCGTCGAACCTGTCAACACCTGCATGAAGGGGATCGACGCCCTGCGTCTGCGCCGTGGCGAAACCATCCTGGCCATCGGCCAGGGCCCAATCGGCATCATATTGAGCGTGCTAGCCAAGCAGGCAGGGGCCACCTTAATTACTTCCGATTTGTATCCCGAGAGGCTTAGAATAGGATCAAGTTTCGGGTTAGACCTTACAATTGATGCATCGCGAACAAATGTCGTAGATCGTGTCCGCGAATTGACCGAGGGGCGTGGGGCCGATGCGGTCATTCTTGCCGTAGGCGGCAACTCCCTGATTCGCACCGCGATGGATGCGGCCCGTCCCGGTGGTCGGGTATTGCTTTTTGCGCAAACGCAGCACGGAGAGGCCTTGATCGATCCGGCAGCCATCTGTGTCGATGAGAAAACCTTGGTGGGGTCCTACAGTGCATCGGTCGGCCTGCAGCAGGAGTCCGCGCATTTTGTCATGAACCGTGTGATGGATCTGGAACGGCTGGTCAGCCATCGCTTCCCGCTCCCCGAGAGCCCGCAAGCCCTGGATCTGGCCGCCCATCCGCAACCTTCGTCAATGAAGATCATGATTCAGCCCGGCAGTATTTGGGAAGGAAGCCAGCAGTGAACGGAAAAATGACCGCTGCCGTCCTTTACGGCAAAGAAGACCTCAAGATTGAAAAGGTACCGATCCCTCGCGTGGGAGACGGCGAGGTTCTGGTCAAGGTACAAGTTGCTTTGACCTGTGGTACCGATCTCAAGGTGTATCAGCGCGGCTACCACGCCCGCATGATCGTTCCTCCCGCGTTGTTCGGCCACGAACTGGCCGGTGTCATCGAGGAAGTCGGCGCCGGGGTCAACGGCTTTAAGAAGGGCATGCGCGTCGTGGCTCTGAACTCCGCCCCCTGCCAGATGTGCTTCTACTGCTCCAAGCATCAGGAGAACCTTTGCGAAGATCTCCTCTTCAACAATGGCGCCTATGCGGAGTACATTCGCGTACCTCGCCGCATCGTTGAAGCCAACATGCTGATCATCCCGCCCAACGTGAGCGTTGAGGAGGCGGCGATGACCGAACCCTTGGCCTGCGTCCTGCGCGGTCTGCACGAAACCGGTGTGGAGATCGGTGACACGGTCACCATTCTCGGTGGCGGCCCCATCGGCCTCATGTTCGTGCAGGTGGCACGCGCCATCGGTTGCAACGTGATTTCCGTCGTCAAGCGTGACGGCCAGGTGGAAGCCGCCAAGCACATGGGCGCGCATGAAATTATCCAGACCACGAAAGTACCCAACGTGGTGGAAGCTGTCCGCGCACTCTCACCGCAGAAGCGCGGTTGCGACGTAGTTATCGAAGCTGTAGGCAAACCGGAAGCGTGGGAGTGGGCGGTCGACATGGTCCGCAAAGGCGGCACCGTCAACTTCTTCGGCGGCTGCGCCAGTGGAACCAGAGTGCAGCTCGAGACCAATCGCCTGCACTATTCCGAAATCACCCTGAAAGCCACGTTCCACCACACGCCGGAAACGGTTCGCCGGGCCTTCGGACTGATCGCGGCCAAAAAAATCCGCCCCACCGACTACATCACGGGGGAGGCTCCGCTGTCCCGCCTGCAGCAGGTTTTGCGTCACATGCTGAACCGCGGCGGCGACATCAAGACCGCAATCATCCCCGGCCACTGATTCGCCGCGCAGGTATGCAGGCCGAAGCCAAAGAGCTTTTTGCCATCCTGAGCGAAGGAACTGGTTCGCGAACGCGAACCAGTTACGCAGTCGAAGGACCCCTGCTCTGCGGGTGGCGACACGAACGCGAAGAGGAATTCTCACGGCGCTCTCGACTATTTGGATAAGTTTGAAATCGCGCAAGCTGAATTGGAAATGCAGACCACCACCCTAAACCCGACACTCTCCCCCACACCTGCAGCCTTGGGCTGGAGCCGCCTGCCCGCCAACTACGCCATCCCCTCGACCCCGCCCACACTCGCCGAGGCCCGCGCATACTGCGCCCGCCTCGCCCGCACCCATTACGAAAATTTCTCGGTCGCAAGCTGGTTTCTGCCCAACCGCCTGCGCCAGCACTTCTTCAACGTCTACGCCTATTGCCGCATCTCCGACGACTTGGGCGACGAAGTCGGCGACCCCGCCGCCTCGCTCGACCTGTTGGACCAGTGGCAGCACGAACTCGACGCCTGCTACGAGGGGTCTCCGAAACATCCTGTCTTCGTAGCCCTGGCCGAAACCGTGCGCCAGTTCGGCATTCCCAAACACGAATTCTCCGACCTGCTTCGCGCCTTTCGCCAGGATCAAACCGTCACCCGCTTCGAAACCTTCGACGATCTCTTGGCCTATTGCCGCTATTCCGCCAATCCCGTCGGCCATCTCGTGCTCTACCTCTGCGGATACCGCGACTCCGAGCGCCAGCGCCTTTCCGACTTCACCTGCACGGCTTTACAACTCGCCAACTTCTGGCAGGACGTCACTATCGACTACGGCAAAGGACGCATCTATCTCCCGCTCGAAGACCTTCGACGCTTCGGCGTCGGCGAGTACGACATCGCGCACCACCAAAACACCCCGGCTTTCTGCGCCATGCTGCAGTTCGAGGTCGAGCGCGCCCGTGACTGGTTCCGTCAGGGCGTGCCGCTGATCGGAAAAGTAGATCGTGAACTGGCCATTGACCTGGATCTGTTCAGCCGCGGCGGACTGGAAATCCTGAACGCAATTCAGCAGCAACACCACGCTGTCCTCGGCAATCGCCCGTCCATTTCGAGGCCCCGCAAACTCGCTCTGGTGGGACGCGCCGCCTTGGGAAAACTCCTGGGGGTCGGGCCAGGAGGAGCACTTTGAGCGCGAGCGCCCAGCAAGTTCCGATTCCCTGGACCCCCGCACCGCCGCAGCTCGTCATGGCGTATTCCGTCTGCAGGGGCATCACCCGCACCGCGGCGAAGAACTTCTACTACGCCTTCCTCGTCCTGCCGCGCCGCAAACGGGAAGCCCTCTGTGCCGTCTACGCTTTCATGCGCCGCTGTGACGACATCGCGGACGACCCGACTCTGAGCCTCCCCGATCGCCGGCAGAAACTCGACGCCTGGCTCGACGCTCTGCACCGCGCCCAGCAAGGCGAACCCACGGATGACGCCATCCTGCTTGCCTTGACGGACGCACAGCGCCGCTACTCCATTCCGGCCGGGTTGCTCGACGAATTGGCCCTGGGCACCGCCATGGACGTTGAAGAAGCCGAAGCGTCCGCGCAAACCACCAGCGCTCCCGGCCTCACCATTCAATACAAGACATTCGAAGATCTCCGCCTCTACTGCTACCGCGTCGCATCGGTTGTGGGCCTGGTCTGCATCCACGTTTTCGGATATCGCGATCCCGCCGCCGAGCCTCTAGCCGAAAGTTGCGGCTTGGCATTTCAACTCACCAACATCATTCGCGACGTGAAAGAAGACGCGAGCCTGGGCCGGATCTACCTTCCGGAAGAAGACCTCGCGAAATTCAATCTGTCCGCCTCCGAACTGCTCGCGACCCCCGACCCCGGGCGCTTCCGCCCGTTGCTGGCGCTCGAAGCGGACCGGGCCCGCGAGCACTATGCGTCCGGTGACGCCCTGATCC
The DNA here is from genome assembly GCA_049792875.1 of Candidatus Sulfotelmatobacter sp. Taxonomy (GTDB): domain Bacteria; phylum Acidobacteriota; class Terriglobia; order Terriglobales; family Acidobacteriaceae; genus Sulfotelmatobacter. The sequence goes on from JBARBI010000271.1 coordinate 32,131, forward strand.
CCTACATCTCCGAGGACAGTCAGCCTGCGTTGTGGGTCCTCGTGACCATCTACCGCCGCTTGCTTGAGAGGATCGCCGAAAAGCAATACGACGTTTTCACTGCCAAAGTCGCTCTCAGCCGGTCGGAAAAGTTGCGCATCCTCGGGAAAGGTTTCTTCAAGCGTCTTACATGAGCCGGGGGTTGATAAAGTTTCCTTGTGATCCCGAAATCGGGTGCCCCATTTCTCGCGCGTTTTTTGCGCGAGAAGTGCGAATTTTTCGCGCCCTGGGTGCCCCATCCTTCTTTCGCGTTCTTTGCGAAAGAGGGTGGGGACTTTGAAGCCGAACTTAAGAATGCCGCCCACCCCATCCCAAACCACAGTCGCCGTCGCAGGAGGCGGCCTCGCCGGACTGGCCGCCGCCAGCGCCCTGTCCGACGCGGGTTTCCGCGTGACGCTGTTCGAGAAGCGTCCCTTTCTCGGCGGTAGGGCCTCGTCCTGGGAACATCCCGGCACCGGCGAGGTTGTCGACAACTGCCAGCACGTTCTCTTCCGCGTGTGCACGAACCTGATGGAGTTCTACCACCGCATCGGAGTTAGCGAGCAAATCCGCTGGTACGACGAGATGACGTTCATCGAACCCGGCGGGCGCACGTCGATGATGAAATCCTCGCCGCTTCCGGCTCCGCTCCACACTGCGCCGTCGTTCCTCCACTCCTCTTTCCTGAGCGCGGCCGATAAAATCGCCATCGCGCGCGCCTTGGTCCCGCTCACCCTGACTGAACAACGGGATACGGGACAATCCTTCCAGTACTGGCTCGATCAGCACGGTCAGACCAGGCAGGCCGTCGAGCGCTTCTGGCGACCCATCCTGGTCAGCGCCCTCAGCGAAGAACTCGATCTGATCTCCATCTCCGCTGCCGCCCAGGTCGTGCGCGAGTCCCTGAAGTCTCCCGCCGCACGCCACATGGGAGTGCCCACCGTTCCTCTAACCGACCTCTACAACGCCGCTGGCGACTACATCCGAGCCCGCGGCGGAGTGCTGCACTTCCGTCGACCGGTCGAAACTTTCGCCGCCGATTCTTCCCAGGTGAAAGTCCAGCTAAGAGCAAAAGAAGAAAATCCAGAGGGCACCGAGGAAGAACGCTTCGACTACCTGGTCGTCGCCTTGCCGTTCGATGGCCTGGACCGAGTCCTTCCCGACACCCCCGAGAGCGCGCCGATTCGCGAACAACTCAGCCACTTCGAAACCTCGCCCATCACCGGTATTCACTTGTGGTTCGATCGCCAGATTTCCAACCTCGATCACGCCGTGCTCCTCGATCGCACCATTCAATGGATGTTCCACAAGTCGCGCCTGCAGCCCATGCGCAGCCGGGGAGCGCTAGCCGCGGAGCGGCGTGAGAACACAGCCCAGGGCGTCAGCCGTGGGTCCGATGAGAAACTTGATCGAGCCTCCGAAGGGCGTAAGCATACCGACTCCACAGACTCGTCAGTATCCGGCAGCTACATCGAACTCGTCGTCAGTTCTTCGAAGTCTCTGATCGACAAATCCCGCGCCGAAATCGTCGACCTCGCCCTCCGAGAAGTCCGCGAATTCTTTCCCGCGGCGCGCGACGCCAATCTCCTGAAGTCCACCGTGATCAAGGAACTCCATGCCACCTATTCGCCGCGCCCGGGAATCGACGCCCACCGTCCCACCCCTGTCACCGTGTGGCCGCGCGTTTTTCTCGCTGGAGACTGGACCGCAACCGGTTGGCCCGCCACCATGGAAGGCGCCGTGCGGAGCGGGTATCGCGCTGCCGAGGCGCTCGCCCACGCCGCCGGTCTCAAAGGTTCCCGCTTCCTTTCCCCCGACCTCCCCGCGACCGGCCTCATGCGCTTGTTCGCCTAGGCGTTTCCGTGGGCCGCGGTCCATCCTGAGTTTGGGTGGGTCCGGGTCTTTGAGCCGGAC